>DJAA01000030.1:286-7693 GCA_002428085.1 Sulfurimonas sp. UBA6014 | reverse complement strand
GGTGTGCTAGGGCGGGACAATAAACTTTGACCTTTGATTTTATCTTTTTAAGGAGTGTTTGTGATGGTTTTTAAAGTGCTATTTTTGAGTTTTGTGGGTTTGGTTTTTGTGGGGTGTAATGGAAGTACGACTTCAGTCGTACCTAGTTTGGGTGCGACTGAAGTCGCACTTCCGAAAATGTCCAATCCTTATGAGCTTGAAAAATCGGAAGAGTTGATTGTATTGACAAACTACCTTATAAAGAAAAGTATGGAGGTGAGTAAACCCGTTTTTCCTCCGGAACCAAACAAACCGACAGTTCCACATGCCAAGGAGCTTGTAAAAGGAAAGTATGAAAAAACCGCAGATTTTGAGGCTAGAGTGGCGGACGAGCGGGCAAAAAGAGCCAAAGAGTTAAAAACACTCGAAACCCGCTACGCACAAGAGGTAAAAACCTACAACGAGAGAGTAAAAACCCTCACGGACAACTATAACAACGAAGTCGCCACAAAACAAAAAAATATAAAAGCCCTGACACTTGCCTCGATGCAAGAAGCTTATGCGGCGGTGTATGGAACGCCTTTTGTGGAAAATGACCTCAAATACGATGCCGACAGTGAAAGATTTTATGCAAATATTGCCTCGACTAAGGGCGGTTTCAACGAAAAAGTTGCCATAGATGTTCCTTTGAATGAAGCCCAAGATTTTGAGAGAAATGCCAAATATTTAGATACTGAGGTCGTGTTTGATTATGAAAACGACAAACTTGTTTTAAAAAAGATAGACGTAAAACACGCGAATAAAACCTACATTGCGATGCTCAGTGATGTCAACTTTAAGAGTGAAAACATTAGCGTAGCCATCAATGAGGGCAACCTAAATTTGCCTGCGGTTCCGCTTTTGAGTACATCTTTAGCTCTCAACGAAAGTGCGTATAACATAGGCTCGGTAAACTACTCTACAGACCCAGAAATAGCCAAACTGCAAAAACAGAAGTTTGAACTTGAAAATAAAAACAGACAAATGACTTCTTCCGTAAAAAAAGAAGCAGAGCTTAAACAGCAAAAAGAAGCCCTTGAAGCACAAATAGCACTTTTAGAGCAAAAAAGCGGCGGAGTGGATGATATTGGTAGCCTTCTTCAAAATGCAAAACAGAGCCAAGAAGATGCAAGCAAATGGCTTTTCATAATCGCCATAGAAAACTACGAATACACCGACCCCGTAGCCTACTCGGCAAACAGTGCAAAACAGTTTAGGGCGGTTATGCAAAAGAGACTCGGCATTTTGGAGAAAAACACGAGAATGCTTGTAAACAAAGAGGCAACAAGCGGAAAAATAAGTTATAACCTCCAAGATATGCTCGCACATGTCAAAAGCGGCGACACTATTTACTTTTACTATTCAGGGCACGGCATTCCCGTCCCGACACAAAAAAATGAGCCTTACCTTTTGGCGCAAGACATGAGCCCGCAGTACGTAGCAAATGATGAAAAGTTCAAACTTGAAAATATTTATATGTCTCTGAGCAGCTCAAAAGCCTCAAAAATAGTCGCCTTCGTGGACAGCTGTTTTAGTGGCGGAAATGACAATCAAGCGCTCATGAAAGGAGTCGCGGCAACAAGAATGGTGCCGCGTGATGTAAGTTTTGACAAAACAAAAATGCTCGTACTCAGTGCAGGAAGCGGCATACAGTACTCAAATAAGTATGACGAAAAAAGCAATCGACTTTTCTCGTACTTTCTTATGAAAGGTATCATCAACAACAACGAAAATACAAGCAGACTTTACGACTACGTCAAATCAAACGTGCAGGAAAAATCATACGAAATGGGAGCAAGCTACGAGCAAGTTCCGGTGTATAACGGAAATATTGCGCTAAAGCTTTAAGTGGTAAAATAACTCATGCTCTTTGGAACCGATGGCTCTGCCATCGGTCGGAGAGTGTTTAAAAGCTGGAACTCTCAAGCCTGCTCATAGCCAAGGCAAAGCCATCGCCTCCAAGAGAAAGTATGTAAAATTGGTTTGTAAGGAAATATTTTAATCCCTCTATAAAATCATTAAGCTTCATTAGAGTAAAATACATTACAGTAACCTGAATTACTCAAATGTGAGATAAAATGAAGTTTTATAACAGAGAAAAAGAGCTAAAAAACTTACAAGAGATGGAAACATCTTCAAAAATATCTTCAAAGATGACAGTTATAGTCGGACGCAGAAGAATTGGCAAAACGAAGCTGATTCAAGAAGCGTATAAAGAAAAAATATATCTTTTTGTATCAAAGAAAAATGAAGCGCTGCTTTGTGAAGAGTTTGTTTCTATTATTCAAAACACTTTAGATGTGAAAGTATTTGGTCAGATAACAAAGTTTAAAGAGCTTTTTGAATACCTCATGGACTTAGCAACTACAAAAGCATTTACGCTGGTCATAGATGAGTTCCAAGAGTTTTTGCAGATAAATGACAGCATCTATTCAGACATGCAAAACATCTGGGACAACTACAAAGGTACTTCCAAAATGAATTTAGTTTTGAGCGGTTCTATTTACTCGCTTATGAAGAAAATATTTGAAGATAAAAACGAACCGCTCTTTGGTCGTGCGAACAATAAAATTCACCTCAAACCTTTCACGGTAAAAACACTCAAAGAGATTTTGCAAGAGAACTATCCGGAGTTTACACATGATGACTTGTTGTCATTTTATATACTAACCGGCGGCGTAGCAAAGTATGTTGAGATATTTGTCGATAAAAAAGCTTTTACCCTGCAAGCGCAACTTGAGTTGATTTTTGATGAGCATTCACTTTTACTCGAAGAGGGAAAAAACTTGCTTATTGAAGAGTTTGGAAAAGAGTACACTACTTACTTTTCTATTCTTTCGCTCATAGCATCTTCAAAGACTGCAAGAGTCGAGATAGAGGGCATTTTGGGGAAAAATGTCGGCGGTTATCTCGATAGACTGGAAAATGAATATACCATCATTAAAAAGGTCAAACCAATCTTTGCAAAAGAGGGTGCTAGAACCCTGAGGTACGAGATAATAGACAACTTTTTTAACTTTTGGTTTAGGTTTATATACAAATATAAAAGTGCCATCGAAATAGAAAATTATGCGTATGTGAAAGAGATAGTAAATCGCGACTATACGACATACAGCGGTCGTTTTTTAGAGAAATATTTTATAGAAAAACTAAAGTTGTCAAATCAGTATTCAAATATAGGAACCTACTGGGAGAGAGGCAACGAAAACGAAATAGATATAGTTGGGGTGAATGATGACGCTAAAACTATACTCATCGCTGAAGTAAAAAGACAAGCGAAAAAAATAGATATAAACACGCTTCAGGAAAAAGCACAAAAGCTAGCCACTAAATATAAAAATTATAGAGTGGATTATATTGGATACTCTTTAGATGATATGTAGAACGATTTTTGACTGATGTTACGAACGCGTCCGCTATAGGCTTGCTTTTGGAGACTGTGAAATAACGCATGCTCTTGGAACCGATGCCTTGGCTTCGGTCGGAGAGTGTTTAAAAGCTGGAACTCTCAAGCCTGCTCATAGCCAAGGCAGAGCCATCGCTTCCAAGAGAAAGTATGGAAAATTGGTTTGTAATGAAACGTTTTAATGAAGAAGCTTTAGAGCCTCTTCATACTCATGGCGGTGGTTGAGGTTTACAAAGGGCTTTTCGTCTTCAAAATCGACATAAGTTGTTTTGGAGTTTTTGAGCAAAAAGCCTAACTTATGGGTATCAGTTTTTAACATAGTTCTAAATTCTTTTTCTAATGAGCGGTGATAAATGCCGCACATTGGCTGGACTTCACAAAATACTCTTGCTACAGTTGCATCGCTCTCTTGAGTGTCATTTTGAAAAATATTATGTATCTCTTCTTCGCCTACAAAAGGGGCGTCCACGCTTAGGACGAAAAAACGCTCCTCTTGTAACTCTGCAAATATCGCTACAAAACCTGCTGTTGGGGCAAAAATACCCTCTGTTCTTACGTCTTCTATGAAGCTTGCTTCAAAGTCAAATTTACGGGCATCTCTGCATGATATGTAAACATTTTTGAAGATTTTTTGAAGTCTGTGGAGTTGAAACTGTGTGAGTGTTTTGAAAGAGCCAAAGGGAAGAAGCGCTTTGTCTTCTCCCATTCGACTGCTTTTGCCGCCTGCAAAGAGGATGCAAGAGATATCTAGCATTTAGTTTTTGATAAGCTCTGCTTCGATTCTTCTGTTTTGAGCACGACCTTCAGCTGTGTCGTTTGTTGCCACTGGAGCAGCTTCACCCATACCGATTGCTTCTATTTTAGTAGCCTCTACACCTTTTGCTACAAGCATTTCTTTGATAATGTTTGCTCTTTTTTGTGAGAGCTTTTGGTTATTTTGAGCATTGCCGACACTGTCAGTATAGCCCATGATTTTTGCAGAATAGTTTGTGTTTGTAGTTAAAAAATTTGCAAATTTTTGGATATTGACTTTAGATGGAGCATCTACTGTGTACTTTGCATTGTCAAATTTAACATGTAAGTTTACAAGTGTCGCACAGCCTGAAGCATCTACTTTTTCACCAGCTTTTGAAGTAGGACAAGCATCAACAGAGTTCAAAACGCCATCTTGGTCATCATCGCCATCAACTAAACACCCTTTTGCGTCTACCTTGTCGCCTGCATTTGAAGTAGGACAAGCATCAGCAGAGTTTAAAACGCCATCTTTATCATCATCGCCATCAACGATTACAGCAGCTTCTGCAACAACTTCCTCTTTTACAGGCTCAGCTACAATTGGCTTTTCTTGGGCAACAGGAGCCGCTTTTTGCTCACTTGCACCAAATGCGATGTTGATACCTGCCAAGAGTGCAAGATTGTTATCCCATCTGTTGTCGTTGTTTTTGAGCATATAAACTGCCTCAAGTTTCAACGCGATACTCTCTGTAAAAGGAACTTTTGCGCCAACGCCTACATCTACAAACGGGCTGTCTTCGTTTTCTACAAGGTGCGTATTGAGTGTTTCATACCCAAAACCAATTTTTGCAAGTGGAGTCATAAAGCCTAGTTTTTCATACTCATATACCCCATTGAGAGCGATGCGGTAGATATTTGTGCTTGTATCAGTATCTTCATACTCTGCATTTGTATAAAGCACAGAGAGCTCAGGTTTTAGTACGCTCTCAAATCCATTGTATTGAGCCTCAATACCGACAAGTGCTTGGTTTTCAATTCCGAGGTTTCCCTCTGCTATGTTATAACCGATTACCGGTGTGATTTCGTAGTCCGCAGCCATGGCTGAAACGCTGAGCATAAGCGCAGGTATTAAGAGTATTTTCTTCATTGTGTTCCTTTTTGAGTGAGTTAACTTTCGTTGATTTGTTTGTTGCATTTTTAAATCCTTGGATCTGAAATGTATCCCGTGAGTGCCGAAATCGCTGCAACTGCGGAGTTGGCAAGGTACACTTTTGAGCTTCGCGACCCCATACGACCGACAAAATTTCGGTTCGTAGTGGAAACCGCGACCTCTGCATCTCCAAGGATTCCCATATAGCCACCTAAACAAGCGCCACAAGTAGGGTTGCTCACAACGCCGCCAGCATCTATGATAATGTCCATGTAGCCGAGTCTGTAGGCTTCTTGAAGGATTTTTTGCGTCCCTGGAGTTACGATAAGGCGAACATCTTCATGGACTCTTTTGCCCTTTAAAATCTCAGCGGCAGTTTTTAAATCGCCTAATCTTCCGTTTGTACATGAGCCTATAAATGCTTGGTCTATTTTGATTTTGTCTTTGACCGCTTGTGTGATGCTATGCCCATTTGATGGCAAAAATGGATACGCTATAACGGGTTCAAGTTTTGCCACATCTATCTCTAAAATCATGTCGTATTTAGCATCGGCATCTGAGTGGTGAATACGAGGCTCACGTGCTAAAGTTTTGTCACTAAGAAACTCTTTTGTGACATCATCATACGCGACGATACCGCTTTTTGCACCCGCTTCTATCGCCATGTTGCACATAGAAAATCTATCATCCATGTTTAGATGCGCTATCGTGCTTCCAGTAAACTCCAAAGTTTTATAGAGTGCGCCGTCTACGCCAATCATGCGGATGATTTCTAGGATGATATCTTTTCCAGTTGTATAAAGCCCTGGTTTGCCGCTTAGAACGACTTTGATAGATTCAGGAACTTTAAACCAGTTGCCGCCCGTAATCATCGCAAACGCCAAATCGGTTGAGCCCATACCCGTAGAAAAAGCGCCAAGTGCTCCGTGTGTACACGTGTGAGAATCGGCTCCGATGATGACGTCGCCAGGGACGATAAGCCCTTTTTCAGGTAAAAGCGCGTGCTCGATGCCCATATCTTTTTCATCAAAAAAGTTTTTGAGTTTATGCTTTTTTGCAAAATCACGAGAGATTCTAGCTTGGTTTGCAGAGGCGATATCTTTAGCGGGGATAAAGTGGTCGAGAACAAGAGCAAACCCATCAGGATTTGCCAATTTCTCAGCGCCACTTTGGTTAAAAGCACTGATAGAAATAGGGGTAGTAATATCATTTCCGATAACCATGTCAATATGACAGCGGATGATTTCACCTGCAAAAACCTCGCGACCAACATGGTGTGAAAATATTTTTTCAGTTATAGTCTGACCCATCATGAACCTTTTGTGAGAGTGTACTTAAAATAATTTCGCGATTATACCATTTGAAGTAAATATTTCAAAGCTCAACATCAAAGTGAGCAGGAAAATTCAATCGAAGTGTGCTAAAATGCAATCAATTTGCATCATTTGAGCGTAAATGATAAGAAGTATTTTGCCACATCAAAAAAATGGATAGAAGCTTAAGTGATAAAAAAACTCAAATCCCTCCGCTCTCACCAAGGCTTCATGAAGTACTTCAAAAACACCTCATGGCTCTTTGGCGAAAAAATTCTTCGCATGGTTGTGGGGCTTTTTGTAGGGATTTGGGTAGCTCGTTATTTGGGTCCCGAGCAGTTTGGACTCTTTAGTTATGCCCAGAGTTTTGTCGGGCTTTTTACCGCCATCGCTACACTCGGACTTGATGGTATCGTGGTACGAGAGCTTGTCAAAGATGAAAGCCGTAGAGATGAGCTCATAGGCACAGCCTTTTGGCTCAAGCTCATGGGCGCTTTTGGCGTGCTTGCTGTTTTAGCCCTAGCCGTAAACTTCACCTCAAACGACCATGCCACAAATATCATCGTCTTTATCGTAGCAAGTGCCACCGTATTTCAAAGCTTTAATATCATCGACTTTTACTTTCAAGCCAAAGTGATGAGTAAATATATCGTTTACGCAAACGTCATCAGCCTCTTTCTCTCAAGTGCAGTCAAAATAGTCCTTATCTTCAATGAAGCTCCGTTAGTGGCTTTTGCTTGGACAGTGCTTTTTGATAGTTTTGTGTTGGCATGTGGGTTTATTTA
>DJAA01000030.1:0-198 GCA_002428085.1 Sulfurimonas sp. UBA6014 | reverse complement strand
GAATAGATCAAGTTATGCTTCAAGAGATGATAGGTAGCAAGGAAGTTGGATATTACAGTGTAGCATTAAGATTAATTGAAACCTTTGGATTTATTCCTATGTTACTAAATAGCTCCATTTTCCCAGCACTTGTAAATGCAAAAAAATATTCAGAAGATTTATATAGAGAAAGATTTTTGAATTATTATCGCATGAGTT
>DJAA01000031.1:9751-24632 GCA_002428085.1 Sulfurimonas sp. UBA6014 | reverse complement strand
CCTCTTCAAGCGCATCTACGTTTTGCTCACATAGTGCGTGAAAGTTAAGTCCGTCAATATGTTCTAAAACGCTCTCATCGAAGTTTGCAAGTGTAGTTCCAAGACGGCTGTAAATGCCACATGGATTATAAATATCTTTTGGAGAGGAAGAAACTTCAGGGTTTATTCGCAGAGAAAGCTCGACATGTGAATTGATTTTCTTGACTAAATCTTTATATTTAAAAAGCTGCGCAGGTGAATTGAAAACAATATGGTCGGAAATCTTCGCAATCTCCTCCATATCTTCTTCTTTAAAAGCGGGTGAATAGGTGTGAACCTCGGCTTTTGGATTGTGTTTGCAAAACTCTTCTCTTGCCAAGCGAGCCTCATGAAGTCCACTTGAAGTACACCCTTTTAAGTACTTTGAAACGGTGTCAAAAGTGCTCCACATGGCGAAGCCTTTAAGCGCTAAAATAATTTTAGCACCGCTTGCTTGTTGTACGTAGTCAAGGATTTTTAAATTATTTTCTAAAAGTTCCTCTTCACAGACATAACATGGTGTATTGATCTCTTTATAATTCTTCATATTTTTTCTTTATTCTAAGTGCAACCGCTTCAAAACGTTCACTATCAAGTTTCATGTCACGAACCTTTTGCACAGCTTTTTTTATCGACTGATCAGTCAAAACCTCTTTTAAATTTATAGCCGTTCTGATAACATCAANNAGCATTTATATATTGTTGTATAACAACATCTATCTCTTTGTCATTTTGACTTGAAATATCCAAATTTTTCAGCACCTTTACATACAATGGCTCTAAATCCCAATGTTCGAATAAAACAGAACTTAAATAGTACGACGTCGTGCCTAAAAACTCTTGCTCAAAATCTTGAATATTTGTGCATGCCAAGAAGCCTTTTCTATACTCTTCAAGATACTCGCTCGCATGCAACTCTTTAGAAATGATAATTTTTCCAGATTCCATAATAAGGGCGATGGATGTCAATATATGCGTGTCTCTTAAGTCTATTTTTGCATACCATTGCATCATCAAAGAACTTTGTAAAATACACATTTCGTTAAATTGGGCATTATTAAATCCATATATAGCAGTATCTGCTTTTAATTGATTTCCTATTGCGAAATGTATAACTAATGCATAAATCTTTCTGCTTCCAAAGAGAGTTACCGCTTGGGATATTGATGAAATTTTCTGCTTAAAACCATAATATGGCGAATTTATCATCTTCAAAATATTAGCAGTGAGCATAACATCTGACTCAATCATGCGTATTAATTTTTTTATATCTACATTCTCAATACCGCTAGAGTAAAGACTTTGCATGACTCTTGCAATATCAGACAATGGCGGCATAGTATCAATATTTTTGACTATACTCTCAAATGTCATCATTAATTCCTAAAAATTATTTTTTGTTAATTTTATCAGAATTTTATGATTTTGTACTATTCTACATTGAACTCTTTTATCTGCCACGGAAGACCTTGCGTCATCATCTCTTCCATGAAAGGATCAGGATCCATTTGTTCCATGTTAAAGACGCCCACTCCGCTCCAAATCCCTTTGAGCATCAGTTTTGCACCAATCATCGCAGGAACACCCGTCGTGTAAGAGACGCCCTGAGCCTTCACTTCTGCATAACACGCTTCATGGTCTTTTACTTGGTAAATATAGATTTTTCTTTTTTTACCGTCTTTGATCCCCTCAGCTAAAATACCGATGTTTGTTTTGCCTTTAGTTCTTGGTCCAAGTGAAGCAGGGTCTGGAAGAAGAGTTGCTAAAAACTCCATAGGAACTATTTTCATCCCCTTGTGTTCCACAGGCTCAATGCCGAGCATGCCAACATTTTCCAAACATTTCATATGTGTTAAATAGCTTTGACCAAAAGTCATAAAAAAGCGAATACGTTTTAAACCTTTGATGTGTTTAACAAGTGACTCCATCTCTTCATGGTAGAGTAAATAAGAATCTTTTGGACCCACTTCAGGGTAATCCCAAACTTGCATAATCTCCATCGGCGCAGTCTCTATCCACTCCCCTATCCCATCTTCATTTTTTTGCCAGTAGCGCCCTTTTGAAGAGACTTCTCTAAGGTTGATTTCAGGGTTAAAGTTTGTAGCAAAAGCGTAGCCGTGATCACCCGCATTACAGTCTAAAATATCAATAGTGTGAATCTCGTCAAAGTAATGTTTTTGCGCATATGCACAAAATACGTTTGTCGCCCCTGGGTCAAAACCGCTTCCCAAAAGTCCCATGATGCCAGCTTCTTTAAACTTGGCGTCTCTTTGCCACTGAAGTTTGTACTCAAACTTTGCTTCATCAGGATGTTCATAGTTTGCAGTATCAAGGTAAGGAGTTTTTGTTGCAATACAAGCATCCATAATAGTTAAATCTTGATACGGAAGGGCAACATTGATAACAATATCAGCTTGGCATTTTAAAATTAGTTTCACCACTTCATCTGTACTGTCTGCATCAACGGTAGTTATTTCAATGTTAGCGTGAGGAAGTTCACTTTTGATAACTTTGCATCTACCAATGCTTCTACTTGCTAAGACTATTTTTCCAAATACATCTGCATTTTGTACACATTTATGCACAACCACACGGCTCACGCCACCTGCACCAATAATCAATGTTGTTTTCAAAATTTTTCTCCTAATATAAAAATAGTCCTTGTCACAAAAACCCGTAACTATACTTTATTACTCCTAAAAAATTGTTTTTGTGACAAAGAAATCTCTCTCAATTTGGATAAATTTAACGCCTAAGCTAAACAACATCAAATGCAACTAACAAAACCGCACACCAAATCAATGCTGTTAGAACCAAACTTACCAAAACCATAGTCGCACCGACATCTTTTGCCTGTTTTGCAAGGATGTGATACTCTTTTGTTACCAAATCAACGACTCTCTCTATGGCACTATTAGCAACTTCTGCTAAAATCGGTATAAAAAGAGATAAAAAAAGGATACTTGATAGACTAAAACTAATTGGCAATATCCAAGCAATCATCCCCATAACAAAAAACATAAACAACTGCCATTTAAAAGAAGTTTCATTTTTAACAATATCTATAAAGCCCTCTATAGCGTACATGCCGTTTTTAAAAAGATTGTGTTTGGGCTTATTTAATTTCATTTTTTTCCTTCAAGTTTAGGATGATATGCCGTAATTTTTCTGCTTTTGTATCTTTAGAGATAGCCTCTCCAAAGTACACATTAATTTTTCTTCTGCGTAAAAAATTTTTCACTCTTTTTGGTTTATACTTTGAAAACATACTTCCAAAAACTCCCTCAATAAAGTAAGGAACAATAACTCCATCATAATTTTGAGCAATCAACTCATATCCTCGGTAAAACTCACCCAATTGACCATCTTTGCTAATAGCGCCTTCAGGGTATAAAGCAACTATGTTCCCTTTTTGCAGTCTGTTAAACGCCTCTTTAAAAGCATCTTTAGAAGCTTTTTGAGAGACAGGAATAGCCTCACCTATTTTAAACAGAGGGTGAAAAAAACGCCAAGAATATATCTCTTTGTCCATTAAAAAATTGATACGCCGTTTCATAGGAAGCTGAATAATAATCCAATCCATCCAACTGACATGATTTCCCAAAAGAAGAACACCTTTTGTCTGTGGAATATTTTCTAATCCAACATAATTATAAATATGACGCGTTTTTGAGATAAGTTCCATAATCGCCCAAAATGTCATAACACCATATCTTTTAAAAACCATCACACTCAAATACAAACCTACAAGCCCCATAAGATAAAATAAAAACACAGAATTCATCCCAAAAAAAGCAAATAGTGTTGTTAAAACTAAAAATCCAAACATAAAAATATTTTGAATAAAATTACTCCCAGCTATAATAGTCCCTAGATGAACACGGGGGGCCAAAAACTGTATATGCGCATTGAGTGGAACAATAAACAAACCTGCTGCGATTCCAAAAATAATAAACATAAAAGCCATAACACTCAGCGACGAGATAAAAGGGATACAAAAAACTATCACTGTTATAGTGAAGGAACCAATGGCAACCAAACCAGTATTGATAAAATATTTTGAAAAATTCGCTGCCATAATCGAACCCACAACTATCCCAATACCTGCTAGTGCCATAACACCTTGGACAAAAACAGTGTTTGTTATACCCAACGCACTCTTTGCATACTCACCAAAAATAGCTAACACGACTTGAGAAATAGACCAAAAAAGAGATAAAGCAATAATGGCTTCGTATATCTCTTTTTTTCTTGTCATGATTTTCAAATTTTTTCGTAAATAAGCACCTTTTATATATTGCTCTGGTCTAAAATGTTGTTGACTTGCGTATTGCATTTTATCCGGAAGTTTGAAAGTTAAAAACCACTCTATAAGAGAACTCACCACTAAAAGCCATCCAAGAGGGGCTATAACTTTTAATATATCCTCTTTTGTAGTTAAAGAATTATCAAACATCCCCTCAAACAAAACAGTGTAAAATATTATGCCGCTCAAAATAGCAACCGTTGTCGTTGCTTGAACCACTCCATTGCCTGCTGTTATATACTTCACTCCAACAAGCTCTTTAATATAACCATATTTCGCAGGTCCATAAATCGCACTTTGAAGTGCAAGTAAAAAAGTCATGAAAAAAGCTGTGTAAAACCACCCTTGATAGTAAGCGTATGTGATGCCTAAAGTGATGACAACTGCAAAAAGTGCTGAGTGTTGCATAATTTTATTTTTTGGAAATTTGTCTGCTAAAAATCCTGAAGGGGAAAATATGAGAATAAAAGGGAACAAAACAAGAGCGTTTACAATAGCTGTTAAAACAATTTGAATATCGCCGTCATACACTTTAAAAATGGTATTTTGGATGATTATTTTATGCCCTAAATCGGTAAAAGCATTTAAAAAAACAACTGCAGCATAGTTTATAACTCCTGTAATGGCAAAAATTTTATTCATAGCTCGATATTTTCTTCTTCGCTTGCCAAGGTCGTACTCCACCCTTCATATGAACCATGCTCTTTTTTTATCTCTTGAAAAAGCTCTTCAACAACTTTTTGCACTACTTCCTCTTTTGGTGTGTGAATCTTCACTAAAGCTACTCCATGCTCATACTCATCTGTTGCAATGTCATCTTTAAAAGCAAATCCAAGCTTCAGTGCATTTGCTATAAATCTCTCTTTTTGCGTTAGAGTATCAAATGCTGCATAATGCTCCACTTCTCTCTCAATACTCAAATCATCTTCTTCCTCTTTGAGAAGAAAAATAATTTTTGCACTTTCAATATGGTGCAATTCTAACTCAGTAGGAAACAGTTGCGTCTCAAAAAAATTCCATTTCGTATCTCTGACAACATTGCTTTCATGGACATAATTGCTAGAAGAGAGCATTTTAGAGACAATAGAATCCAGTTCTTTTGCGTCTGAGCAACAAAAATAAAATTCACTCCAGCCGTCTACAATTCTGCTCCCTATATATTTTGCTTTATTAGTGTATTCTAGGGCAATAATCAGTGCCTCTTTTGAGTCTAAAAAATCTTCATACCTATCTTCTGTTTCGTCTAAGTTCGCATACTTAATAAAAACGCTAAAAAGCCAAGGATTTTCTTTTTTGTAAAGAGGAGCATCCGTCTCAAATTCAATATTTATTTCACTATTATCAACTACTTTTTTAAAAAATTCTCTCATGTATTCTCTACTTTTAATTGATATCTCTACAACCCCCTGAAGCTACAAAAAACTTTGTTTTTCGAGAATTACAGGGTATTTTACGCTCTTTTTACAAAAGAGCGTAAAGTCACTTCTTAAATTTTTATTTATTATAGCCAATTTTTAAGTTTTACCTTATACCAAAGACTTTAGAAATATTCGCTATGATATCTTATTAAACTCTAAGGATTTTTATTATGATTGAAGTTATTCTCCTCGCTTTTGCACTCAGTATGGATGCCTTTGCGGTCTCTATCGGACTTGGTGTTAAGAACAAATGTTTTGATAAAACATTAGCACTCAAAGTTGCACTATTATTTGGCTTATTTCAAGGATTTATGCCTCTCTTTGGCTATCTTGCCAATCTTGGACTTGGAAGTTTTATCTCTTTTATAGACCACTGGATTGCGTTTGTTTTACTGAGTGTTATAGGTGCAAAAATGGTGTACGAAAGTTTTGGAGAAAATACTGAAGACGAAATCTCCATAATAACAAACAGAGTGTTACTCATCTTAGCTATAGCAACAAGTATAGATGCCATGGCAGCGGGATTTACTCTTAATTTGCTTGCACTCAACCCATTCTTATCCATGATAATCATAGGGCTTATCACATACATCTTTAGCTTGCTTGGCATGTATATTGGCTCACGCGGAGGCGGTTATCTAGAAAATAAGGCTGAATTTTTAGGTGGGATTGTGCTTATAGGAATCGGTATTAAAATTTTGTTCCAACACCTATTTTGGGCATAAAAAGGATTTTTAAATCCCTTATGCTCAAATAAACACTATATTTCAATCGTCTCATTTACTTCCAAACCAAATCCGCTCAAACCTACAAAATCGGTCGGTTTAGTGGAGGTTATAAGGTTCATTTTAGAGATTCCCAGAGATTTAAGTATCTGTGCTCCAATTCCAAACTCTTTCATGGCAGCGTTATCTTGATGATTCGTTTTATTTATAAACACTAAAACACCGCTATTTTGCTTTAAATATTCTATAGAGTCAACAAGATTATTGTATTTTTTTTGGTTCAACAAAAGCTCTATATCTGGAATAATATTATGAACTCTGACATTTGCTATAGCACCAGCTTTATAAAAAACAACGGCGGTATGCTCTATCTTATCATGATCAACAAATGTGTGCTGTTGGACTTTTACACCGAAAAAATCTCTATCTCGAACATCAATTTCAGTTACAAGTCTCTCATTGGCTAAACGATACTCTACAATATCAGAAATAAACACCGTTTTTAAATTATGTATTTCACCAAATATATCAAGGTCATCACGGCGCGCCATCGTTCCGTCTTCTTTTATAATTTCACAAATGACTCCTGACTCACTCAAACCCGCTAAACGGCATAAATCAACTGAGCCTTCTGTATGACCCGTTCTAACAAGTGTTCCACCATCTTTTGCTATGAGGGGAAAAATATGTCCTGGTTTAACAAGCTCTTCTGCACGACTAATAGGATTTGCTAATATTTTAATCGTCGTATTTCTCTCAGAAGCAGATATCCCTGTAGCTGCATTTTTAGCATCCACTGAGACTGTAAAAGCGGTCTCATAAGAAGATGTATTGGCACTAACCATCGGATGCAAATCAAGACGCGTCGCGATAGCTTTACTTAGAGCAACACATATTAAGCCTCTTGCATGCGTTGCCATAAAATTGACATGCTGTGGGGTAGAAAAAACTGAGGCATAAACTAAGTCACCCTCATTTTCTCTATCTTCATCATCTATCATGATGACCATGTTGCCTTTTTTTATCTCATCAATCGCTTCGAATACTCTCTGAATAGGTCTCATTTATGCTTCTTTTATTAGATTATATTATTATATTGAAATTTAACTAAAATAGACTTGACAAAGAGTATATATTTACCTATAATTTCGCTTCAACAAACAGAGTAAGCGTTTGTTTTTGACATCGCGGAATAGAGCAGTTCGGTAGCTCGTCGGGCTCATAANNCATAACCCGAAGGTCACAGGTTCAAATCCTGTTTCCGCAACCAAATCTTTACTTTAAAAACTGGGGATTCGCCAAGCGGTAAGGCAGTGGCTTTTGGTGCCACCATTCACAGGTTCGAATCCTGTATCCCCATCCACAAAATAATCAAACTTTTTTATTTTAAAATACTACTCTAGTATCTTAAATCCCTCTACTCTTCATTAATAATGATAATTTTAATATTATACTTCTGGGCTACGGTTTCGAGTCTTGTAATAAACTTTTTATCATCAACTCCAGCTATAAGTCCAACAGCTGGTTTTTTGCCGCTCATATGGGCGTAGTAAAGCGATTGACCAATTCCTTCTGCCCATTTCTTAGCAAAATCTACTTCGATTGCATACTCTGCAGTGAGGCAGTCGATGCGAGCCTTATCTTCCAAAACAACTTCCATATCACCTCCAAGTGCATTACACATCTTTGTCTGGTAATATTTCTCATTATGAGTTTGAGGTGAGCTTTTTTGGTGAGTAATATCCTCTTCAAACAGAAGATAAAGAACAGCTATAAGAAGTGTAAAAAGAAGGGAAAGGGTTTTTTTCATCGATGTCATTAAGACTATTTCGTATGTTTAGAGTAGATTTTTTCCAGAAGTTTTGTCTGTTTTTGTGCTTCCGCCAATCTTTGTTTATTGACAGAAAAAGCATCAAGTGCCAAAATAAGAAAAAGTGAGATAAAGACATAAAGTGTTGTGATAAGAAAAGAAAATCCCAACCCTAAATCAAAAAAAGTTCTAAAAACAAAAAGAGCACCGAATAGGACAATTGCCCATGATGCTCCTAATAAAAAACTTGCAATTCTATCGAATATATCTTTTTGCATGTAGCAGACTATTAGTGCTCTTCAACCGCTATTGCGCCACCAAGATAGACATAAGTAAGCATCATAAAAATAAAGGCTTGCAAGAATGCCATGAAGGTTAAAAGTGCAAATGGAACCATTGGTAAAATCCAAGGAGCAAGCATCAAAATAACCATTAAAAACATATCATCTCCCTTGACATTACCAAAAAGACGAAAGCTAAGAGAAACTAAACGTGAAAAATGTGACACAATTTCGATTGGAAACATGAGCCAGTACAACCACCAAACAGGACCTAAAAAGTGCTTAAAATATTTTATAACACCTTGGCGACGAATTCCTTCAAAATTGTAATAAACAAATACAACTAACGCTAGAGTAAGTGGCATTTCCAAGAATGCAGTAGGAGCTTCAAAACCTGGAATAACCCCGATTAAGTTCGCTATACCGACAAATAAACCTATAGTTGCTACAAGAGGAAGATAACGAAGAGCATTTTCTTTACCCATGACATCTGTTCCCATCTGAAGAACGCCGCCAATGTATGCTTCCATAACATTTTGCGTTCCCTTAGGAACCATTTGAACATTCGACATGGCGACTCTCATTAAAAGTATAGCAATCCCGGCAGATAGTAACATGTGTGTTATGTAAATAACATTTTTATATAATTCTGGATTTGCATGATGAGACAATCCAAAAATTGTACCTATAAAAGTAAATAACTCAGGCATAAACGCTTCTCCCTGTTTTAATAAAGTTGCAAGATTATAATCTAAATCGCTTTAAATAATCATAATATTGAATATTTTTTTAAAATTTATCCTCTTGTGTGAAAATTTGGATGGAGCAGAAAATATCTGCTGAAAACATCACCCTTTTTTAACATCTTTTGCTGTGAAATTTTTATTTGCAATACTCTCTAAAAAAACAGTTGCATAAGAGCCTTTTTGTAAAGTAAAAGAGATATTTAAGAGACCAAAGCCTTTATTATATTTACAAACTATATCCTCAGGATAAACTAAAGCTTGACGTCTTAGCCCTTTTTCTACTAAAAACTCATCATCATATTTTTTTTCTATTTCTCTAGCTTTATCGCGAGCTCTAAAAACCCCTCTACCACAAAGTAGCCCCGTGGGAACAACTTTTTTTGCTTCAAAATCTTTTTGCACTATTTGTGCAGGAGTCACTAATTTAGCATCAGCTGTGAGATAAACATCGCCTTCTAGCAACAAAAACTTCTCAAGTGTTCCACTTAACTCCACCCTTTCTTTAAGCCATTGATTAAATAAAACACTTTGATAAACAGAAATCAAAAATTTTTTTAATTTTGTGTCTGTTATATGGAGTTCCCCTGCTATAAGCTCTTTTGCCTGATTTATAGAATCATCATCACGACCAAAACGTTGGTATCCAAAATAATTGGGCAAGCCATGTATTTGTCCTTTTTTCGCAAGTTTTTCTATCCGTCCAGCTTTAATATCGTCAATATTATATAAATTTATGCTAAAGCGATTTGCCCTCAAATCACCCATTTGAATCGATTGCGTATGTTTTGTAGTGCTTAAAATTGATATTTGCGGATGACGAAACTTTTTCAACTCATGTTCATATTTTAACTCTACAGAGAGATACTGTGAGGTAGTTGCATGCTTGTCTTTAAGCCCAGCGTAGCCTATTTTTTGGGCTGGAATTTTTAAAAACTCTGAAAAAATCGCTATCATATCCCAAGTCGTAAGTTCGACTTTTTTGACATGTAAAACAAGAAAATTTCCCTTTCCTTTAAATGTATCTAATGGAATTTCATCTACGATAAAATCTTTTTCATTCTGATAAAAGTCAAAGTCTATTGGCTCAGTGTTTTGTAAATATACTCTATCCATCATTTCTCTCTTTCATTAATTTTATACACTAAAACGAACACGTCCTTTTTAGTGGCTGCTGCTCATCGTCCCTACAACCCCCTAAAGCTACAAAAAACTTTATTTTTCGAGAATCAGAAGGTGTTTCTCATACTTCTTATTACAATTGTAAAAATTTTAATTCTCTTGAGGCTATGGCCATATCTTTTTTAATAGCCTCTTTCAGCTGTGCGAGCGTTGCAAATTTTTCATTGTTGCGTATAAAATGGACAAAAGAGATAGTCGCTTTGTGTTTGCAATGGACTTCACCGTCTAAAATATGGCTCTCTATAGCAAAAGAGCCATCCGTAGTCACTCGATGCCCGACAAATGAAACAGAGGGGTGAAAATGCTCCTCATCGTCTATTTTTGTAAAAGTTGCATATACTCCCTCTTTTGGGATGATATACCCTTTTGCTTCTATATTTATAGTCGCAACTAACTCTTTTTTACCTATCCCTTGACCACTAACATGGTTGCCTTTTATAATGAAATTGTGCCCTAAAAAAGCATTTGCACCTTCGATATCTCCGATTTGGAGTTTAGCTCTTATTTTGTGCGAATGGACAGAATCACCCGCTAAAGAGACCGCATCAACAACTTTTACTTCTCCATCATAAAGAGCTTTTAAATCCTCAAAAGAATATTTTCTGTTTTTGCCAAAATGAAAATCATAACCAACCACAATTTTCTCAAGTTTAGGAAATTTTTCCTTCAAATACGCTACAAATTCCTCTCCACTAAAATGACGAATTTCATCCAATTCCAAATAAACAATTGGATGAGCACAATACATTTGCCTCTCACCTTTTGGAGTTAAGTTTGCATAACCAGTTTCAATGACAACGATAACTCCATTTGTACCAAGCTCTTCAAAAAGCCGCTGATGACCAATATGCATCCCATCAAAACCGCCAATGGCTATAGCTGTGCTACTTTTCATAGCAGTAACAATATTCAAGATTTCCCTCCTTGCCTGTAAGCTTTGAGGGCGATTTTAGTTTGAGTTTCCATCCCTTTATGCTACAAGCGTCTTCAAACTTTATCATGGCTTTGAGTATCGCTTTATCGTCGGTTACTACTCCATTTTTGTCACGTTTTACAGCGCGTCCTACTTCAAACTGGGGTTTAAACAAAAGAATTATTGTTTCACTTGCCAAACTATCAATAGCATCTAAAATATGAAGAAGTGAAATGAAGGCAACATCGCTTGTGACTAACTCGAATTGTGTCTTACTTTTAAAATCTCTAATGTCGCAGCTCTCAAAGGAGTGAACTCTTTTGTCGCTTACGAGACTCTCATGAAGCTGCTCTTTTCCTACATCTACCGCCGTAACTTCGCTCACACCGTACTCTAAAAGCACTTGCGTAAAACCGCCTGTTGAAGCACCTATATCTAAGGCCTTTTTTGCGGTTATATCTCTTTTGAGCTCATCTAAAAATGAGGCGAGTTTATGCGCTGAGCGGGAGACATACTCTTTATGCTCCTTAACTCTCACCTCATCGTTTTGACTGACTTGAAGAGAGCTCTTGAGCATAACTTCGCCGTTGACAACGATAAAGCCCTCTTTTATAAGTGATTGCGCTTTGGTTCTACTACTTGCTAAATTGTTTTCGACTAAATAATTATCCAGTCGTATCAAAACTGTACCTCTATTGCACTGTATGCATAATCTATTTGCATTTCATAAGTTCTTATCGTATTTTCCTCTCTCTGTTGGTCATAATTTACATTGTAAATATCATAGGCTACTTTTATACTCACCATTTCATTGATTCTATACCCGATTCCCCCGCCGTAAACCATAGTAAAACCCTTCGCAGAAACGCCGCTGGCACTCATCTCGCCCACACCAAACTTTGCGTAAAAATCTAGAGCATCATCAAAAAAAGGATAATGTGCCAATGTACTCACACTTAAAGCTCCAAATCCTAAAGTTGAACCATCATCCGCTTCATACCCATCTTGCACATGCCAAGCATCAAAACTCACATAGCCTAGTTCTACGGAGAGATGTTTATTGATATAAGCCCCAAAATAAAAAGTTCCTGACCCCGAGATGTCGGATTTCAGTTGCTCATACAAGCCATGAGAATCGTAGCTCGACTCGCCATACCCCACGCCAATATAAGGACCGCCTTCCCTATCCGCCGTCAATGTGGAAATTAACAGTAAAATTAGTAAAATTATTTTCATTCGTCGCTCTTACTTATCATATTTAGCATCTCTTCTTCGGTTAAACATGTTACATCTAAACTCATCGCTTTATCATACTTACTGCCCGCATCTTCGCCGTAAATGACAAAATCTGTTTTTTTAGAAACACTGCCCACAACTTTTGCGCCAAGGAGTTCGAGTTTTTCTTTTACAGCAGGACGTGAGAGGCTCATGGTTCCCGTTAAAACAACCGTTTTGCCTTTAAAAGCGTTCTCTTTTGCTTCGGCTCTTTTTATGGGTTCAAGCGGGCGTAAAATATCTTGGAGTTTTTCGATGCTTTCACGGTTAACCCGAACAAACTCTAAAACCGACTCCGCCATCTCTTCGCCTATGCCATCACACGCTATAAGTTCTTCTTTTGTAGCGTTGACAAATCTGCTTCCAAAGTTTTCACTTAATGTTTTTGAAGCCACTTCACCGATATGCTCAATACCCAAAGAGTTTATAAATCGCCAATACTCACACCCTTTTGCCTCTTCTAAAGCATTTAAGAGATTTTGAGCTTTTTTCTCTTTAAAACCCTCAAGCGCCAAAAGTTTATCAAGTGTTAAAGAAAACAAATCTATGACACTTTTTACTAAGCCAGAGTTATACAAAGCTTCTACGATTTTGTCCCCCAAACCGTCTATATTCAAGCAGGGCTTTGAAGCAAAATAGTAAATCGAGTTGACAACTCTCGCATCACACTGCAAGTTTTGACACTTCAGCAAAACACCCTCATCTAAAAGCTCGCTTCCACATACGGGGCAATGGCTCGGTCTCTCAAATTTTACTTCGCTCCCGTTACGTTCATGCGTGAGCACTTTGATGATTTTTGGTATCACGTCGCCGCTTCGCAAAATAATTACCTTATCATGAAGGCGAATATCTTTTCTCTCTATCTCATCAAAATTATGCAGAGTCGCTCTCTCAACTACAACGCCGTCTATGTCGGTGGGTTCGACTATGGCTACAGGAGTAACAGCCCCCGTTCTTCCCACTTGTAAAACTATCTCTTTGACTGTGGTTATTTTCTCCACTGCAGGAAACTTATAAGCAACCGCGAAACGGGGAACTTTCACGGTATAACCCATATCTATTTGCGCGGCTATTTCGTTTACTTTTATAACCATGCCATCAAGCATCATGGAGTACGAGTCCCTGTCTCTTTTCATCACTTCATAAAGTGCCTCGATAGAGTCAAAGTCTTGGCATGTGGAATGCTGTGGCGGTTTTCTAAACCCAAGAGAGTAAATATACTCCATTTTTTCGCTCAGGAGTTTATGGCTCAGTGCGTTTTCGCCAACTCCATAAGGTAAAAAAACCAAATTGCGTGACGCTGTTATAGACGGGTCAAGTTGTCTTAAACTCCCCGCCGCCGCATTTCTAGGGTTAGCAAAAACCGCTTCACCCGCTTGGAGTCTTTTTTCATTTATCTTGTCAAACTCCTCTTTAAAAATAACCACTTCACCACGAATTTCAATACGCTCTTTATGCTCAATAGTTAAAGGAATGGAGCGAATAGTCTTCACATTTTGGGTAATAAGTTCGCCCTCAACCCCATCGCCGCGAGTAATGCCCGCAGAGAGTTTTCCGTTTTCATAAATGAGGTTTAAACTCGCCCCATCAAATTTTGGCTCACAGTAAAAAGAGATATTTTGATTCAGTTTATAGGTTTTTTTCAGCCATTTTTGTAAGTCCTCGGCATCAAAAACATCTTCCAAACTCCACATACGAGAGAGATGCGAAGCCTTAGTAAAGCCCTCAGAGACCGCGTCACCTACTCTTTGCGTGGGAGAATTACTTAAAATCTCATTTTTGTTTTCATGTTCAAAAGCAACTACTTCATGATAAAGCCCGTCATAAACCTCATCCGTAGTTAAAGGGTCATCTAAAACATAATAGTGATACGCATAAAGATTTAACTTCTCAACTGCAGTTTTATATTCTTGTACATTCATAATGGAATTTTAGCTTAATCTTATTAAATTAAGAAATAGCAGAAAGATGTGATGTTCCAAGCTTTTCGCACTTTTGCGGTGCTATGTACATAAAGTGGAGATTGATTTAAAGAGGTGTAATTTTTGTCATAGCAATAAACCAATGCCGTCATTACGAGGCACGAAGCAATCTAACGTAATGTCATAGTCTAAAATAACGTGAACTCATTCACCTTATTTTCGCCCTCTCATGCCAAGATGTTTCCACATACCAAGCTTTTTGCTCTTTTGGATGTGTGGCTTTAGCCT
>DJAA01000031.1:0-9719 GCA_002428085.1 Sulfurimonas sp. UBA6014 | reverse complement strand
ATATTTTCACATGCTGTGAGGTGGAGATTCATTGTATACTCTTTGTTCGAAGGGTTCGAAGTTATAAATACAATGTCAACTCAAAACTTGGGCTTCCTCAAAGATAGTACAAAAATACCACGAACTTACCATGTATTTCGTGCAAGAGATGGTTAAAAAATATGCAATTTATTGGGCTTTTAACAGACATTTTTTTTATATAATGCAATGTAATATTTATAAAAAGGACGTTTTATGTTGATTAAGTCGAAGCTTGTTATTGCAACATCTTTCACTCTAGCTATTATCTTGCTCATAGGGGCAATCTCCTATACAACGGCACAATCTGTGAGAATAAAAGGGGATACTTATAATAGTATCATATTGCTAAAAGATTTGATTGCTGATATTTTACCACCGCCAGAGTATATAATTGAGGCACGTTTGGTGACCTATGAATTGGTGAATGCTCAGTCCTCACAAGAGCTTCATGAGCTTGAAAATAAATTCGCTGCATTAGAAAAAGAGTATCATGAAAGGCAGGACTATTGGGCGAAAAGCATGCTTGGTTCACAACTGAAAACACTCATGACTCAAGATGCACAAGCTCCGGCACAAGAGTATTTTAACCTTGTAAAGAGTGAGCTTATCCCTTTGCTAAAAGAGGGAAATATCGATGCAGCAAGAGGAGTTGTAAACCTTCAACTGAAAGATATTTACAACTCGCACAGAAAAGTCATTGACCAAATGGTGACTTTGGCTACCAAAGACACGCAACTCCTAGAGGTCGAATCTGATGAGCTTGTATCGGTGCGAATGAACCTTATGGTGTGGACTATGATACTTGGAGCTTTGATGATTATGGGTGTGCTTTTTGCTATTTCTAACACTATTTTACGCCGCATAAAAGATTTTGCCGGTGTGGCATTTGAGCTTTCCAACGAAGAAGCAGACCTCTCAAAACGCCTCAAATCTGATGAAAGTGATGAGATAAATGAAGCTTCCATAAACTTTAATCTTCTTTTGGACAAGGTCTCAAACATAGCCATTCAGGCACAAATGGAAGCTAAAAAAGCAAATGAAGCAACACAAGTGGCAAGTAAAAGTTTAAATCATTCGACAATGCTCGTACAACTCTCAAACCACATGAGTTACGGAGCGACCAATAATTCTCAAGATTTGCAAAAAGAGATGAGCAGCATTGTTGTTGAGATAAACGAAATCAATGCCATGAATGAGACCACTTCAAAAGTTATAGGCGATGTGCAAGAAAATACCATAAAAATAGTTGATTCAATAAGCGATATTGCAACACTTATAGATGAAAATCAAGTCACAGCAGATGAGCTGAACAAAAATATTGATAGCATTAGCAATATCGTCGCACTCATAAAAGATATCTCCGACCAAACAAATTTGCTCGCTCTCAATGCCGCCATAGAAGCCGCCCGTGCGGGAGAGCATGGAAGAGGCTTTGCAGTTGTCGCAGATGAAGTGCGAAAACTAGCAGAGAGAACGCAAAAAGCGACAAACGAGATAGAGATAACCATCAATGTTCTCAAACAAAGTTCAAGCACCATGGTCGATAGCAGTGAAAATGCAAAACTAAGGGCACTTGACTCTTCAAACCAAATAGAAGAGTTCTCCTCGACGCTCAGTGAGCTGATAAAAAATACCGAAAAAATCAAACTTTCAAACCGAAATGTCTCTCTTGCGGTTTTTACAATTTTGGCAAAACTAGACCATGTTGTTTTTAAATTTAATGCATATAGTTCAATTTTTGACAATAAAATAAAAGCAAAATTTGCAGACCACCATAGCTGCCGACTTGGAACATGGTACGAATCAGGGCAAGGAAAAATGTTCTTTAGCAAAACAGTTTCCTACAAAGAGTTGGAAGCACCGCACAAAAAAGTTCATGACTTTGTACTTTCGGCACTGGAGTGTGTAGAAAAAAATAATTGTATTGAAAATAAAGAGAAGATTATCGAGTACTTTGCTCAGGTTGAAAAACAAAGCGGTGAACTTTTCGTCATCTTAAATAAGATGCTGCATGAAATAAAGTAAAAACGTATGAGAACGATTATGATAAAATTTGGCAAATTTATATAAAAAGAGTTCTCATGCATTTTAACCGCGTTCATGTCGAAATTTATCATAGAAAACCAAACTATTGGAAAGAAGGAACTAGATAATTTCCTAAACCTTGATGTCGAGCCACTCTTTTCTTTGGTAAATATACCAAAACAAGAGTCCTTTTATGAGCGTTTCTATGTTCATAATAACAAAAATAGCTAAGATGCCAAAGCCCATTTTATAGGCGACGTACGAAGGTAAAACCCTTAATATCCAAAGTGAAAGCACGTTCACTAGAAGCGTTATCTTCGTGGCTCCTGCACCTCTTAGGGCTGCTGAGTAGACAAAGACTATCGCGAGAGGAATTTGTGCAAGTCCTACAAGAATAAGATACTGCGATACCACCGTGATGGTGGCTGCGTCGTGCGTAAAAAACCCTGCTAAAAACTGTGGAAAAAGTATAAGAATCACTCCGACACTTCCCATAAAAGTATAGGCAATGCGTCCGCTGATTATCCCCATGGTGTAGGCTTTTTCTTTGTCGTTTGCGCCTAAATTTTGCCCCACAAGTGCCATTGCGGCGATGGCAAAACCAAAGCCAGGCATAAAAGCAATGCCCTCAATACGAAGACCGACTTGATACCCTGCGAGTTCTGCCGTTCCATAAGAGGCGATGATGGCGACAAAAAATAAAAACGACACACTTGAGACACCTCTATCGAGCGCTGCACCCCAGCCAACGTGCCAAGCACGTTTTAAATCTCGTATGCTGATGATGGGAATAAGACCCAGTTTAGAATGGGGAAGCCTTAAAAGTAGTACGTACGCCACAACAGTAAAAGCATACGCTATAACAGTCGCATACGCCGCACCCTCTATGCCCATAGCTTCAAAACCGTAATGACCAAAAATAAAAACATAGTTTAAAAAAGCATTCAGAGCGGCTGAAAACAGTTTGATGTAGAGCGAACTTTTTGTGTCGCCCGCCGCTGAGAGCGCATTATAAAGAAGCGTATCTATAAAAATGAGCACAATTCCACAAGAGAGTATTTGAAAATAAAGCGTCCCTTGATGGACAACTTCCGGCTCTGCGCCCATCATGCTATACATTGACTCACTGCCGAAATATCCACCAACTGCGACAAAAAGCGAAAGAAAAATAGCAAAAATGCCAAGCGAAAAAAGAAGTGCCGAAGCTCTTTTTTTACGCCCTTGACCAATAAAACGAGAGATAAGCGCATTGCCACCGACGACATAAAGTGTCATCAAAATATTGATAATCATCATAAACTGCATGCTCAAACCAACCGCGGCAAGGGCATACACGCTCACCATTCCCACCATTATCATATCTATAAGGATTTGAAGAATGTCCACGAGGTGTTTCAAAGCGGCAGGAATGGCGAGNNCGTGTCTTTTGAAATTAGAAAAATTTTGCTACCTCCGTCATGGTCGCTATGAGCTCTTCTTTTGTCTCATGAGAAAGTGTCACTCTGTTTTTTTCATCTTCATGCAAAGGGGCAAAATCAAAAACCAAAATATAAGAAACAAGCTTCACCTTCTCGCCGTAAAGCTCCACCCATTCCAAACTCATCTCCGCCACTTCTCCGTGCATATCGACGATGACGGCAGGGTATAATCGTGTGAGTTTTGAGAGGTCTAAATCGCCTTGTTTTGATTTGTATATCATGGTTTTTTTCTCTCTCTTTACGGAAGTACGACTTCAGTCGTACCTATATTTGGTACGACTGAAGTCGTACTTCCATGATGATGCAAATACTCAAGTATTGCATCATGCGAGCCTCTAAAAACAACCCTTGAAGCTTGTTGGAGAATCTGATAATCATACATCGGGTCATAATATTCTTTTAAAAGGTACCTTATCCACTCTTTGTAAAGCTCTAAATTTCCACTTTTCTGCTGCTCTTTGAAGGCATTTTCAAATAAAGCACAAACGATTTTATATCTCTCAAGCCCAATTCTTTTACTGATTCTCTGCATTGCATTTTGTATATCTTTTCTCCACTCATCAAGAGCGTCCTCTTCAAACATCTTTTCATAATTTTCTTGTTCACTCACAATATACTCAAAAAATGTGATTTGTACTCGTTCTTCATCAGGCGTCTCAAGGACTATAAGCGGTGCCCTTGAGAGGTAATCGGCAAAGGTTTTAGGGATGTACACACTTCCCACACGGCGACCCTCATCTTCAAAAATAAGGCTTTGAAACCCCTTATCTAAGCTCTGAATCAAATCATACGCGAGCGCATTTTCAAAATTTATCTGGCTTGGCTGCGGGGTGAGTTTTCTGCCAAAAGAGGAACCTCTATGGTTTGCAAGTGCTTCTAAATCTATAGAATTTTCTACTTTTTTCAAAAGCAAAGTTTTACCCGAACCCGTGCGTCCGCCTAAAATGAGAGGTGTAAAACGGCTCGGTGCGTCTTGTATTTCTTGCATCAAAAAGTTTCTAAAAGCCTTATAACCGCCTTTGAGCCGCACTATCTCTTTGCCACTCTCGCTTATCCACGCTTGCGATATACGAGAGCGTTGTCCGCCTCTAAAACAGTAAAGCTTGGCATGTGGATTTGCGTCCATAAAATCAGACCATGCTTGAATACGCTCTTTTTTCACCCCACCGCTCACAAGCTCTAAGCCAAGTTTCACGGCTTCTGCGTTGCCTTCTTGTTTGTATTTTATCCCGATGAGATGTCTTTCTTCATCGTTTATAAGCGGTAAATTGATGGCATGTGCAAATGCTCCCTTGTGAAACTCTACGGGTGCGCGCACGTCTATAAGGGGCGTATTATGTAAAACTATCGACCTAAAATCACTGCTTTGCTCAAGGTTTGACATTTATAAAACTCGCACCGCAACTTCGCTTTTTGCAATCGTCTCTCCGATGGCTTCGAGGCTTAAACCTGCTGTTTTTGCTACGTCTAAAAATACATCGACGCCTTCTTTTTTGACTAGAACAAGAAGACCGCCTGAGGTTTGCGCATCACAAAGAATCTCACGTTGCTGTTGGCTCATCTGGCTTATTTTAGAGCCATAACTTAGAAAGTTTTTGCGTGCTCCTCCAGGGATACACCCAAGTTGTCTGTACATTTCAACATTTGGCAAAAGAGGCACTTTGTCAAACCAAATTTTTGCACTTACATGACTCGCTTCACAAATCTCAACCAAATGCCCAAGAAGTCCAAAACCCGTCACATCTGTCATGGTTACAACACCCTCAAGTTGTGCAAACTCTGCACCGATTTTATTGAGTGTCGTCATCGCTTTTATGGCTGGCTCTATGTGTCCTTCTTGTATCTTTTTTTGTTTTTGAGCCGTAGATAAAATGCCGATGCCTAAAGGTTTTGTAAGAAAAATAAGGCAGTTTTCCTCGCCATTTGAGTTTTGCATCAAGTTTTTATTTTCCACCATACCCGTCACCGCAAGTCCAAATATCGGCTCAGGAGAATCTATAGAATGTCCGCCCGCCAAAGGAATACCCGCCGCTTCACAAATAGAGCGACCGCCGTCAATCACCGCTCTTGCAACCTCTGCCGAGAGCTTTTCAATAGGCCAGCCAAAGATAGAAATAGCCATCAAAGGCTTGCCACCCATGGCATAAATATCGCTCAGTGCATTCGTCGCCGCAATTTGACCAAAGGTAAAAGCATCGTCCACAATAGGCATGAAAAAGTCGGTCGTTGAGAGAACGGAAGTACCATTGCCTAAGTCATACGCCGCCGCATCATCTTTGTTGGCGTGACCCACTAAAAGCTGTGGATAGAGTATATTTTTTCTCGTAGTTGTAAGTATTTCATCAAGCAACATAGGCGAAATTTTACACCCACACCCTGCCCCATGACTATATTCTGTTAATTTTACAGATTCCATTATTTTCCCTTTTCGCGTAATAATCGCCGCAATTATATCCATTTCAAGGGCAATATTAAATCTTGGCATGTGGAAATCTTGGCATGTGGAATTATTTAAACCGTGTTATAATGCCCGCCTTATGAAAAATTATGAAGATTTAATAGTGCAAATATTAGCACAAACGCAAAAAATTATTATAGGCAAGGAGCTGCAAGTCAGGCTCTCACTCGCCGCTTTTTTATCGCATTCGCACGTGCTTATAGAAGACATTCCCGGCGTGGGAAAAACAACGCTCGCAAAAACACTCGCACATGTTTTTGGGCTTCATTACTCAAGAATCCAGTTTACAAGCGACCTTTTGCCCTCAGATATTATCGGTGTCAATTTTTACAGTACCAAAGATGCGACTTTTAGTTTTAAAAAAGGTCCGATTTTTTCACAGTTTTTACTCGCCGATGAGATCAACCGAGCTTCTTCCAAAACACAAAGTGCGCTCTTAGAAGCCATGGAAGAAAAACAGGTAAGTGTGGATGGAGAGGCGTACAAACTGCCCGCTCCGTTTTTTGTCATAGCCACGAAAAACCCTTTTGAAGAGGTGGGAACGTACGAGCTTCCCTCTTCCCAACTCGACAGATTTGCCATCTCTTTTTCTTTGGGCTATCCTGATGCTTTGGCTGAGAGAGAGATTTTATCAACGCGCATGAAATATTCACTGGATGATTTAGCCTCTTTAACCCAAGAAGAGCGAGAACTTTTACAAAAGAAATTTGGCGAGGTGTATGCAAGCGAAGCTATTTTAGACCTGCTCCAAGAGATACTCAAGTTTACAAGAGAGAGTGCACTTTACGTTCGCGGGCTCTCCACAAGAGCGGCAATAACGCTCTTAAATATCTCAAAAGCATGGGCACTGCTCTCTTTGCGAGACTACGTCATTCCATCGGATATATTGGAAGTTTTACCCTTTGTAACGCATCATCGTTTAGAGTCGCGTCATGAGAGAAAAACGCCGAGTGAAATTGTTGATGAAATCGTTAAAAACTTACATATCGATACTTAAGAGTATAAAAAACAGACCTACAAAGGTTTTTTATTATCTTGTTTTTGTCATTGTCGCCCTTTTTTCGCAAGCCTACATGCACAACTACAACATCGTTTATCTCATGATGTTTTTTCTCGTCGGTGTTGGAAGTGCCTCCTCTATTTTTGGTGTTTTAAACCTCTATGGCGTTCAAATTTCCCTCCTCTCTCATGAGAGATTTTTCGCAAATACAAAAGCGGATTACACCCTTTTGGTACAAAATGATTCGCCCTTTAAACTCTATGACATCAACATCACTTGCGAGGATGAAACCGCCTCTTTGGCACTCATAGAGCCGCACAAAAGCAAAACCGCACGGCTTCAACACAGCTTTGCAAAAAGGGGCGAAGCATTCTTTGCTCAAATGAAAATTCACTCCCTTTTTCCACTCCCGCATGAGGTCAAGTACAAGTTTGCTTCCTTAGAAAAAAAGGTTCTAGTCTATCCACAGCCAAAGGGAGAATCTCTTTTTAAAGTCTTTCGCAAAAACAGGTCTGCCTTTGGGGAAATAGATGATTTTGAAGGTTTGAAACATTTCAATCAGGGAGAAAATATCTCCACCATTCATTGGCCTTCCCTTGCAAAAAATGACTCTTTAAAGAGTAAAAATTTTGTGTATGAAGATGAAAATAAAAAGCTCTTTTTTAATTTTAAAAACATGCGAGGAAGTGACGAGCAAAAACTCTCACAGCTTACTTTTTGGGTTTTAGAGTGTGAAAAATATGCCTTTGATTTTACTCTGCTTTTAAACGATACGCAACTTGATTCAAAGGAGCTAAGTTTTGACGCCGTACTTCAGACACTTGCTACATACTAAGCCGCCTCCACTTGAGAGGCTCTTTGATATTGCTCTGGTTTTAGCCCTAGTGCCGCATCTTTTTGTGATGCAATTTTTTATGTTTTTATATCTTGCTGTTGCACTCATTTTCATACTCAAAAAAAGCACACACACAAGAGATACGTACATTTTAATGCTCCTAGGTGCCACTCTCATTGGGATGACTTTTTTTGAAAACTATAACTTCGCCGATTTTTCAAAAATGCAGTTTTTTGTCTCTCTCATAAGCGCCTTACTCATTTACGCCCTCACCCTTCAAAAAGTCACGAAAAAACTCAACATTTACCTCAAACTCTCTCCCGTGCTTCTCATGATGCTCGGTTTTTTCTTCTTCGACTCTATAACCATGCTTCTTTACTCCATTTTCACCCTTTTTGTTTTTGTAGTTTTGTATATGTGGCATGCCATGAAGTGCGAGCTCGTCGATGCGCTCAAACTCACGGCTCGGCTTTTTATTTTATCGCTTCCGCTTGTTCTTGTTTTATTTATGGTTTTTCCTCGCATCAGTATAGAAAAAGCAGACTTCGGTTTTCGCTCGGATGTTTATAGTGTGAGCGGGTATGACGGCAAAATGAGTGTTACTGCAAATGAAGTTCGCTTGTCCAACAAAGTGGTCATGGAGGTTTTATTTGCCGATGCAAATATATCGGAGCAAAGCCTTTACTTTCGAGGCACGACACTGTATGAGCAAGAAGGTCTTGAGTGGAAAAAAAGCCAAACTCCGCTTGAGGCCGATTTTTTAGTGCAAAAAAGTTCTTTTATAGAGTACGAAGTAACTATTTACCCTCATGGCGACAACTGGTTTTATGCCCTAGATATGCCGCTTCAGGCGCATAAAGATACAAGGCTCAATTTTGACTCGACGCTCTCTTTAACAAAACCCCTCCACACAAAAAAGAAATTTCAACTCAGCTCTGCACTGAAGTACAAACTCTTCTCTCAAAACTCTCTGTACGCACTTGATGTGGAGAAAAATGAGCAGACTTTTGAAGCACTTCAAAAGATTAAAACTCAAAATATTTCCGACTATGAGAAAGCGCTTCTTTTGATGGCATTTTTTAAAGAGCAAAAAATCTCTTACGCACTCGCACCCAAAGGACTTGATTTGGACTCTTTTTTAGACTCTTTTTTATTTTCGGCAAAAAGCGGGTACTGCGTTCATTTCGCCTCAGCTTTTGCGCAAAGTGCCAGAATGTTAGACATTCCCTCAAGAGTCGTCACCGGCTATAAACCCAAAAAAGAGAGCATGATACAAAACTACCTCTTAGTCAAAGAGTCCGACGCGCATGCGTGGGTCGAGCTTTATTTAAAAGAGTACGGCTGGGTAAGGTTTGACCCCACAGCCACAGCCATGAGAGAACTCTCAAGCGAACAAGCCGTGCAAAATGAGCAAAGTTCACGCTATTTTCAAACCCTCAACGACTACTACATGTACACAAAATACATGATAAACAACTGGGTTTTAGGCTACGACAGAGCCAAACAAATGGCACTTTTGGACAAACTCCTCAGCGACACGCTCTACCTCTTGCAATTTCTCCTCATTTTCACGCTCGTACTTGTAGCCCTTTTTCTCCTCTTTATAAGCATAAAACATACAAGCTCTAATGACCCGCTAATGTGTGAAATGGACAAACTCTTAAAGCGTTTAAAAAAACACAAACTCCATAAAAATCCCCATGAAAGCATGCAAACATTTTTACAAAGGTCGCAGGGTGCGCTTCATATTTCGCTTGAAAATATAAGCAACTTGTACCATGTTTTAAAGTACAAAAAAGACAAACCTGAAGTTGAAGTAGAGAACTTAAAAAATGAAATAAAAACGTTGATGACTCTTTTAAAAAATAGAACTTGGCAAAAGGAAAGTTCTTGATAGGTTTG
>DJAA01000005.1 GCA_002428085.1 Sulfurimonas sp. UBA6014 | reverse complement strand
TACTACAAACCTGTGTCTATGAGTAATAATAATTTGCAGTTGCTTAATAGGTGTCAACGGCGGAGTTAAATTCGGCAGATTTTCGTAAAAAATATTACGAATTGTAACCTTAAGCGACGATGGTTTAATCTACTCCTTGTCCTGATTTTTCCTCTTGAAACTTATATAAGTCTGAATTGACTATTCCCTCATCTTTTTTCTCTTTTAAACGATACGAATCCCCAAGTATATTTATGACATGTGAATGGTGTAGTAGTCTATCGAGTATGGCTGTAGTCACTACCTTGTCGTTTGCAAATATACCGCTCCACTGACTGAACACTAAATTTGAAGTGACAATAGTTGCACCTCTTTCATATCGCTTGGAAATTACTTGAAAGAAATGGTGAGCGTCCTCTTTGCTCATTGGGAAATAGCCTATTTCGTCAATTACAAGGAGTGATGGTGCCATAATAGCTTGACGAATAAAAGAGTCGTAGCGCTTCTCTTTTTTGGCATTGCTCATCTGCATAATAAGATCAGAAATGGTGATAAACCGAGCTTTAATCCGTTTTTGCACTGCACCGTAGGCAAGAGCAATAGCTAAGTGGGTTTTACCCACACCTGATTGCCCAAGAAGGATAATATTCTCGTTTCGTTTTACAAACTCAAGGGTAGAAAGCTCTTCCACTTGTCTTCGATTAACCCCTACGGTAAAGTTGAAGTCAAACTGTTCGAGCGTTTTTATCGTAGGAAACCCAGCCATTTTTGTGAGGGTAACTCGAGAACGTTTAGCTCTATTATCGGATTCAAATTTGAGCATCTCATACAGATACTCACTGTATTTCCAATTCTCTTTTGCAGCACGATTACTAAGCTCATGGTGCATCTCGCCAAAGGTATTTAATTGTAGCTCACGACAAAGCGTTTCAATCTTAGTGATTAGTTCCATAGGGTTCCCCCTAGTGCGTATGCAGGCACTACAAGATAGGCAACGGCAGATATAAACTCATCATAGCGTTGCAAGTCACGGTTGGGAATATGGATGGTAATTCTATTGGATGTTTGGCTATTTTTTGATACACTCATACCTGTAGCTTTTGTTGGGTGGACACCGCAATAAGGCTTAGGTAGAGGATGCAGCGCCAACTGCTCTTCTGCCAACAAGTCAAATGGTTTATGCAAAGTTGTTTGATGTATTCTGGAGTTAGCCGTAAAATCTAACCAATCCATAACTGCCGCATTGGCGTTCTCCAAACTCATTTTATACCCCATCATCGAGAGTCTTACTTTAAAAATATTGTGAAAACTGTATCTAAAATAGTGGTTAAATCTCTCTACTTTTCCTTTGGTTTGTGCACGATAAGGTTTGCAAACTTTGAGCTGCATCCCGCAGTGTTTTTGGGCAAAGTCACGAAACTGTTCGTTGAATTTATGTTTACCAAATCCATAAGCGTTACGCTTGGTGATAACGGTCTTCATATTATCATAGAGACCTTCATGGGGCACTCCGCCAAAGTAGCTAAAGGCGTTCATATGGCACTTAATAAGCGTCTCTACTTTTTCATCACTCACATATTCAACATACGATGCTCTGGAGTATCCCATAGTAGCTACAAATGCGGATAAGCCATCTTTTGGAAATTCAACCCAATCGACTTGCATCTGTTGGGCTTTTTTCGTCTCAAACCTTACCAACGGTTCTTCGTCTTTGACTTTTTGACGAAGATCATGTCTGCTCATAATGTCTTTCATCCAACGTAAAGAGCCTCTATACCCTAGCTTCTGAATCTCTTGATAGATGGAGGTGTTTGGAATCTCAACACCCAGAGTATGTGCTTCTTCGAGCATTCTTGCAATATTGGGCAAATAGGAATCTACGGTTGTTTCAACGCTCTCTCGCTTGATAGCAGGAATATACCCCTCAGGCAACTTGGCATATTTGGCAACAGTGTCTCTATTGATCCCCAACTTGCGTGCTATTGCACTTTTACTAAGACCATCTTTTATCATCTGATGTATCATTTTTACTTCACCTTTTTTAAGCATACGCCCCCTTTCTAAATCAGAAAAAGGACTTTAGCGAATTTAATCCGCTTCTTTAAGCTTTTGGTTGTAAAAACTACTTTCTAGCAGCTTTTCATACTGCCCATTTTAACTCCGCCGTTGACAGTGCAAGGAGTTGTATGCTTTTTTTATCAAGCATATCGCTACTATATTTTTTGATAATCTCCTCTCTTTTGGACTTTGAAGGAATCGGCAACTCTATGCTCATGTCAAAGCGTCGCACAAGAGCATTATCGATACTTTGAATATTGTTTGTAATCCAAATAGTCGGTATCGTATTTGTCTCTAATATTCTATTTATCCACGCCTTGTCTTTTTGTCTTTGAGGAGGACCAAAGAAACTAAAACTGCTCTCAAAGATATCTTCTGCTTCATCATACATAAGCAGAGTTTTTTCATTAGCCAAAAATGCTTGTGCACTTTTATAAGCTTTGAGTCGTTTCGAACCATCTATAGAATCTTCATCCTCATCCACATAACTTACCTCAAAGAGTTTTGTGCCAAGTTCTTGTGCTAAAACTTTTGCAAGCTCTGTTTTGCCGGTACCTGGAAGTCCATAAAAAAGGATATTGACTCCTGTTTGCTTCGTAGCAACAGCCTGCTCCAAATAAGGCAATAGAATCTCTATATCTTTTTGCATATGGTCATAATCTTTTAAGAGTAAAGAACCAGCTTCAGATACTTTGAGAGACTCTTTCATCATCTCCAAAATATTCTCATCAAGGTTCATAAGGTTGTCAAAAAACTTGTAGGATATAGGTTCTATCTTTCTATCTAAAGTATGGGTATTACGTTTGTCAATCATTAATAAGGAAGATTTTGAAAATTTGGAGCCAGAAGCAAAAGCTGCATCAACCTCGCTTTTTGGGATATCTAGGATAAGGCCTAATATACGTTTCACCTGTGCTGAGTTGAGCTCACTACCAAGAAAACTTACTGCATTTTTTAAAACCTCATACTGGCTAATTAAGACTGTAAATTCCAAGATTTGTTCTTCATATGAATTAAGAGCTATTAGATTTGAGAGTTGTTTCATATTTTTGCTGAGAATTTTCGCAGAGCTAAAAGTATCTTGTTTTTCTGAAATAGCTAACTGTTTTTTGAGTGTATCAAGAACTTCAGTCCGAGTATATTCTGCTGAATCCATCTCTCCATAGCGTGTTAAATCAAGAAAATGGACAACATCTTCTTTGCAAAAGTTGTTATTATTGTCAATAAACTCTCTATGTCCTCCAAGGTTTAAAATTATTCGAAGAATCCATAAAGAGGCTTTGTCTACAAGTTCTATGTCAATAAGTTCACTCTTATCAAAGGTTATGTCAGTACTTAATATTTTTTTTCTTTTGCGTCTCATTTTCTTCTCCAAATGCTAAATTTAGAGAAGTATAGAGAAGCAATATGACAGCATTGTGTCTGGTTAAATAATTTTTTTCAAAACATCCTCTTTATACCACTGAAAATGATTTTGATTATGTGCTCTATTTATATACATTGGATGATAAAAAGAGTTCTCAGAAAATGAATCTTTATAGATACTTCTAATTTTTGTAGAAGAGTTATTAAATATGCCTTCGGCTATAGGTCTTAAGATTTTATTATTTAACACTGCATTACTAAATCCAAAATATGTAGGTTTTTCATGAAAATACTTTTCTATTCCAATTGAAAATAAAAGGTCTGAATTTATTCCAATTTGTTGTACTGCATCTTCAAGATTCTGGTTTTTAATATTAAAAGTATTAAAAAGTTGAATAACCCCATTTAATTTTTTATCTTCATTAAGATAAGCACCTGAGAACATTTTTTTAATAAATCTCATCGTTGCATCATCCTTGAATTCGTACCAATTATCTTCTATATACGTCGAGGTGTCTCTAAAATTTATATAGAAATCTTTTAGTCTATCTAATGTAACACTATCAATTTTATTTAAAGGTCTTGCGCTACCAGGATTTGCCAATACAATATTGCCAATAAGCTTCCAACTATCTCNNAAAAATTGTATTTGTTCTGAAAGATAACCCATTTTCTTCAAAATACTCTGCATAAACTTTCATTTCTTATTCTCCCTTTGTTATTTGATGTAACTTTTCCCATATCCGCACCATAGCCAAAGTATCGAGACGACAGTAAGCAAGTAAGTCTTTTTTAATCTCAGCTAGCTTACTTTTATCTTTTAGAAGATGTAAGTTAGCAAAAGTATCCATAGCATCACCACCGTTTTGAATTGAACCTAACTTTTTATAGTCAAGTTCATCGTCATCTNNGTAGAACAATTTTTATAGAGTATTTGCCGTTAAATTTAGGATGATAATAGTGTTTATATTGGAATGGGTGTGCAAGGTCTATAAACCTATCATTTAAAGCTAAAAGTTCATCACTAATATCTGAACACACTTGCGCCAAGCTTTTAATCTGAGTAATCTCAAATGATTGATTAAAAGCTATGATTGAACCCGATGGTGTTATGTCTTGCAACATCTGTTCAGATAGTGCCCGTCTTGGGTCGCTATTCTCATCTCCTAAGAACTCTTTATGCTCTAAAGTTCCATCTTCATGTAAAATATGTAGCGAATACTGAAATGGCATCTGTGCGTAAGGTCTTTGATTGTCAAATCTTGGAATAGCGTTTTGAAAAGTCTCAAAATCGAAGAAATTTATAGGGTATTCAATGGTGTCTAAAAATGATTTTATTTTCTCTTTGTCTATTTTAATCTCTTGAGACTTCTGATGCTGTATTTGTAAGGCTGCATTTTTGCCAAGATGAAAATCATCAGGAATGTTATCTATACTGAGAATTCCTTGATAGTAAAGTTTCCACTGCTTACCCATAGCATAGGATATGTCAAATACGGAATTTTTGGCTGGAATATGTTTCCAACAATGACCCATAAAATCGCATCCATAAGGATCACTACAATGTCCACCTATATCCATACTCGGCATATCTCCTTGTAGCATCTCCTCCATCTCTAAGAGTTGTGGTTTGATCTCATTTTGTTTTTCTAAGATTTTATCTGTAACATCCTCTATTGTGAAGAGTTTTTCGATTTCTAAGTCACCTACTCTCACATACTGATTATTTATATGAACTATATATGCACGATTAAGTTTTACTGCATTTGAGAGAGCATACCATTGGATAGAGGCATCATTGATATGATAATCTTTAACTTGTGTTGAAGCCTTGACCTCATACATATCCCACATATCACCATTTTTGACAAGTATATCAGCCATGGCGAAAATACCATCTTCACTAAACGCAGCTTCATAAATCACTTTTGTGCCATTTAGTATAAGCTCTTTTGTCTGTTGAATCATCCCATTGAAGTTTGAAACATCAAATTCAATCTCTATGCCATGGGGAAATAACTCTTTTGCTAAGTCGCCTACTTTATAGCCAATGTTAAAGCTTGACTCTGTTTGTGCGTCTGGCGTATCTCTCAGCTCAGGATTATTTTTGTAAAGCCAAAGAGACTTGTGGCATTGTAAGCCTCTGATGTATTGGGATTTTGAGAGGGTCATTTTATCACCAGTAAACTTATCTGTTTTAGTAAATCAGAAATGTTTTTAACTGTAGTATTTATTTCTTGGTCCGCTACTGGTTTT
>DJAA01000018.1:8312-15651 GCA_002428085.1 Sulfurimonas sp. UBA6014 | reverse complement strand
AAAAAGAAAAAACAACAACAAAAGAGAATCTAGCAACCATCTTGGAAACCAATAAAATGTATCTTTTTACCAATGCAAATTTTACAAAAGAGCATAAAATAATCCTATGTGAATGGCATAATACTCTCTTGCCAGTGAGCAATCGCAAAGAGGAACAAGAGATTGTTTCACTTGCTGTCGACATCACCCAAAAAGAGTTTGAAAAAAACCTCCTCATGAAGCAAGCTCAATATGACCTTTTAACCTCTTTGCCAAATAGACCCTACTTCGAGAAGCTTCTCAAAGATGCGATTATTTCTTCAAAAAAACAAAACAGACTACTTATAGTTGGCTTTCTTGATCTTGATGAATTTAAAAGAATAAACGATGACACAGGGCATGATGCTGGAGATTTCCTTTTGAAAACAGTTTCGAATAGATTTCAAAACAATATACAAGAAAATGGAGTTATAGCTAGAATGGGAGGGGATGAGTTTGCATTTTTTATACAAAATCAAGAAGAATACATAACTATCATCGACAAACTATTAAAGAGTGCTTCGTCTGATTTTTGGTATGAAAATATTCAATTACAGGTATCTGCAAGCATAGGGGTATATGAGTTAATGCCAACCTCTCATGACAGCCAAAGTGAGATACTCAAAAAAGCAGACATTGCTATGTATCATGCAAAAAGAGAGGGAAAAAATAGATATAAAATATTTGCATAACTCTAAGAATAGCACCTTATTAACGGATAGATTCGTTTTAGTGCTTGATGATAATTAAAAAAACCCTCTTTATTTTCTTAAAATATGACATTTACGATAGTAATAAACCCAGATTGTGGCGCACACGAGGCTCATAACGAGGCTTAAAATCTGTCCAAAAGTGATGGCATCACAACATAAATATCCTATCTGTGCATCTGGAGCACGGTAGATTTCTGCGATAAATCTAAAAATACCATAACTTATCCCATAAACCAAAATCAACTCTCCGCTGAATTTTTGAAATTTTTTGTAAGCATACACGACAAAAAAGACTCCAAAACCCTCTAAAATCGCCTCATAAAGCTGAGAAGGATGACGAAGAACGCCATCAACATAAATGCCCCATGAAACATCAGTAACGCGACCGATTAGCTCTTGATTTAAAAAGTTTCCTATGCGTCCAAATACATACGCTAAAGGGATACTGATGGCAACAAGGTCCATAATCTTTCCAAATGCAACTTTATGTTTTTTGCAAAAAAGATACGTTCCAAGCAAAAATCCTAAAACTGCTCCGTGGTAACTCATGCCACGAATACCGATAAACTCCCCGTTTACGAATGGGTTAAAGATTTGCCAAGGGTGTGCGAGATAGTAAAAAGTCTGCGTATCATAAAACAAAATATAGCCAAGTCTCGCACCCAAAATAACGCCGATTTCTACATATATGAAATAAATATCAAGTTGCCCTTTTTCAAAATCAAGCTTATCTTTTTTGATAAAGTACTTTCCAATATACAGCGCACTCACAAGCGCTAAAACATACATGATGCCATACCAATGAACTGGTATTGAAAATACGCTAAAGGCGACAGGATTAAACGTGTCGTAAATGTGGTTCCAACTGTTCATGGTGCTTATCTCCTTAAGGCTTCGGCTATGAGCTCAATAGGGTTTTTAAAAACCGTTTTGACATCCGCATAATTCATGGAAGTGTTTATCTGCATGCGGCAAGCACTACACTCTGCACTGACTACATCTGCTCCTGTTTTTTGTATCATGGCAGCCTTTGGAACGCCTGCGGCTTTTGCAAAGTGAAATTTCTCCGTCTGCATCGTGATACCGCCAAAACCGCAACAGGCATTTGGGTCGCTCATCTCTACTATTTTATAATTTTGTCGTATGAGATTTCTTGGCTCTTTATGAACCCCTTGCATTTTTCTCGCATGGCAGGGATCATGATAGGTAACGATGCGCATATCTTTTTTCTTTGAAGCTAAAAGTTGCTCTAAATGGGTGTGATTTTGCAACCACTCTGTCGCCATAAAAATTTTGCCTTTAAGTTTTTTAGCACGCTCTTGCCACTCTGGCTGGTCGTGAAAAAAGTGTTCGTAGTCGATTTTAAGCATGGCAGAACATGTCGCTTCAGGGACAATGATAGCTTCTATATCTTCGCCGAAACTCTCAAAATACTCAATATTATGTTTGGCATTTGCATCGACCGTATCAAAATCACCTGTAAAATAGGCAGGTGCACTGCAACACTTTTGGTCTTTTGCTAAAAATGCGTCGATTTCAAGCGCTTTGAGAATTTCTAAAAGTCCATTTCCAATGTCAACATAGTTATAATTTGCCAAACACCCTATAAAAATCGCAACTTTACGTTTGCCGCCATTGGTAATATTCTCGGCATGTGCATTTAAAAAAGATGTTTTTCTAAGGCTCGGTAAAAGTCTGTCACTCTTAATCATAGGAAGGTTAAAACGGCTGTTCATGGAGTCTATTTCGGCTCTTATTTTAAAGCCGCAGGTTTGAAAAGTCCAACCGAGTTTAAAAGCTAGGTCATTGAGCCATCGGTGGCGAAGGAGTAGAAAAAACGCTCTTTTGTACCAAGCAATGCCAAACTTTTTGCCCAAATCTGAACGAACTTGTTCTATTATCATGTCCACTGGAAGTGATTTTGGGCAAACATCGACGCAGTTGGTACATAAAAAACAGCTCTCAAAAATATCTTTGGCATTTTTGTCTAAGTCTAATTTGCCTCTTTGATAGGCTCCTAGCAAGTCAATAAAACCACGAGGAGAAGTAACCTCATCGGGGTTGACATTATGAATAGTACAAACGGGAATACACTTCCCGCACTTTATACAGGCATCGGAGGTTTCACTAAAATTAAAAATTTCATCTGGTTGTTTGCTCATGATTACACCGTTTTTGAAAATGTTTTTTGACTTGCCGCATGATTTTTCATATAAGCATCAAAGGGCATGGCTATATTTCGAATGAGAAGCGTCCCCGTCTCAGAGCACTCTATTTTGCCCTCTTCCATCACTAAAAGGGCATCTTCTTCGAAGGGTTTCAATGCTTCTATAGCATCGGCAAAATATTCTTTAAAGTTGATGTTATAAAGCTTCTCAAATCTTTTTATATCAAGTTTAAAGTTGCTCATAAGTTCCATGATGACATACTGACGAATTCGGTCGTCCTCATTTAAAACGACACCCCGCTCAAATGGGAGTTTTCCTCCATCAATAGCCTCTTCATACAAAGCCATATCTTTGAAGTTTTGGTTATAGCTGCCGATACCCTCGCCTATGGAAGTGAGTCCGATGCCGATTAAATCTGCGCCACCTTTTGTTGTGTAGCCTTGAAAATTTCTATGAAGTTCCCCTTTTTCTATCGCTTTAAAAAGCTCATCCTCAGGTTTTGCGAAGTGATCCATGCCTATCATTTTATAGCCGTTTGCGGTCAAAAAATCTATGGTGTATTGCATAATTTGCAGCTTTTCATCTGGGAGTGGAAGCGTCGTTTCATCAATCTTGCGCATGGTTTTTTTCAGCCAAGGAACATGGGCGTAGTTAAACACCGCAAACCTATCAGGCTCAAGTGTAAGGGCAAGAGCAAGTGTCTCTTTAAACGTCTCAAGTGTCTGAAAAGGCAAGCCGTAAATAAGGTCAACATTCACTGATTGCATTTTGTATTTGCGTGCCAAATCCATCGCCTCTTTTGTGATGGCGTAAGGCTGAATGCGGTGAACGGCGACTTGTACTTTTTCATTAAAATCTTGCAAGCCAAAACTTACACGGTTAAATCCTGCTTGGCTTAAAGTCTGCATTTGTTCTTCGTTGATGTGGCGAGGGTCAATCTCACAACTCACTTCGGCATCTCTTATAAAGTTTGGAAAGTATGCTTTTATCTCTGCAATGATCTCTTGTAACTGCTGGGCACTAAAGTACGTAGGCGTTCCGCCGCCAAAGTGCATCTGAATCACTTTACGCTTGGTGTCTAAATGTTTAGAGAGTATCTCAAGTTCTCTTTTTAAATAATCCATATAACGAACTTTTTTGTCATCTTTAGAAGTAAAAACAACATTGCAACCGCAAAAATAACAAGCGCTGCGACAAAAAGGGAGGTGAAAGTAAAGGCTTAAAGGGCGAGAAGCATCCTGATTTTGGACATTTTTTATATAAGTATCGTAGGTATAAGAATCGCTAAACTCTAAAGCCGTAGGGTAACTCGTATAGCGAGGACCAGGCCTTGAATATTTTGTAAATTTTGCAAAATCTAACATATTTTTTAATCCATTTATTTGAAATTTTACATCGCCTTGCAAGTACGACTTCAGTCATACCTAATTTAAGCGAGGCTAAAGCCACATATCTACAGGAGTGTATTCACAAATATTGATACTACCTTCGGAAGTACGACTTCAGTCGTACCTAATTTAAGTGAGGCTAAAGTCACACATCCACAGTTGTCTAAAAAGCTTATTTGTCGCGATTATCTCTAAACATAACTAATAAAGCGATTAATTTATTTTTCAAACTCTCCGGCTAATCTTTGATAAACCTCACAGCTCTTTAAGAGCTCGGTATGATTCGCACATGCCACAATCTTCCCTTTTTGCATGACTAAAATTTTATCGGCATGCTCTATGGTGCTGAGTCGATGGGCGATTGTGATGGTGATTTTATCTTTTGTGTAGGCATCCAGCGCTTTTTGTATCCGTTTTTCACTCTCATTATCAAGTGCAGAAGTGGCTTCATCAAAGAGTAAAAGCGAAGAGTGTTTGTAAATCGCACGTGCTATCGCAATGCGTTGTCTCTGTCCCCCTGAGAGATTTGTCCCTGCTTCACTTAAAAGAGTGTTTATCCCCTCTTCAAGTGAGGCAACAAAACTCGTAGCATCGGCAAGCCTGAGCGCTTCATGGACTCTTGCCTCATGAATGACCTGCCCATAAGCGACATTGGCCGCCAAGCTGTCTTGAAAAATATATACGCGTTGAGAAACGATTGCGATATGGTGCTTTAAAGAGATTTCATTGAACTCTTTTATATTGACTCCATTGATGAGAACTTCACCCTCATGAGGGTCATAAAAGCGTAAAAGCATGTTGATAAAAGTTGATTTTCCGCCTCCGCTGTCGCCCACAAGTGCGATGTTTTCGCCTTTATTTATCGTGATGCTGACATTATTGAGCGCAAAGGCATCGAGATATTTGAGGGTAACGTTTCTAAACTCCACCTGCTGGATATCTTCTTGCAAAAGTTTTGTGCCATCAATAATGCGACTTTGCGTGTCAAGTATCTCAAAAACGCGCTCACTCGCAGCCACCGCATCTTGAATCTTCGAATAAATCGACCCAATACGTCGAATTGGCTGAAAAACAAGCCCGACAGCGGTCAAAAATGCAGTAAATTCTCCCACGCTGATTTTCCCCTCATACACCTCTTTGCCACCGACAAATATAACCGCCGCAAGTCCTGCTGCACCGATAATTTCCATCATAGGAGAGACGATTTCCCCCACATAAACCGACTTCATATTTATCCTAAAAAACTGCCAGTTTTGGACTGAAAACCGCTCTACTTCATATTTTTCCGTCGCATTGGCTTTGATGATTTCAGAGTTGTTAAAAACCTCCGTCAATCGTGTCACGACATCAGCGTTTTTTGCTTGGGAGCGGTGAGAATATTTTTTAAGCTTTTTAGCGATGAGTAAAAGAGGATAAATTACCAAAGGGACAACGATAAGGGAGTAAAAAGCCAAAGTCGCATTGAGATAAATCACATACCCCACAAGAGCCAATACAGTGAGACTCTCACGAAAAAGCTCAGGGAGCATGTTCGAGACAAAATACTGAATGCGGTTTATATCGTTTGTTACCCGCGAAATAAGCTCGCCGCTGCGGTTTACATACAAAAAAGTCATATCGAGATGGATGATTTTTTCAAGTAAAAGCTCACGAAACCTTGTGACAATATGCTGCCCGATATAGCTCATATACACAGACTGAATATAGCGTCCAATGGCTTTTAAAAGGTAGATAGCCATAAGAGCCAAGGGGATAAAATAGAGCATTTCCTCTTTTTTGGCAATAAACATATCATCCATCAAAGGCTTCATGATGTGTGCTGTTGCTGTTGTTGCTGCCACGGTTAAAAGGATTCCAACAAGGACAAAAATATACTGTGTTTTATAATCTTTTACGTAAGGGATATATCTTCTAAAAATTTCTCTCAAGGGCTTTTCCAATGATTGGTTAAAAATATAACATAAAGGCATAATACACTAATAAAATTAAGAAAATCATAACCATGTATATATCCATCTTATTGCATAATTCGGGTTCAAGATAACAAAAACATTTTTTTGCTATTATCTTGAAAATTTACGCACTGCTAAAGCAACTTTTTTACCATATCACTCAGGAGCAAAAATGTCTTTTCCCATCGTAGCTGCAAATCGTAGCATCAAAATAATTGGAACTATCGGTAAAACTTTTTCTTATCTTTTTCATTATTTTTTCCCTAAAAAACGTTTCACTATCCCTATCATCAAACAACCATTTTGTCGTTCAAAAAAAGAGAGTGCCATCCCTAAGATTATTTGGCAAACAAATTACACAAACAAGGTAAGTTTGCCCGTCTATTTAAACTATCTCTTTAACCGACTTATGTCCCTAGATTATGAGTATCACTATGTCAGCACAGAGGAGCGTTTGACTTTTATAGAAGCAAATGCTTCAAAAGAAATCATCGATGCCTACAAGCAGCTCACAGATGGAGCAGCGCAGGCTGATTTGTGGAGAATGTTTGTATTGTTTCATATCGGTGGCATTTATCTTGATATTGATGCCCACTTTGTTTGGCCGCTTAGTAAAATGATTCAGCCCGAGGATACAGAAGTTTTCCTCCTTACAAAACAACATTTCAGTAACTATTTTATCGCTTCTCAAAGTGGCAATCCAATCTTGGGCAAGTGCATTGAGATTATCGTAGACAATATACAAAAGAAAAATATAGGAGGTGGTGTGTATGACCTCACAGGACCAACAACACTCAACCTTGCCATTGGCGAGAAACAAGTGCATCACCGATTTTATCGCCTCACATGTATTCAGGGAAGTTTCACAAACGAATATTTTCAGTATATTGACAAACCACGCGGCAAATGGACCCATGCAAATAAAGAGACTCTTTTACAAGATATTTCAAATAAATAATTTTAAAGGCTGTGTATGATGAAGAAAAAAATCTTAGTAACAGGTGGAGCTGGCTTTGTAGGCTCACATTTATGTGAAAAATTGGCGCAAAATTCCAATTATGAAGTCTACAGCTTAGATAACTATTTTACGGGTTCCAAAG
>DJAA01000018.1:2774-8230 GCA_002428085.1 Sulfurimonas sp. UBA6014 | reverse complement strand
GATGACATCGAAAAAGTTTGGAAGTTCAACAAAGACGGTATTTTTGCTGTTTTAGAATTTGTCCGTAAAGCTGGCTGCAAGATACTTTATGCGGGAAGCAGTACCAAATTTGGCGATGGCGGGCTAGGGAGAAGTGCCTCTCCATACGCATGGACAAAAGCCACAAATACCGAGCTTGTGATGAACTACGGAGCATGGTTTAACGTGCCGTATGCCATTACTTACTTTTATAATGTGTATGGTCCTAGAGAGATTCAAACTGGAAAATATGCAACACTTATAGCCCTCTTTAAAGAAAAAATGAAAAACAAAGAACCGCTAACCATAGTAAGCCCTGGTGCGCAAAAAAGAAACTTCACACATATAGACGACATTATAAACGGTCTCATTTTAGTAGGTGAAAATGGCTACGGCGACGAGTTTGGCATAGGCTCACCCGAAGCATACAGCATAAAAGAGATAGCCGAAATGTTCGGCGGCAAGATAGAGATGCTCCCAGAGAGAAAAGGCAACAGAATGACAGCGGATGTCATCAGTGCTAAAACTGAGGCGCTTGGATGGAAACCAACAAGAAACATCCAGACATACATAGAAGAGATGAGAGCGAAAAATTGGGAGTAAGTCTATGAAAGGAATCATCCTAGCCGGCGGAAGCGGAACGAGACTTTACCCTTTAACCAAAGGTGTGAGCAAACAGCTTATGCCAATCTACGACAAACCGATGATTTATTATCCGCTTTCAGTGCTCATGCTAGCAGGCATTACAGAGGTTCTTATCATCTCTACCCCTCATGATTTACCAAGGTTTCAAGACCTTTTAGGGGATGGAGGCGACATTGGAATGAAGTTTTCTTATGTTGCGCAACCCTCCCCCGATGGACTTGCTCAGGCGTTCATCTTAGGGGAGACATTTATAGGGCATGAGAGTGTTTGTCTTATTTTAGGGGATAATATTTTTTATGGGCAAGGGCTTACAAATCTCTTGGCACAAAGTGTAAAAAATGTTACTCAAGAGAATAAAGCGACTGTTTTTGGCTACTACGTCAGCGACCCAAAACGATATGGCGTAGTTGCATTTGACGAACATTACAATGCCCTCTCCATAGAGGAAAAACCGACAGACCCACAATCAAACTATGCAGTAGTTGGCTTGTATTTTTACCCAAATGATGTGGTAAAAATTGCCAAAGAAGTAAAACCATCCGCTCGTGGGGAACTTGAAATCACAACTGTCAATCAAACTTATCTTCATCAAGGAAATCTCAAAGTAGAACTCATGGGCAGAGGCTACGCATGGCTTGATACGGGGACACATGAATCTCTTTTAGAAGCAAGTCAGTTTATCCAGACCATAGAAAACCGCCAGTCGCTCAAAGTGGCTTGTATTGAAGAGATAGCCTATGAGATGGGCTACATCAACAAAGAAAAACTCCTAGAACTTGCAGCACCTCTGAGTAAAAACCAGTATGGGCAGTATCTCATAAAAAGAGCCGCTCAGCCAAGAGGACTCAAGTAATATGCAATTTATAAGAACCCAAATCCCCGATGTCATCATCATCGAACCAAAGGTCCATGGAGACTCTCGCGGCTATTTTGTAGAGACTTTCAGGTGCGATAAACTCGAAGCATTTTTGGGCTTCAAACTCAACTTTTGTCAAGACAACGAGTCGAAATCAAACAGAGGCGTTTTACGCGGTTTGCACTACCAACTCCCTCATGATGCACAGACAAAACTTGTCCGTGTCATTCAAGGGAGAGTTTTGGATGTCGCAGTTGACATCAGAAAAGGGAGTCCAACTTTTGGAAAACATGTAGCGGTTGAACTTAGCGGACAAAACAAAAAACAAATGCTAGTGCCTCGTGGTTTTGCGCATGGCTTTGTCGTGCTTGAAGATGATACGGTTTTTGCCTATAAAGTTGACAACTACTATTCACCAGAGAATGACAGAGGTATCGCTTTTGATGATGCGGCTTTAGGTATTGAGTGGATAGTTGCACATGATGAGCTCAATTTATCTGCCAAAGATAAAATGCAGCCTAAGTTATATGAGACAAATGACTTATTTCTTTATGGAGTGGATTACTATGAGTAACCCAGATTGCCGCGCTTTGCTCGCAATGACAACGATTTCGTCATTGCGAGGAACGAAGCAATCTCTAAACAGGTGCGTGGATTCTTATGCTTAACATTTTAGTAACAGGTGCAAACGGGCAACTAGGAAGCGAAATAAAAGAACTGAGTGAGGCTCGTGTGAAAATGTCATTGCCAGATATTTTTGAAGCCACACATCCTAGAGCACAAAACAAGTTTTTCTTCACCGATAAAGATACTCTAGACATCACAAATCCACATGCCATAAACGATTTCATAGAAAAAAACAGCATCAACACCATCATCAACTGTGCCGCTTACACAGCCGTAGACAAAGCGGAGTCAGACATAGAAATGGCTGATAAAATAAACCATTTGGCACTCAAATATTTAGCACAAATTTCAAAAGAGAAAAACATACAACTCATCCACATTTCAACCGATTATGTGTTTGACGGCAAAGCGCACTTGCCCTACACCGAAAATGACCCAACCAATCCCCAATCAGTGTACGGAAAAACGAAACTCGAGGGCGAAAAAGCCATGCAAGAAATAAATCCATCAAACTCCATAATCATTCGAACGTCTTGGGTTTACTCCTCTTATGGCGCGAACTTTGTAAAAACAATGCTCAGGCTTGGCAAAGAAAAAGAGAGTTTAGGAGTGATTTACGACCAAGTAGGAACACCGACGTATGCGAGAGATTTGGCACAAGCTATACTGCACATAGTAGATTGCTTCGTTCCTCGCAATGACGAAATTTCGGTCATTGCGAATGAAATGGAGCAATCTACTAATGTTCAAATGTATCACTATTCAAATGCGGCTACCGTCATTGCGAATGAAATGAAGCAATCTACTAATGTTCAAATGTATCACTATTCAAATGAGGGTGTAACGAGTTGGTACGACTTTGCAAAAGAGATTATGCGAATGGCAAAACTGAGTTGCCAAATCAATCCGATTGAGACAAGAGAATATCCTACTCCTGCAAAGAGACCGCATTACTCTTTGCTCAATAAGGCTAAAATAAAAAAAGAGTTTGAGTTAGTTGTACCGTATTGGAAAGATTCACTTGATGCGTGTTTGAAGAAAATGGGGGAGAGAAAATAATGACAAGAACTAAAATTCACTACAATGGGGCGCACAATGCCAAATCGTAAAACAATTTTACTCACAGGAACAGCAGGCTTCATAGGCTCAAACTTTGTCCCTTACTTTTTAGAAAAATACCCTGCTTACAACTTGGTGAACTTAGACCTTTTAACCTATGCAGGCAACTTAGAAAACCTCAAAGAGTGTGAAGGAAATCCTCACTATAAGTTCATAAAAGGGGACATCTGCAATCGTGAGCTTGTGGAGTTTCTCTTCACCGAATATGATATTCAAGGTGTCATTCACTTCGCAGCAGAGTCTCATGTGGACAACTCTATCAAAAATCCAGAGGTGTTTATACAAACCAATGTCAATGGAACTTTTACGCTTCTTGATGTTGCCTACAAACATTGGATGGAAAAACCATTTCACTACAAACAAGGCTTCGGAAGTACGACTTTAGTCGTACCAAGTAATGTCGATGAATCTCAAGGTGAGACTAAAGTCACACATCCAAGAGCAAGTTTCCGTCATGGCGAGGAACGAAGCCATCTCTTCCCTCGCTTTCACCACATCAGCACTGACGAAGTATACGGAACGTTAGGAGAAACAGGTTTTTTCACAGAAACCACGCCTTACATGCCAAACTCTCCTTACTCAGCGAGTAAAGCAAGCAGTGACATGATAGTTCGAGCTTATCATGAAACTTACGGAATGAACACCGTCATCACAAACTGCTCCAACAACTACGGACCAAAACAGCATGACGAAAAACTCATCCCGACTATCATCAGAAAAGCCCTTGCGGGCGAGCGCATTCCAATTTATGGAGACGGCAAAAACATCCGTGACTGGTTATATGTGCTTGACCACTGCAAAGGAATCGACCTCGTTTACCACACAGGCAAAAGCGGAGAGGTTTATAACATCGGCGGACGCAATGAGCGAACAAACCTGCAAATAGTTGATGCTATTTGCAGTATATTGAACGAAAAAGTTCCACCCTCCGTCATTGCGAGTGAAACGAAGCAATCTATCTCTTCCTACAAAGAGCTCATCACCTTTGTAGAAGACCGCGCAGGACATGACAGACGCTACGCCATAGATGCCAGTAAGTTAGAAAATGAACTCGGGTGGAGGGCAGATGAAAACTTTGACACGGGCATTGTTAAAACGATTGAGTGGTATCTCAAAAAAATCAGCAACAAAAAGGCAAATATATGAGCCACAAAGCACCCACTGCACTTATCTGTTTATCGCACCACATCGGTGGCATGGAACTCGCAGCCACAAAATTAGCGAAAGTTCTAAGCACGCACATTGATTTGACATACATCATAAAAGAGAACACTTTCATCCACAAAGAGTGTAGGGAAAATGAGGACTACAAAGCTCTTCATTATGAAACAATCAACTTCAGTACAACTTTCATGAGCCCCTCCATGATACTGTCTGTGAGAAAAATCATCCAAAAAAATGGAATTAAAAATGTGATTTTTGTCGGTGCTTCTGAGATGAAATCTTTATATTTCGCATTTTTGGGGCTTGATATCAATCTGATAGTCAGACATGGAACGATTAAATCTACCCCAAAAAAAGGGCTCTTTCATAGACTTGTTTACTCAGACGTCAACACACATGTTGCCATTTCAAAATATATGTCGGGTAATGTAAAAAAAATCATCCCCTTTGGCAAAAGAACAAAACTTAAAGTCATAGTTCCCTCCCTCGCCAATAAACTCTCCAACAAAGAGAGAACTTCCTCAAAGACTCTGCAAATTTTACATGCGGGTCGTGTCACTTCAGGTAAAGGGATAGACAAAGCCATCTTGGCATGTGCCATCTTAGATGAGAACGCCATCGATTTTAGATTTGACAACTTTGGTCCAAAAGATCCCAAATACGCTCTTAAACTCGAAGAATTACTCTCAAATATCAACTATAAAAACCATATATATATCAATGGTTTTACCGACAAAATTTATGATGAATATATGAACCATGATATTTTTTTATTTCCAACACCCGATGAGGGGTATGGCAATGTGATGATGGAATCGATCTCTCATGGCATTATTGTCCTAGCGTTTGATAACACCGCCATCAGCAATTTTGGTGAGATGGGATTTCATATACATTTAGTAGAAGACCAAAATCTGGATGCTTTAAAAGAGCGCTTGCACAACATCGCAAACAATCTGCAAAAAGAAAAAGAGTTAGCCAAAGAAAATATTGCAAAAGCCAAAATTATTTTTGCCCCCCAAAGAGA
>DJAA01000018.1:0-2703 GCA_002428085.1 Sulfurimonas sp. UBA6014 | reverse complement strand
GCAGAATCGTTCGCTTAGTTTTGAGTTTTGGAAGAAATGTAATGTTTATATCAGCTGATTAAGCAAGCTTGCTAAACTAAAAACTATCCCGACTCCTATGATTTGAAAAGCTTGTTTTTTGTCACTAAGCTCTATGTTTTGTATTGTTACACGGCTGCGATTTATCAGTGTAATACTCAGCATCACAACCAAAAGAGGGAGAAAAAAGCGAAGATTAAACTGTGTTGTCATGATTCCCAGACCAATCGCTAAAGTTACAAATATTTGAATAAAGCGTAAATCTTTCTCTTCTTGTTTATAGGTAAATATCTGATAAAAAATATTTAAAAATATAAACAAGCCTACGAAACCCAATTTTAAAAATGTACTTAAATATTGGTTATGCTCATGGGGCTGTGCTTGAAGGACACTCCACTTTTGAGGTGCTGCTTTGTGGATTTCATTCATGGAATCCCCTGTTCCGACTCCAAAAATAAGATTGTCTTTGATGATTTCAAATCCATAATAGTACGTTGCTGCTCTTGAGCCAAGTGATGTGTTAAAGTTTGGCTCTTCTTTAAAGAGCTGCTCAATACTTTGCTTTGTTTCAATAAACTTTGTTTGAAAAATTGGGCTACTCGTATAAGCAATACTGAGGATGACTAGGAGTGCTACAAACAAACCTATGGCATATTTTTTGAGATAAAAAATAGATACAATGAGCATCAAAAGGATGAAAGTCAAGTATCCTGTCCTCCCACCGATAACAAAAATATTGGCAGTTGCTGTGAGAACAAAAAAGCTCATAAGAACCTTTATATAAAACCTATCATCGCTAAAGACGATTTTTTGCCCCATCAAAACGACCACAAAAGTAAGGGCTACTCCATAATGTATATGGTGTAAAAACGGAGATGGGTCATGAGGGCTAAAAGCCTCATAAAAAAGAATCGGTCCGATTTCAAGTCTCCATGGCATCACTCCAAACAATATCCCATAGGAAGTCAGTTCGCTCACAAGCATGCCAAGTATAAACGCTGCGATCACTTTATCAACATAACGCCCATCGATAATACTATAAAAAATAATAAGATATAAACCATATTTTATACTCTTAACAGCATTTATCCCAGAGAGAAGATCTTCACTCCAAAACAGTCCGACTACATAGATAAGAAATAGATATAAAAATGACTGTACAACTTTGTTTTGCAAAGAAGCCTTGATGTGTTTTAAAGCCTCTCCCCTTACAAAAAACAGCACCACCATAAAGGTAAAAACACTTGCCTTGATATCTGGAGAGATGGGGAGAAAAAAAGCATAAAGGACTAAAAGATTGTTCATCCATAGTGTTAAATTATCTTTATTTAAAGCATATTTTTTCATCAAAAAAATAGCTTTATTTTGCATGATGACTCAAGCCCATTTCGCAGATATACTTTTTTGCTTCTTTGTTTTTTTGAAATTTTGCCCATTGCTCGTTTGTTGTTGGATTATTCTGCTTTTTATGATAAAGATGAAAGGCATTTGCCACATTATTACATGAGTGCAGTTGAAGCCCATACGCTCTAAATCTCCAATCTAAGTCCATGTCATCAGGAAGTGAGGACTCGCCATAGCTCTCATCAAAACCGTTTATCGCCACCATATCTTCTTTAAAACAAGAAAAGTTACATCCAATTAAACTCGTATTTCTTTTTCTGTTTGCGAGAAAGGCATTATAAAAAAAGGAGTTTGGAGCGGTATAAACACCCTGTTCAAACCTTGCATTTCTATCAAACATAAGTTTAAAGCCAAAAATAAAATAGNNGCCAAGAATAAAATAAAACTTCTCAAGTCTAAGTGGCAACAAAATTGCATCCCTAAATTTCTTCGTAAGCTCGGCATTGAGGTTGACTCTTCTTCCAGCTAAAACGAGACCTCTCTTTGCTAAACTCACATGTCCAGCAACAAAAGTAGAGTAGGGAATAATATCACCATCCAAAAATATAAGATATTCTCCGCAGCTTTTTAAAATTCCATTGTTTTGAGACCTTGATTTGCGAACACCGATATCCTCTTGAGAGGTATGTTTGACATCCAAATCTTGTATGGATGCCACATAATTTTTCATCTCTTGGCTATTGTTATCTTCAGCTACAATAACCTCAAAGTTTTTATATGTTTGAGTTTTGAGCGCTTCTATTATAAGGTTGAGTGCCATAATATCTTTGTAAACAGCAATGATGATACTTACTTTCATACTAGCTCTTTTAAAATCTCAGCAAGTTTTTCAAACTGCTTTTGGTTTGAGAACATCTCTTCGCACTTTTTTTGCCCAGCTTTGGCAATAGTTGCCAATAGTTCCTTATCATGAATGAACTTCTCAACTGCACCAGCCAAGCTCTCACTATTGTGTACTTCAAAAAGCAGTCCCGTTTTTTCATCGTCAATTATCTCAACTACGCCGCCGCTGTTTGCTCCAACAACTGCAGTGCCGACTTGCATCGCTTCGATGAGCACCAGCCCGAAGGTTTCCCTTTTAGAAGCCAAAACCACAGCATCGCAAATCTGATAAAAGTGGTGTGGATTTTTCATAAATCCTAAAAAATGGACCTGATTTATAACGCCTAAATCTTGTGCCATTTTCTTCAGTGCATCTATGTAGCCTTTGTGCATCTCATGCCCAACAAAGTAGGCATGGACATTTTTACTCTTCATCGCAGCGAGTGCTTTTATGAGCAG
>DJAA01000048.1 GCA_002428085.1 Sulfurimonas sp. UBA6014 | reverse complement strand
AATTACTTTTTCCTTTTTTATTTCAGTTATTTTTTCTAGGATGATTGGCATGTGCAAAATTATCTAAAAAGAGATTGATTGCTCTGTTTAAAAATAATTTATATGTTATTATTTTATATTACTTTATTAGGAAATAATATGAAAGAATATATTAAAAATCAGATTAAAAAATCTTATGAAACTAAGCAGGCTATTTATGAAAATGATGCATTATTGGATGTGATTGAGAGAGTTGCTAGAGCGTGTGTAGAGCTTTATAGAGGTTCAAATAAAACAATTCTTGCTGGAAATGGAGGGAGTGCTGCTGATGCTCAGCATATTGCGGCAGAGCTTGTTGGCAGGTATGGTTTTGATAGACCTTCTATCCCTTCTCTTGCGTTAACTACGGATACTTCAAACCTTACGGCTATTGGAAACGATTATGGATATGATAAAGTTTTTTCGCGTCAACTTGAAGGTATGGGGCAAAAGGGTGATATATTTATAGGTATTTCAACATCGGGTAATTCTTTAAATATTATTAATGCTTTTAAGAGTGCTAAAGAAAAAGGGATTACTACGGTTGCGCTTGTTGGAAGAGATGGCGGTGAAATGGCTAAGTTAGCTGATATGGCTATTATCGTGCCTTCTAATTCTACTCCAAGAATTCAAGAGTCACACATCTTAATAGGTCATATATTGTGTGATATTATAGAAAAAGAGATATTTGCTCAGGGTGTTGGAGAGTAGAGAGTGCGTCCTTCTTTAGAAAAAGCACTTTTTTTGGATCGTGACGGCGTGATTAATGTTGATTATGATTATGTGCATAAACCACATAACTTTGATTTTATAGATGGGATTTTTGAACTTTGTAAGCATTATCAAAATCTTGGATTTATGATTTTTGTCATTACAAATCAATCGGGAATAAGTAGGGGATTTTATAGCGAAGAAGATTTTGCACATCTCAGCGAATGGATGGTTGATGAATTTGCAAAGAATGGTGTCAAGATAACAAAAGTATATCATTGTCCGCATCACCCCGACATTAGTGGTGAATGCAGTTGCAGAAAACCACATGCGGGAATGCTTTTAGATGCACAAAAAGAGTTTAATATAGATTTGCAAAATTCCGTTTTGGTCGGCGACAAAGAACGAGACATAGAAGCAGGCCTCGGTGCTGGACTTAAAGAGACATATTTATTTGATGAGAATAAGAATGTACTATCTTCAAAAGCCACTAAAATAGTTTCAAAATTTGAAGATATATGGAATAAATAATGTTAATTTTAAATTGTGGCGGTACTTTTAACAAGAGGTATAATCCTCTTCTTGGAGAGCTTGAAGTACCTTTTGATAATCTAGCGATAGAAACAATTTTGCAGAGCTTTTCTTTTCGTCATGACGTAGCCGGAGTGATTTACAAAGATAGTTTAGATATGGATAGTAACGATAGAAAAATGCTAGCAAGCATCATTATGGAGTCAAAAGATGACACGTTTATTATCGTCCATGGAACCGATACTATGGGGACAACCGCAGAATTTTTATCTGAAATATTTCAAGACAGAAAAATTATACTCACGGGAGCTATGAAGCCTTTTGAAATAGATAAGGTGGAAGCGACGCTAAATCTTGGTTTGGCATTAGGGTTTGCAAAAGCTTTACAAGATTGCGGCGTCTTCATTTGTATGAACGGGCATGTCGAACTTTGTAAAAATATGAGAAAAAATAAAGAATTAGGAAAATTTGAAATTGTCTGATAAAGTACCCTGTACGCATTGTAAACTGGAATTTTCAGAATCTGTCATGATAAAAGATGGAACACATTTTTTTTGCTGCAATGGATGTCAAGGTGTTTTTCATCTTTTAAGCGATGAGGGATTGGATGGTTTTTATGCCAAAGCAGGAAACATTAAGCTCACTCCGCCAACACAGCAGTATGAAGATTCAGCGAACTTTAACTCTCCTGCATTTTATGAAAAATTTGTTAAAGTAAATAGTGACGGATTTAACACAGTATCGCTCGTTATAGAGGGAATTCACTGCGCGGCTTGTGTCTGGCTAAATGAAAAAGCACTCTATAAGATGGATGGTGTCATCGAAGCCAATATAAATTTTACGAATAATAAAGCCATCATAGTTTGGGCGGATGACATTGTAAAATTATCTGGTATCATAGATATGATTCGAGCTATTGGCTACAACGCTTTTCCTTACGATGCCTCTATTCAAGAAGCCCATGCTAACAGAGAAAGAAAAGATTATTATCTAAGAATGGCTGTAGCAATCTTTGCTTCCATGAATATAATGTGGATAGCAGTCGCTCAGTATGCTGGTTATTTTAGCGGAATAACACAAGATGTTAAAACTGTTTTAAATATTGCTGAAGGCATTCTTGCCACGCCTGTGCTCTTTTATAGTGGGTGGGTTTTTTTTAGAGGCGCGTATTACGGACTAAGAAATAGAGTTATTAATATGGATTTGCTCGTTTTTACAGGCGCTTCTTTAACATATGTGTATTCGCTTTTTATCACCATTCAAGAGCATGGAGAAGCCTATTTTGATTCGGTGACGATGATTATTACTTTTGTCTTAATAGGAAAATTTTTAGAGGTTCTTAGCAAAAAAAGTGCGGCAGATGCGCTTGATATCATGGGGAACCATTTGCCTAGTGAAGTCAATATTGTAAAAGACGAGCAGATAGTTTCGTGCAAATTAGGAGATGTAAGAGTCGGCGATACCGTTGTAGTCTCTTCGGGCGAAAAAGTTTTAATAGACGGCACAATAGTAAAAGGGAGCGGTTCTTTTGATGAATCGAATCTTACGGGAGAGAGCAAACCCATCTATAAAACTTTTGGCGACCATGTTATAAGCGGCACATTGAGTATAGATGCAAATATTCATTTTAGGGCAACCAAAGATTTTGAACACTCAACGCTTTCAAATTTAGTAGCACTTTTAGAATCTGCAATACATAAAAAACCAAAAATTCAACAAATGGCAAACAGGCTCTCAGAACATTTTTCTACCGTTATTTTGTCCCTTTCGTTTGCTACTTTTGTTGTTTGGTGGATGTCGCTCCACAGTTTTGAGACCTCTTTTATGGTAGGTATTTCAGTGATTATTATTGCTTGTCCATGCGCGCTTGCACTAGCTACACCGGTGGCTACTTTAGTGGGTTTGAGTCTTGGCGCTAAAAAAGGGATACTCTTTAAAGAAGCTGCGCAACTTGAGACTATGGCAAAAGCTGACATTTTAGTGCTGGATAAAACGGGCACTTTGACGGTTGGCAAACCTGAGGTGATAAAAGAGCATATTTATGAAGAGTTTGACAAAAAATTACTCCTCTCTTTGGTTAAATCTTCAAAACATCCCGTGGCATGTGGAATATACAATTATATGAAGCAAAATCACGAGGATTTAAAAGATGTAATTTTGGACGATTACACGCAAGTCCCGGCATGTGGAATTAGTGCCAAACATGAAGTACACACTTTACTTGGCGGCAATTTAAAATTGATGCAAAACAACGGCATAATATTTCAATATGCAAGTGAAAATACTCTTTTTTATTTTGCAGTTGACAACAAGATTGTAGCACTCTATGAACTCGGCGATACGCTAAAAGAGAACGCAAAAGAGTTAGTTTTAAATTTAAACAAAAAAAATATTCGTGTGGTTATGATTACAGGCGATAACCAACGCACTGCACAAAAAGTAGCAAATGAGCTCGGCATCAACGAATACAGGTCAGAACAAACTCCACAAGATAAACTAGAATATATAAGCAATTTGCATGATGAGGGCAAAACTATCGTTATGGTAGGCGATGGAGTCAATGATATTTTAGCTTTAGCGCGTGCAGATATAGGGATAGTTATGGGAAGTGGCAGTGATATTGCGGTAGATGTCAGCGATGTGGTGCTTTTAAATGATTCTCTCAAATCGCTTGAAGATGCCTTTAAAATCTCACGCACAACCTATGGACTTATTAAGCAAAATCTTGGTATTTCTTTACTTTACAATGCTATCACAATTCCGCTGGCAATGGCTGGGTATGTGATACCTCTTGTTGCCGCCATATCTATGAGTGTAAGTTCGTTGCTTGTTGTAGGCAATTCTATGAGAATACGACTAAAATGGAATAAAAATTAGGAGAAATTTTGGATACCTGGGTAATTGCCATGATGCTTGGAGCATCAATTTTTTTAGGTGCTGTGGCTCTTTTTGCTTTTCTTTGGGCTATAAAAAATGGTCAGTTTGATGATGAAGAGAAATTTCTAAACGGTGCAAAGTTTGATGGAGAAGAGGAACTCAACGATGCGATTAAACAAGAAAATAAAAAAGCAATGCTCAAAAAAAACTATAGACCAGAATAAGTAATTTTATAAAAAAAGTTCCATTCTAAATATTTTATTAAGTATATTTTTTTAAAAATTTATCTTAAAAAACTCTCAAATCATATTGGATAAAATGGGGAAAATAAAGGATGGAACATTTGCATATTTTTCAAATTATTATTATAGCCATTATGTTTTTAGGGTGTTCGAAGGTAGATACGGAGCAAAAAAATATACTTGGAGCTCAAGAGATAAAATTAACCGTTAAAGAGTCGAAATCTGGTGAGTCGATTTATCTGAGTAAATGTGCTCCATGTCATGGACTTTATGGGGAAAAGAATGCTTTAGGAAAGTCACAGGTTATAGCGGGTTGGAGAGAAGAAAAGATAAAAACGGTACTTTTTGGATATAAAGATGGCTCATACGGTCGAGAATTTAAAGAGATGATGCGTGGGCAAATAAGTCAATTAGACGATGAAGAGATAGAGTTAGTTGTGGAGTATATATCAAAATTTTAAATTAGTAGAAGATAGAATGTTGGAGGAGTAGTTTGAATTGCCATAAAGGCAATTCAAAGATTACTATTTACCCCAAGCCTCAGAAATTGCTTTAATGTCAGCATCTGTTAGGTTTTTAGCAAAGTTTTTCATCATAGCACCTTTACCGTATTTATTAAGTGTGCCAGCCTTGTATCCATTAAGAGAAGCAACGATATCAGCTTTTTTCATGCTGTTTGGCACTGATTCTTTTACCATTGTATTTTTAGCACCATCAGCACCGTGACAACCATTACAAGCAGCTGGAACTGCCGCCATTAAAGTTGAAGAGAGAGCTAATATAGCTACTGTTGTGATTACGATTTTTTTCATTTGATTTCCTTAAAATAAAATTTACCATAAATTATAGTGGCTTGAGTCTTAAATACTCGTTAATGAATTAAAAGGTATCATTTTGCAAAATAAATTAGCATGGATGGGACATGAAATACACACAAGAGAGCTTAGAAAATAAAACAATTTTAATAACAGGCGGCGCAGGTTTTATAGGTTCGAATTTGGCTTTTTACTTTCAAAACAATCACCCAGACGCGCATGTAGTGGTTCTTGACAGTTTTAGAAGCGGCGAAAAGCTCTCCAACGGCAACCTAAAAAGCTTTGGACATTTCAAAAATCTTTTAGGTTTTAGAGGCGAAATAATAAGCGGCGATATTAACGATAAAGACCTGCTTTTAGATTTGGAGATGCACTACAAATTTGACTATATTTTTCACGAAGCTGCCATTTCAGACACGACGGCACTTGAACAAGATTTGATGATAAAAACAAATGTAAATGCCTATAAAGACTTGCTGAATCTTGCCATAGCTCATAGTGCAAATATGATTTACGCCTCTTCGGCGGCAACATATGGCAATGCCGAGTCGCCACAAAAAGTTGGACGTGAAGCACCCAATAATGTGTATGGATTTTCAAAATTAAGTATGGATAACCTCAGCCGTGAGGTCATGAAAACGTGTGACATTTCTATCGTGGGACTTCGTTATTTTAATGTGTATGGTCCGAGAGAATACTTTAAAAACAGCACCGCTTCTATGGTGTTGCAGTTTGGGCATCAAATATTAGCGGGCAAAAATCCTCGACTTTTTATAGATAGCGATAAGATTTTGCGTGACTTCATTTATATAGAAGATATCATTCAAGCTAATATTAAAGCCATGAAACCTAAACAAAGTGGGATTTATAACGTAGGAACGGGCAAGGCAAGAAGTTTTCAAGATATTGTTGATACTTTGCAAAAAGAATTAGGAACAACGTACCCATGTGAGTATGTGCCAAACCCTTTTGTGGGAAGTTATCAGTTTCATACAGAAGCAGATATTGCTACGAGCGTAGAGGCTCTTGGCTACAAGCCAGCGTATGAACTCGAAGATGGGATAAAAGCGTATGTGAGTGAAATTAGAAGAATTTATAAAGAAGAAGTGAAATAGATGCAAGAGCTTAAAAAATTCGAGCCAAAGATTTTAGTTGTTGGGGATTTGATGATAGACCACTATTTATGGGGAAGTTGTGAGAGAATTTCTCCTGAAGCGCCTGTGCAAGTGGTTGATATTTCTAGAGAAACAACAGTTTTAGGCGGAGCTGGAAATGTGATTAACAATCTCAAAGCACTCGGTGCCAAAGTCAGTGTCAGTAGTGTTATTGGTGATGATGAGAGTGGCATTGAGCTTGTTGCCATGTTACGTGCAATTGATGTTGAGACTCAAAATATCATCATCCAAAACGATAGAAAAACATCCAAAAAAAGTCGTGTTATTGCAGTTTCTCAGCAGATACTTCGCTATGACCAAGAGAGTAAAAATGAGATACAAAGTGAGTCTGTGAGAAAAATTTTGGATGCTTTATCTCATAGCATAGCTGCGTATGATATGGTGGTTTTATCTGATTATGGAAAAGGTGTTTTAACAAATGCGTTGTGTCAAGGGATTATCAAGCTCGCTCATGAAAAAGGTGTGAAAGTTTTGGTTGATCCAAAAGGGACTGATTTTTCTAAATATAAAGGTGCTTATCTTTTAACACCAAATAAAAAAGAGGCAATGCTTGCCACAAAGATAGACATCACCGATAAAGAGAGTCTTAAAGCAGCGCTGATAAAACTTAAATCTGATTGTGATTTGGGTATTTCTTTGATAACACTCTCTGAAGATGGTATTGCTACATATGATGAAAAAATGAGCGTTTTTCCTACAGTTGCCAAAGAGGTGTTTGATGTCACAGGTGCGGGTGATACAGTGATTGCTTCTATTGCTTTTGCTTTGAGTGCTGGCAAAAACATCCAAGAAAGTGCAAAGTTTGCTAACCTTGCAGCAGGAGTTGTAGTGGGCAAAATTGGCTCTGCAACGGTGAGTATTAATGAGATAGAAGAGTATGAAGCGAGTTTGCATAAAAGTACATCAGATGCGCATATTAAAAGCTTTGAAGATATAAAAATAATCGTTAATCGTTATAGGAATAATGGGAAAAAAGTAGTCTTTACTAATGGATGTTTTGATATTTTGCATGTTGGGCATGTGAAGTATCTCCAAGAGGCAAAAAGTTTTGGAGATTTGTTGATTGTTGGTTTAAACTCTGATGAATCTGTCTCTCGTCTTAAAGGACCAACTCGACCAATAAACAGTGCTTCTGATAGAGCGTATTTGTTGGCGGCTTTGGAAGCGGTTGATTTTGTTGTCCCTTTTAGCGAGGATACACCACATAATCTTATCAAAATGATAGAACCTGATGTTCTTGTCAAAGGGGGAGATTATGAGGGCAAAGAGGTAGTTGGAACCCAATTTGCTAAAGAGTTAAAGTTAGTTGCATTTGTCAACGGTAAAAGCACGACAAAAACTATAGAAAAAATACAAGGAACATCATGTTAAAAAAAATAAGTATTATGGCTGTTTGTGCAGCCTCAGCCTTTGCTATGCATAGTGCTGAAATCAATATTAATGATAAAGATTTAGAAGTAGGAGCAAAGCTCGATATGGCTCAGTTTAACGACACTTCTGAGCCCGATATAATTTTTATTGGCGCAAAGTTTTTACATGGACACGAAGATCACAGCGATTTTGAGAGAAATGGCATTCATGACTATTCTGAATTGAATTTTTTAATGCAAAGAGAGATTGAGACTTCAGGTTTGAGTATCGGTTTAGGTTTGAAGTTAAATCACACAGAAAACTTTACAAGTATGCCTCTTGGAATAGAAGCCTTGTATAAACTCCCAACAGGTGCTGTTACTCCTTTGTATTTTGGTGCTATTTTATATTATGCTCCAGAGGTTTTAACTCTTGATGATGCTCAAAACTTTTTAGAATATCGTTTGAATTTTGATATTGAAGTGATAGAAAATGGACGTATTACTCTTGGGTATCGATCGATTGATACAAATTATGATGTTGGTGGAGAAACGCACAAGATTAACTATAACAGATCGGCATATGTAGGTTTTAAGTTCGCTTTTTAACGTATACTAGTTTAAAAATCTAGCTTTTTTACAGCGTCTATGACCTCAGATGCTGTGATGCTTTTCATGCACTCATGATGACCTAGCGGGCATACACGCTTCATGCATGGACTGCACTTCATCTCATGACGCACAATGATACTTTTGTTATTTTTCCATGGCGAAGTCTCAGTATGTTTTGTGGGTCCAAAAATGGCGACTGTAGCAACGTTGTACGCAGCTGCGATATGCATAGGTCCGCTATCATTTGTGATAAATAAAGAGCATCCTCCGATGTTTGCACAAAGCTCACTTATTGTTGTTTTGCCTGCTAAGTTGATGCATGGTACACCTAGATTTCTTTCTATCTCGTTTGCCATTTCAACTTCATTTGGTCCACCAAAAATAAGGATGTCAAACATAGCTGAAAACTCTCTGGCAACTGCTGCAAATCGCTCAGGCGCCCATCGCTTTGCACTTCCATAAGTCGCACCTGCATTGATGCCTAAAGTAGGGCGAGAGAATTTTTTTGGCTCGATATAAAGCTTTAAACCTCCGATTTCTCCATCAAAATCATCTACATTTGTTAAAGCAAGTTTTACATACTGCACAACTAAATGTTGCTTTGTTGAGATACTTGGGGCATGAGAGAGTAAAAATAAGGTGTGCCATGAACGCCTTGCAATACAAACGACTGTGTTTGTGAGACGGAGTAAGAGCGATGCATGAAGCTGATTTCTAAAACTGATAGCCAAATCAAAAGTGCCCAACTCTTTGGCTAGTTTATAGGTGGCAAGAGTTCTGCAGGAGGCTTTTTTTGTCTCATCAATTACCGCTTTTTCGCAGCGAGGGTGATATTTTAAAGCCTCAATACTTACAAAACTTCCCACAAAAGTTAGCGTTGCTTGAGGATAGTATTTACATAAAAGTTCAATCGCAGGCGTTGTCATGAGGGCATCGCCAAGCCAATTGGGAAGAATGATAAGTATTTTCACTCTTTTTCCTTGATAAGCCAGCCATATAACATCAGCGTTGTAATATAAACGATAAAAAATGAGCTCACAGTATCACTCAAAAAATGTCCCCCCGCGATGATGCGGGCGATACTTACTAAAATACCATACGTTATGGCAAGAGTAATCCAAAACTTTCTTCGCTTTGTTGCCAAAAAAGCAATCCCAATCATTGAAAAAGCTGCCGCTGAGTGACCTGAACTAAAGGAATTTCCATTTTGTGAAGAGATGATAAAAGCGGGAGTAAACTTTTTGTCTCCGCCAAATTGTTCGATTTGATTGGGTCTGGCTCTCCCCCAATGCTCTTTCAAAAGATTATTGACGATAAGTCCTGGGGCTATAGCTAGGACTAAGACAATGTACAAGATAACTCTTTTGTTGATGCCAAGGAAATTTTTTTTCAGCAAAAAGTTATAACTAAAGATAGAGAGACTCAAAAGTGCTGTAGTGGTGACAACAATCGCAATAGATTGAAAAAAAATGGTTTCAAAGAGACTCTCTTTGAGTGCAAAGTGTGTGTTGTAAAAAAACTGACTCGCGACAAACAAGTCTATTTGTGGAAAAAAAATAAAAATAGCAACACAAAAAAGAAATAGCCCCCAAATGTAAGTGGGGACATTTAAATATTTTTTACTCACAAGCAAAATCATACTCCGTCTTTTATGTAAATATATAAAGGGGTAGAGCCTATATCAAGCGTTTCATTTTTTATCAAAATACCATGACTAGAAAAAACTTCAAAAAAGGTCTCATTTCTAAGGGTCGTTGGCTTTGTAGACCAATGAATTTGAAGCAGTTTTTCATCAACTAAGCATTGAAGGATGTAGTAGTCCCTTTTTATGTCGAGTCGTAAAAACTGCGCATGACGAAGATTTTTTAGCATGGTCTTATAGACTTCAAATGCGGGGCGTTTGACAATCCCTTCGCGGTTATCTATAAGCCCGTATCCTGGAGCGATAAGTTGATGCCAAGAGACAGAATTGACCTGCTGCGTGGCAAAAGCTAAAAGATAATAACGAAGCATAAAGTCGGCATAAACCTCTTGGCTCACACATTCATGCTCACTTGTAGGTGCATAAGGGGCTGTGTTTGAGAGCGGCCAGTTAGTCTCCGTGATGTAAAGCTCATGGCTACTTTTTGGGCTAAGCCACACCATGGTACTTAAGAGTGCAATTTTATCTAAGAGCGTAAACCCCATTTGCATATTTTCAGGAGCACCGCGTCTGTCTACATAAAGAAGGGATGAAACTCCCTCGTAAGAGGTTTTAAAAAAGTTAAAGAGCGTATGGGCACTAAAGTGGTATTCAAAATCTATGACGCCACTTCCGATAAGTTTGATGTTTTTAAATTGAGAAATTTTCAAATCATATGCCACTTGATAAAAAAGGTTGTATTCATGCACACTAAAAAATCCCCATTTCGCACGGTTGATAGTGGAGCCGATTTCAAAAAGGGTGATAAGAGAGTTGAGTGCAAGAAAAATGGTTTGTAAATCTTTTCTAAGGAGCGCTAAATCTTCTATGTGTTCTCTATCTTGTATGATTTTGAGTGTGATTTTTTTATTTGGACATGCCAAAATAAACTCTTTTAAAGTATCAAGCTTTTGCATCTCCCAGAGTTTAAAACGGATTAAAATATTGGTAACTTCAAGCTCTTCTAAAAGTGCCAATGTCACTTGAGGCTCACGTTCAAAGTCAACTCCCATACAAAAAAAAGTGGTTGAATCAATAGCTTTTCGTCGCACCCAAGGCATCATGAGAAGAGAAAGAGGGAGAATAATAAGCGCTGTAAAAAATGTTTGTGCAAGGGAGAAAAATGCATGCTTGCGCATCATTTTTTTATACACTTTGTCTTTGAGTTGGTAAGGTTGGTCGGAATAAGTATCCCACATGAACGGTTTTTGCATAAGTGAGAGTATATCTTTTTTAAGATAAAATAAAAAACTAAAATTTTATAGGATTATAAAAGATGAAAATAGCAATCATTGGAACAGGCTATGTTGGCTTGGTAAGTGGCGTGTGTTTTGCCCAAATGGGAAACAAAGTGACGTGTATAGATATAGACGAGAGAAAAATTGAAAATCTCAAACAAGGTATCATCCCTATTTATGAGCCGGGACTTGAGGACATGACGCTTGAAAACTATAAAACCAAGACTCTTGATTTTACCACCAATGCCAAAGAAACCATAAAAAATTCTGCTATCGCATTTATCGCTGTGGGGACACCCATGGGTGATGATGGAAGTGCAGATTTGAAGTATGTATTGGCGGTTGCAAAAACTATTGGAGAGTCTATTGAAAACTACATCGTAGTCGTGGACAAGTCTACTGTGCCGGTGGGGACGGCTGAGAAAGTAAAAGCTGCCATTCAAGCTGAGCTTGATGCAAGAGGTGTGCAGGTAGAATTTGACGTGGTCTCAAATCCAGAGTTTTTAAAAGAGGGAGCAGCAATTCAGGATTTTTTGCATCCTGACCGCGTTGTTATCGGTGCAGAAAATGAGAGAGCATTGGAGATTATGCGTGAACTTTACGCCCCTTTTATGAAACATCATGACCGATTTATTGCGATGGATATTAAATCAGCAGAGATGACAAAGTACGCTGCCAATGCGATGCTTGCGACAAAAATAAGTTTTATGAACGAAATGAGTCAGATTTGCGAGCGTGTTGGAGCAGATATAAACAAGGTAAGAAATGGTATCGGAAGTGACAGCCGCATCGGTTACAGTTTCATCTACCCGGGTTGTGGATACGGCGGAAGTTGTTTTCCAAAAGATGTCCAAGCTCTGGCAAAAACCGCAAAAGATTTTGGCTACAACCCAAGAATTTTGGATGCGGTTGAAGCGGTGAATTATGCACAAAAATATGTCATTTCCAATAAAGTAATGAAGCGTTTTGGAGAAAATTTAAGTGGAAAAACTTTCGCTGTTTGGGGTCTGAGTTTCAAGCCCGAAACTGATGATATGCGAGAAGCAAGTTCTATTACCATCATCAATGAGCTCACATCTCGCGGTGCAAAAGTTATTGCATACGACCCAAAAGCAATCCATGAAGCACAAACGCACTACTTAAAGGGCAATGAAAAAGTGTCGTATGTTGAGAGTAAATACGAGGCACTTAAAGATGCCGACGCACTGATTTTGATAACAGAGTGGCAAGAGTTTCGAAGTCCTGATTTTGATGAGATGAAAAAACTGCTCAAACATGCGGTTTTCTTTGACGGACGCAATCAGTTTAACAAAGAAAAAATGAAAAAGTATGGATTTGAGTATTTTCAGATTGGGGTAAATTAGGCATGAGAAAGCTTTTTGTAGGTCTGTTTTTACTCCTTGTAAATCTACATGCGCTTACCCTGCAAAAAGCAAATATTTACAGCGACCAAAATATAAGTGGTTGGATGATGTCGGAAAAACTCGATGGTGTACGCGCTTTTTGGGATGGTAAAAAACTTCTCTCAAGACAGGGTCAGACCATAAATGCTCCAAAGTATTTTACGCAAAATCTTCCGCCCTTTGCACTTGATGGCGAGCTTTGGACGAAGCGCGGAGACTTTGAAAATATTCAATCTATCGTGATGGATAAAATTGCACAGCCAAAATGGAGTGAAGTTTCGTATATGATTTTTGAAGCCCCTCATGCACAAGGGGATTTCGCCTCGCGACTTGCCAAGGTTCAAAATTATATTGATACAAAAAAACTCTCTCATGTCAAAGTCATAGAGCAAAAAGTATGTAAAGATGCAGCGCAGTTGCATGAATATTTACGCACTATTTTAGCTAAAGGTGGCGAGGGTGTCATGGTGAAAGATGGTTCAAGAGACTATTTTGAGGGGAGAAGTGAGAGTATTTTGAAGTTCAAAGAGTCTCAAGACATGGAAGCAAAAGTTATCGGCTATAAAGCTGGCAGTGGGAAATTTATCAGCATGATGGGAAGTTTGCAAGTAGAACTCGAAGACGGAGTGCAGTTTTTTCTAGGGAGTGGCTTTAGCGATGCACAAAGAATAAACCCTCCAAAAATAGGGGAGTTTGTCACCTTTAAATACTTCGGGTTTACAAAAAACGGCGTTCCAAAATTTGCTTCATTTTTGAGAGTGAGAAAAGATTGAATATTTTAGTTGTACGCACCGATAAACTCGGCGATTTTATCACTGCACTTCCGACGATGGCTGTTCTCAAAGAGGACAATCCGTACAACAAAATCATCGCTTGTGTCGCACCTTTAAACAAAGAGTTGGCATTGGGGTGTGGATTTATTGATGAGGTGATTGTCGATGATGGGAAAAGTTCTTTTTTACCCTTTGTGAAAAAACTTCGTGCTGCAAAAATAGACGCTTCCATAACGCTTTTTTCAAACACCAGAGTTGCCCTTGCGCAGTTTTTGGCACGCATCCCTATTCGCATAGCCCCTGCGACAAAAATAGCACAAATTTTTTATACACACCGAGTCAAACAAAGAAGAAGCCAAGTGAAAATGGCGGAGTTTGAGTACAATTTAGAGCTTACGAAAACATTATTTCCTGATATAAATTTAGAGTACAAAAAACCGCTTTTAGAGTTTAGTGATAGCCATGATGTTTATGCAAAATTTTGTAAAGAATATGATGTCACAAAAGAAATCATAGCCTTTCATGTAGGCTTCGGCGGAAGCAGCGATGCGAATTGGAATTTGGATGAGTATGAGATTTTGGTGCGAGAAGTTTTAAAGGCAGACAAATATCAAGTAGTCCTCACCTTCGGGCCTGATGAGAGTGCTTTATGTGAAAACATGCAAGAGAGACTCAAAAATGAAAAGGTCATCTTCTATATTTCAAAAGAAGGGATAGTTAACTTCGCAAAACTTATCAGTCGCTTCAAACTTTTTGTAAGCACATCCACAGGGACGTATCATTTAGCGTCTTTGGTTGGCTGCCCAACTTTGACATTTTTTGCGGATAGTTTGTTTGCAAGTTCTGCTCGTTGGAAGAGTGTTGGGGATGAGAGGTTGCAGAGACATTTTATGATACCGCAAGATCTGCAAAAAAGAGAAGCTTTATTTGAAACTATAAAAAAACTACTCTAGTGCTTTGAGTGACTCTTGACTTTAATTGAGTTTATAAATTTATGTATATTGCAATATTTGGAGTCATATTTCCACTCTAAATCTACTGCATCATTATTTTTAAATCTTGACATATAGATGACATTTTTGCACCCCGCATAAGGTTTTGACGTGAAGCAAATTTTGTTTTTGTGCTCAAGAGCATCAAACTCTCGAATGAGCGTCTCTGTCGATAAATTGCCATCACTAAACTTGAAAATCAATTTGTTCGCGTTGATTCTTTTAACTCTACGATTCCATTTATCTTGTGCATCCTCTGGTGTTTTATAGTGGAGAAAATGGAGCTCTATGTCATTGTGTAGTATCCCTATTGGATAGCTTGTCTCAAAAAGATTTTGCGCAATGAGTTGCGTTTTGTATTTTGAATTTTCGTGTTCAATAAAATGACTAATCTGAAGTTTATCGATTGAAAAATCACGCATAAGTCTCATATAATCAGGAGCGAAAATAAAGAGACTTTGAAAGGGAGAAGCATAAGGGAGCCCATACTTTTGATAGGTTCTAGTTCCCCAACAATTATTTGAAATAATAGAAAAATCGTGGTGTTTTAAAAGCGTTTGATGGTAAAAATGTTTGAGTTTTAATCGGAATTCTTTAAGTTTTTTTTTCATGGTTTTCACGAAGTGAGTCCTTTGATTTTTCTCTTAAGATTGACTCTTGTTTCTAAAGATTTCGCCCCTTTTATTAAAATCTCAGTAGCTTTTTTTTCATCAAAGGATGCCAATTTTGCATACTCTTTTGCCAATATAAGAAGGTCGTTGTCATCTTTTGCCCAGAATTTGTTGAAGTTTTTTAGCCCCTTCTTGGGAGGAATAGTTTTAAACACCATTCTGTTTATGTCGACGAGTGAAAATTTATAAGAGTTCTCTTCTTTGGTAACTAAAACATTTCCAAGAGAGTAGTCCACATGCCAAACACCTTTTTGGTGTATTGCGTAGGTAAACTTTGCAAACTGTTGTAAAATCTCTTGGAAATTTTCTACTTTATGGTGAAATACTTCTCTAATTGTAAAATCATAAGGTTCATAGAGTGAGATAAAATAGCTCTCTTCTAAAATTCCTGAGCTAAAAAACTCTATAACCCCTATGGGTTGGGGAGTGTTTACCCCTAGTTCTGTTAATTTTACAGCATTTGTATAAGATTTCTTTGCCTTGCCCTCACGAAAAAAAGTATAAGCAATTTTGTTTATGGCATGAGGGACTTTGAAGGACTTGACTACGCATTTTATCCCATGAAGCTCTATGATTTTAAGCTCATTTCTTGCTTTATGGATGCTCTCACCCGCAGTATTAAAAATTTCTTTGATATGAAGGAAATCATTTTCAAAATTTTTATATTTGGGATTTAAGAGAAGGTTGTATGACAAAACTAGCCCCTTTATATTTGATATGTTATTATACCATTTTTGATAAAAGAGGGGATTATGAGAGTTGCAGTAGTAGTAAGAAGCCTAAAAATAGGGGGAATGGAGAGAGTTGCAGTCAATTTGGCTGAAGCTTTTGCCGACGAGGGACATGAATCGCATTTGATATATTTCAAAGAAAAAGGGAGGGTTTTTACTCCGAAAACTTCGGTTCATTTGCACCATTTTAACTTAGATAAAATTCTTAGATTGACACTTATTGGGGCTGTTTTAGGCTTGTTTGCTAAATTGCTCAATGCACTTTATAGAAATAGTTTCTTTTTATACAACGGATTGCTCTTGGCACCTATATTTCAATATAAACTTACAAAATTAGAAAAAGAGTATGGAAAATTTGATCTTATTATCATGCGTGGGCATGGAACGTTTGAGCTTATTTGGCCTTTTAGAGATGAGAGAGTTGTGCAGATGGTGGAGAGTGTTTTTATACGACACGGCTCATGGCTTGATGATTTATATATTCGGTGTGTCTATAGTCGGAAAAATTTAGCGGGTGTCTCTAGTGGAGTAAAAGAGAGAATTTTAGAAGTTTTAAAGGCTTCTTCTGTAGAAGCAAAATCTGTGGAAGTTGTCCATAATCCCTTAGATGTGGCATTAATTCAAAAAAAAGCGGATGAGTACAAACCAGATATCGATGAGCAATATATTCTGAGTGTGGGGAGAATTACCCCAAACAAAAATATCTCTTTTTTGCTTGAATCTTATCAATACGCAAGAGAACATCTTGCCCTTAGTCTCCCTTTGGTACTTGTTGGAGGTGGTCATGACTTGCCAAATATCAAATCAAAAATAGAAACTCTGCAATTGGTTCCCCATATCAAACTTTTAGGCTTGCTAGAAAATCCTTATCCATGGATGAAGCAAGCCTGCCTTTTAACATCAACATCAAAAGCCGAAGGTTTCGGGATGGTTTTGGTAGAAGCTTTGGCATGTCACACAAAAATACTCTCTACAAAATCAAAAGGTGGAGTACGTGATATTATGGTTGGGGAGTTGGAAAATTATTTGGTTGATTTTAAAATAGAGGAGTTTGCCAAAAAAATAGTGCAATCTCTCACTGAAAAAAAAGAGCTGGATTTTGAGGCATTTACGCACCCTTTTTTGCCAAGCTCCATTGTCAAAAAATATAAAGAGCTATATCTCTAGTAGTTTTTCTATATTTTTACTCTCTACTACAAAAAAGAGTTCGTTGGCTCTCACAGCTCTTTTATAGTAACTCTTATCTTTGCCTGTTAGCTCTCTTTTTATCATTTTATTGAGATGTTTGAGTGATTTTTTTATGGATATAAATAGAAGGGAATCTCGCAAATCATGAATCGATTCAAGTGCAAAAAATTTATCAATTTGCAACTCTTTATCAAGGGCAAAGGAGTAGAGTGAATCAAAATAAAATGCATTTTTATTTGGCGGCAAAGTTACACTTGCATACATTTTGCCCAGTGGATAGCTCTCGCTGAGCTGAAGATGGTTTGTGTAGAGAAGGAGTTTGCACTCATGATGTGTCTCTTGTAAAACTTCAAAAAGTGTCAAGCTTGTTTGTTTGTGGTCTGGATGAGAGTCTATGGCAGGATGTGGCGTTATGATGATATCGGGTTTGAGTTGTGTGATAATTTCTTGTAAGTCATGATGAAATGCTTCATAAATTGGCTTGACGTTAAGGGGCAATTTTATATGGGCATGAGAGACTTTTCTAAAATTGTTCATCTCATCTATCCCCTTAATAAAAGAGCAAGCCTGTTCATTTTTATGTCCACGCATCCATTGAAGCGTTCCACCAAAGTAGCCTAAAGTCAAGGAGTTTTGTATCGCAACATTTCCAAGAAGCGGGACACATAAAGCGTCAAAGACTCTTAATTCCCCTTTTTTGAGAGATTGTTTTAAGTGATTGTTGTCATACATATCACAATAATTACAGACGCCAGATTCTCCTGCTGTTGTAGTGACGATGGTTACATCTTGCGCTTGTTTATAGAGTCCAAAGGCTGCAATCTCTGCATCGTCGGCATGGGGTGCTAAAATAAGGATTTTCTCTGATAGGTGAATGTTGTTTTTGTAGCCATAAATAGTCATTTCAGTTGTTTTTAAGTGGATGTTTTTTGAGATTAGGAAGAGTTTTTCATCTTGGAGATTTGAAATATTGAGATATCTTTTGCCTTGAGCAGCGTATTCGAAATAATGATTGGTACTTTCTATTTTGATCCATGGTTTGAAAAAAAGAGACAAAGGATGAAATGAGAGTGTTATTCCTAAAAAGAGCGAATCGTACTCTTTGAAGTTTTTTGGTAGGATGATGGAGTTATCATGTAGGTCTGTTTTTAGGAGGACGTTTTTTTCAAGATTGTACATATAATCTTTAGAGACATCATATTTGTACTTTTTTGCTCTTTTAAAGAGCATAAAGATATAAATACTCACAAGAGCGAATAAGAAATAAGAGAGCATCAAAAACCTTTGTATTAAAATTGCATCAAATAGAGAGTATGGTAGAATGATAACCATGAAAATAACAGCAAATATTATAACTTTAAATGAAGAAAATCATATTGAAGCGGTCATAAAATCGGCTATGGAAGTTTGTGATGAGGTCCTTGTCATTGACTCTTTGAGTATGGATAAAACCTGCGAAATTGCCGAGGCTTTGGGTGCAAAAGTCATGAAACAGGCTTATCTTGGCGATGGGATGCAAAAAGCGTTTGGTGTGCCGTTTGCCAAAAATGAGTGGATACTCAGTATTGATGCGGATGAGAGACTTGACGCGAATGCCATAGAAGCTATCAAAAAGCTTGATTTGGAGCATACTCCTTATGAGGCTTTTTCGTTTGCTAGAAAAACTTACATAGGGAAGGCTTTCATAAAACTTTGGTATCCTGACCGAGTGACAAGACTTTACAATAAAAGTAAGTGTGGATTTACAACAGCAGGCGGACATGCGAGAGTCGATACGCAAAATGTGAAAGCACTCGATGCCGACTTGTTGCATTACTCTTATGCGGATTATGGAGAAATGATAAAAACAAGCCATAAGTTCATAACAAGAGGTGCGAAAATTGCCCATGAAGAGGGAAAAAAAGCTTCGAGTTTTGACCCGTTTTTGCACGGAGTCGGTGCATTGTTTAAGGCATTGATTTTAAAAGGTGGAGCATTTCATGGCGTAAACGGCTGGAATGTGGCGGTCATTTCTGCTTTTAGTTCGTATATGAAATATGCTTTAATGTTGGAGATGCAAGAAAATGGCTAAAAAAACAGTTTTAGAACTCTGTATGTCACCCGATTTAGGCGGACTTGAACTCTACATGATGCGCTGCGCAAAGGCTTTAAAAGAGGATTTTGATGTCATAAGTGTTATCAATGAAGGCTCAAAACTTGAACAGTATTATGATAAAGAGAACAACTATGTGACAATCAAAAAAAAGAGTAATCTTTTTATGTTTGGAGCGGCTAAAAAACTTGCAAATCTTATAGATGTTCGGCATGTGGAAATAATCCACATGCACTGGACAAAAGATATCCCTTTTGTGGTTTTGGCAAAAATGTTTTCTAAAACAAAACCAAAGATTGTGCAAACGCGAAATATGACGATGACACGGTTCAAAAATGATTTTTATCATAGAATGATGTATAAAAATATCGACCTGATGCTCCCTGTGACTTATCAGGTGAAAGAGCAGTTGGAGAAGTTTATACCTGCAGATATCCGACCTAAGATACAAGTACTTTATATGGGTTCTGATAAACCTGAGATGCTTAGTCA
>DJAA01000054.1:18913-24029 GCA_002428085.1 Sulfurimonas sp. UBA6014 | reverse complement strand
TTTTTTCTAAGTCTTCTTGCGTAAACCCAAGACCGAAAAGAATCTTCTCCACGCGGTAAACATCGTATTTCATGTCTTCTTCAAGTGCCAAAGCCGCCTCTTCGCGAAGCGTCGACTCACTAAAAGTAAGATGCTGCTTTAACGTCCCGATTTTGTAGCCCTTGGGGATGATGACATCGCCACTATCAGGACTCTCTTCGCCTAAAATAATTTTAAAAAGAGTAGATTTTCCACTCCCATTTCTGCCGACAAGTCCGACACGATTTCCAGCGTTTAGTTTGAAGTTAAGGTTAGAAAAAAGCTCCTGCGAAGAGAAGCTTTTTGAGATATTGATAAGTTGAATCATGAGGCTCTTTTAGTGCTGTTTTTTGTACGCGCCATTATACCAAACTGAGACTCACTTTGGCTTTTTTGCCGTACTCTATAGCGTGCTCTAAATTTTCAGTTTTTATCTTTGTAATGGAAAATTAGCGTACATATAATTCGCTATGCTTTTGAGTTCATCTTGCGTGACGCTCTCTTTTTGTGAGGGCATGACTCCAAACCTTTGTATCGCATCTGTTTTGCATTTAGCTTTTTCTAAACTTGGCTCGAGCGTGTACGAAACAATAAACTCCAGTGTTGCGTCCTTATTATCTCCAAAAGCTTGTTTGAGATTTTTTACAATTCCATTGATTGGAGGAGCGATAAGAGAGTCCTTCATCTGGCTTGTAGGTCTTGTTTTTATGTGACAGACTGCGCATTTCATGTCAAACAACTCCTCCCCATTCTGCGCAAACAGCACAAAAAATGGGAACAACAAAAGTGCAATAATTTTTTTCATGGAATTCCTTAAAATATCAGATAAAGCGTCACTGCTTAGGAAGCTTAAAAATTTCACATCCTTAATAATTGTACACTGTTTATACTTTAATTCAATAAGATTTGAAAAAATCCCTACACCAAACTAAGACTCACTTTGCCTTTTTCGCGGTCGATGGCTATGACTTCTATTTGTGGTAAATATTGATTTAAAGAGAGAATTTCGAGTGGGTGCGCAATTCTTTTTGTGCTCATTTTTGAGATGTGAATCATGCCGTCATTTTTGAGTCCTATGTCTATAAAGGCGCCAAAGTCGGCAATATTGCGGACTATTCCTGAGACAAAACTTCCCTCTTTGAGCATTTTGATGTCAGTTAAACCCTCTTTGAAAGGGATAGGCGGTAACTCTTCTCTGGGGTCGAAACCCGGTTTTTGAAGCTCGGTGATGATGTCTTTGAGCGTTTGAACTCCCACATGCCAAGACTCGGCAAGTTCTTTTACATCAAGAGTCGCCAAATCTAAGCCCATAAGATTTTTCGCCACCTCGTAACTTTCAGGATGAATGCCGCTGTTGTCGAAGACGTTTTTTCCCTCTTTTATGCGGATAAATCCTGCAGATTGCTCATACGCTTTTTTGCCTAAACCTTTGACTTTAAGCAGCTGGGCTTTTGTCGTAAAGTTGCCCTCTTGTTGGCGAAAATCCAGGATGTTTTTTGCTAATTTTGAGCCAATTCCTGCAACATGAGCGAGCAGTGATGCGGAGGCGGAGTTGATATCAACCCCTACGCGGTTTACCAAATCACCCGTGACATCGCCTAGTTTTTTCTCTAAAAGTTTTTGGTCGACATCGTGCTGATACTGTCCGATGCCAAGCGATTTTGGGTCGATTTTTACTAAAGTAGCCATTGGATCACGCAACCTTGCGGCTATAGAAATAGCTCCACGAATGGTGACATCAAGGTCAGGATACTCCTCTTGAGCGAGTTTGGAAGCACTGTAAACGGAGGCTCCCGCTTCGCTGACAACCGTGTAGCTGAGTTTGATATTTTCCTCTGCGTTTATTTGTGCAAAAAACTCTTGAGTCTCCCTTGAACCCGTACCGTTACCGATGGCGACACCTGTGATGTTGTATTTTTTTGTGAGAGCTAAGACTTTATTTTTTGAGTTCATGTAGTCATTTTTGGGCTGAGTCGGGTAAATGACTGCAGACTCCAAAAAGTTGCCGTTTTCATCAATGACGGCGAGTTTGCAGCCGCTCACATACGCTGGGTCAACGCCTAAAATAACTCTTTTGGTCACGGGAGGCGTCATGAGAAGCTGGCTTAAGTTTTTGCCAAAAACAGAGATGGCGGCCGCGTCTGCTTTTTCTTTAAGTTCGGCTTGAACTTCTCTCTCGATGGAAGGGAGCAAAAGCCGCTTTAGCCCATCTTTGTAAGCATCAAAGAGTAACTCTTTAGAACTCTGTGCATGGCGGGGAATTTTGTAGGCTTTTATGTTTTCTTCGATGCGCTCAAGGTCAATAGTTATCTTTACTGAGAGCTCTTTTTCATTGACGCCTCGCATGATGGCAAGGTATCGGTGAGAGGGGATAGTGGCGACTTTTTCGCTTTTTTCGGCAAGATTGATAAAGCTTCCGTTTTCATCAAAGTTCTTTGTTTTTTTCGTCTGCAAAACACCAAATCGCAGCATAGTATTTCGGATGGCTTCTCGCTCACGAGGCTCTTCTGCATATCTTTCAGCCAAAATATCTTGCGCACCTTTGAGCGCATCTTCCACCGAAGCGACATCGCCTGTGACAAACTGCTTGGCATGAACAAACAGCTCTTGAAGTGTGAGTTTTGCACTTTGAATGGTCTCTGCAAGAGGTGTCAAACCAAGGGCTATGGCAACACTTGCACGTGAAGTTTTTTTCTCTTTAAAGGGGCGGTAAATGTCTTCTAAAACCCGTAAAGTCTCTGCCTCTTCTATACTTTTTTGAAGTGCCTCAGTTAAGTTTGAGCGCTCAGTTATAAGGCGCGTAACCTCTTCTTTACGCTCTAAAAGTTTTTTAGCGTTCTCATAAAGAGTCTCAAAATCGCGAAGCACTTCATCGCTCGCCCCACCCGTCATCTCTTTTCGATAGCGTGCGATAAAAGGGATGGTCGAGCCTTCCTCTAAAAGCTTTAAAATACTAACAATATGTTCTTTTTTGAGGTTTGTTTTTTGCGTGAGAAGGGCTACTAAATCTGTCATAAAAAGGCCTCTTTTTGGGCGAATGATACAGAGAGTTAGTTAATGGCCTCTTTAAGCGTACATATCCAAAACATTTTGTAAACTGGATGTTGGAGTCGCCTCAGCAGTCTGCGCAGCTTGAAAATTTTGTGCTTTCATGGCTGTTTCATCTCTCATTTGCATTGAAGTATTCCCTTCACTTTTTTGAGCGTTCTCTTTTGGCTTTGATTCTTCTTTGACACTGCTAGGGTCAAGCCTTCCTACTTGAACAGCACTAGGTGATGGTGATTGGTATATGTAACTTGCTACATTCATAACATCTCCTTTAAAAATCGAATATGACAAATTGTACCATAGAAATAATTATAAATTTTTTATATTTTTGTTTTGAGCTCTTTTAACATCCACTCCCATGGTCCAAACCCGCTCTGGGCGTTAATATGTCCTCCGTTTTGGAGGACATTCATGGCAACTCCAAGTTGTTTTTGCAGGGCATTTGCCTCGTCTTCATTCATGTAAGGGTCGTTGGTTGAAGTGATGAGAAGTACCTCTTTTGCATAAAGATTTTTTGGAGCCTCGAGCGGGAAGAAGCTTTGCAACTCTCCAATTGTGCACTCTAAACTTGGCGGGGCTACAAGATAAAGTGTAGAGACTTGCTCAATGGAAGCATCATGACAGAGGTGAAACCAAAGGATATTTGCCAAAGAGTGACAAACAACGATATCGGGTTGAAAGTCGCTTAAATGCGCTTGCAACTCCTCTTTCCATACATGAAGCTCAGGCATCTCAAAGTTGCTAAGTTTTAAAAAACTCACCGTATTATAATCTTTGGCAAGCTCACCCGCAAGCCAACTCTGCCAATGAGGAAAATCACTCCCACCCCAGCCATGAAGAAGTAAAATTTTTTGTTTCATAATCTTTCTCAGGTTGATTTTTGAAAATAGTATAGCAAAGATAATCAAAAATCTTTGACATATAAAATCGTGACTCCTTGCCCTGTTTCTCGCACATCGACGTCTATACGAATCGATTTGCTGAGACTGTATTGGAGAATGACGCTTGAGATGGTGTCGTTTTTGTACACAACTCGAATCTGTTTGTTAAAGCGAGTCCCTATTTCGTAGCCTAAAGTTCCCTCTTCATTCGTGAGGATATTAAGCGTATCTATCTTGATGCCTGATGTATCGTTCAATATTTGCTTCAGCCCCGTAGCCAAAACTAAAGAGCTTAGCGCGAGAGTGCTCTTCCCCTCTGTAGAGCTATCAAAGTCTGCAGAAGTAGCTTCTCCAAATAAAATATAAGACAAAATATCATTTTGGCTCATGGAAGGATTAGAAGAAAAAATGACAACGGGCGATGCGAGCGTGTGCGTGATAAAGATTTCAATCATGACATAGTCTATGGTTTCATGGTATAGATTGAGGTTGAGCGTAGGGTTGATGGGACTCTCGCCATTGAAATACATCTCGCTCTTATCAAACTCAAACACTCTATCGCCAGCTGTCACTTTGCCATCTGTGATGGTGGCATGCCCTAAGACGCGCAAAGGTGAATGAAGCTCTTGAAGAAGGGTTACATCGGGCATCACATGGATATCAATCGTGTCAGTTTTATAGGCGATGGGTTTGGAGGCGTTGAGATGGAGTTTGAAAGAGCGTTTGACTTTTGCAGGCGGTCGCATCTCTTGGATGATGATAATATCTTTGCTCAGCGTGTAATCCGAGGTAGGCTCATAGTGTACAACTCCATCAAGAAGGGTTACATTCGCCTCGATATTTTGCGCTCCATTGCTGTGAAATTCTCCACTTATATCCCCTTTGAGCGTTACATTTGCCTCATCACTTTCATAATGGAAACTATCACTCCGCAGATGCAAACGTCCCTCTCCTTGTGTCGGACTATAAAAGCCCCTAGCGCTGACGTTGTCATAAATCCAGAACTCTTTAAAGTGAAGTGTGGCATTGGTATCAAACAAAATCTTAGAGGGTTTTTTTGAGTAAAAATCTCTCTTGGCAACTGTGACTTTATACGCATGTATTGAGAGCTCCTTTTCAGAATAACTCGACTTCAGAGAGAAATTTTCCCCTTCATGCATTGTTTTCTC
>DJAA01000054.1:3142-18904 GCA_002428085.1 Sulfurimonas sp. UBA6014 | reverse complement strand
AGCGGTTTTTTGGATAAATCAAGCGTAGCATTTACCTCTGCTTGCGCATCAACATACAGCGTATCATGAAAAGTTTCTGGCGATAACTCCTCCACAAGTCTGCGAACTGAGGGGATTTTGGCACGTAGTGTGATACTTTTTTGATTTTCTAGTTTTACTTGAGTGTCAAATTGTGCCGAGCCCACATTGCCCCAACCCTCATAGGTATGAGCATTTTTAAAAAGAGTGAGGTGGAGGATATTTGCATCAAGAGTCAAAAATTCGCCTTTTTCACTACGCATATAAGCAAGGTTTATAGGCGAGAGCCTCTCAAGATGGTACTTCTCCCATAACTCTGAGGTCTCTTTTGGATACAGCGTTGCTTTAAAAATCTGAGACTGCTCTTGGAGGCTAAACTCCCCCTCTAGCGTGCAAAACTCCCCTTGCGAAGCCAGCGTCCCTTCGAGAGAAAAAGGGGCAATATCAAGAGTGGCATCTGCTTGAAAGCGCAAAGTATTTTTTTGCAGTGCTTGGGGCAAAACAGGGAGGAAAGAGAGTTCGAGTGCCTCGCTTTTTGCATGAAGAACAAATCGCTTGAAATCTTCACCTAACACATCAAGCTCTAGAGAACCTCCTTTAAGATGGGCTTTTATATGGGTATCGTCTCCAGAAAAATTTGCACTTAAAGTTTTAAAAGGGAGCTCTATAGGCTGTTTTGTAAGAGCAGCTTGCAAAGAGGAGGTGTAAAAACCTGAAGTCTCAAAAAGAACTCTTTGCACTACATTTGCTTGAAATGTATCGTAAGAAAAAACATAGGCAATACCAAAATCAAAGAGGCTTTTTTTCACATCATAATGGAAATTAATGGCTGCATTTTGCACCGTCGCATTTTTATCTCCAACGAGACTCACTCTCTCAAGCGTTGTATGCAAACGGATATTTTGCAAATCGGCATCTCCAGAAACGCTCAGACTCTTGGGAAACCCCTCTAAAAATCCCAAATACTTTGCGGCGATGGATGGCTTTGGAGTGAGAACTCCTTGTGCAATAAAATGATTTGCTTTGACTTCGCCCATAAGACGAGCTTTGCCATAAGAGCTATCCATGTCAAGAGAGATTTTTTTTATAGCAATCTCTTTGTCATAATGAACATCGGTTGCGTTTGCATCAAGAGAGAGGGTCTCTTTTGCAAAGATGATTTTTGCATTTTCCAAAGCAAGTTGAGAGATTTCAAACGCACCAAAAAAAGAGCCACTCTGCTGGGTTTGCGAGGGGAGATTTGCCACTATGAGCTTCATGCCAATAACTTTAACCTTTTTAATCTTAGGAGTTGCCAACAAAAGATGGGCTGCATTGTACTCTACATGGAGAGTTTTTATGAAAATGGCATCGGTGTAGTTGACATCATGAAGCGTCATCCCCTCAAGCGGTGAACCCTCTATTTTGGTGTAATGAAGACCTGTATTTTTTAAAAAATATTTTCCCAAAAACTCAAGTGCCTGCGGGTGTGAAGCAAAAAATCCAACGATAACCCCAAGAATCAAAAGTAAAAAGATGCCAACGTGGAGAAAAAGGTAAACTTTTCGCATCAAAAGAGCTCTCCAATGTGAAAATGAAAAGCGTACCGCCGTGATGGATCATTGATATCAAATCCAAAATCAACTCCCAATGGTCCAATAGGGGTGACATAACGCAATCCAAACCCTGCGGAGTAATACCCTTTGCTCGTGTCAGGGATTGCAGTTTCGGCAATAAAAGTAGTATCTTGAAATACCACACCGCGCAATTTTTCCCAAATCCCAAAACGGTATTCAACCGTTGTCTCTAAAAGTGAATCAAACCCAATAGGGTCCTCTTTGTCGTTTATTTTGCCCAATTTTCGGTAGCCATAAGCTCGGTTGCTATTCATCCCGCCTGCATAAAAAAGATAGGAGGGGGGAAGGTCTCCGCTAAAGAGGTGCAAGGAGCCAAAATCTGCTTTAAATGCCAACGTCGAGGGGAGAAATGGGATGATAAAACCACCTGAGAGATTGTATTTATAGTAAGTGGCATCGGAGAGTTCTGACTCAAGAGAACCCATGACGCTTGAGCGTATAAAATGCCCTTGTGTAGGGTTAAGAAAATTGTCTCTTGTATCGTAACTCCACTCAAGTTTTGGAGATGCGAGAAACAAACTTCCAGGAACATAGAGCGCTTCATCTTGTGAGTCATAGGTAAGGGAGTTATCAAACACAAGACTCTCTTGAAACTGATGTTCAACTCCTTTTTGTTTGAGATACAAACTTCCAAAAACTCTCTCCTCTTTAAAGCCCAAAAAAAGCTCGTTTTCATAACCAACTTTTACTCCTGTTGCTTGATGGTTCACAAGAGGCATATCAAAGTTTGTCTCTATCGTTTGTTTGATTTGTGTCACGCGGGTGTTGAGTGCGAGTGTTTTTAAGTTTCCAAAAAGATTTCTATGTTTTACCCCGAGAAGCGCCATAAAACCCTCATCACTGCTCACTCCAAGCCCTATTTGAAATCGTATTGGTTTCTCATTTTCAGTGACACTTACTTTTGCATGGGCTTTGCCTTTTTCGATAACTTCTGTATCGATAAGCGCTTTAGCAATCCCCTCGTTGCCATAAAGATTTTCATAACTTTGGCGTATGCTTTTTGTCGAAAACAGACTCCCCTCTTCTATGCTTAAAAAAGACTCTATGATATCTGTGTCGATATTTTGCGAAGGAAGAATGGCAATTTTATCAAAGTAACACAGACCATTTTGGGTTGTCTCATAGGTCAAATAGGCACTGTTTGTCTTGATGTCTATCCACGCTTTTGTTTGAATCTCCGCATCACAATATCCATAATCCCCATAAAAAAGTTTGATATCTTTTTTGCTTTGGTCAAACTTTTGCGCGTCAAAAATCATACCAAGAGTAAAAGGGATATAAGGTTTGATATCTAACTGAGAGTTTATTGCTATGTCGACTACTCGGGTGGGGAGATTTTCTTCGATGGTGATTTGAAGCGTTTGCTCTTTTTGAGCAACCGTGACGTTTGCATGAAAAAAACCTCGTGAGCGGTAATAATTTTTGACAGCCTGTGCAATTAAAGTCCCTCTTTGAGGATTTACACTCGGCTCTTTTTTCCAAAACTCATAAAAATAAGGCTGCGCCACATGAAGCATATCGTAGAGTTCTCTTTGAGAAATTTCCTTATTTCCCTCAAACATCAAGGGTGAAGATGCGCCATGAAGCAACGAGAAACACAAAAGAAAAAGGAGAAGTTTTTCTTTTACTTTCATAGGTGTATTTTCGTTTGCGACACGCAAGCTCAATTAGTAGTAATACGCAACAATCGCAAATGCAAAGAAAAACATAATGTGAGAAATACCCTCAAAATAGTTCGTATGTCCATCATCTGTTGTTTTCCAAGCCAAAATGACTGTAAATAACAAAGCACCAATTTCAAGGGGATTAAAACTAAGTGTAAAGCGTATGCCGCTGATATACGCTAAAACCATCAAAATCGGTACCGTGAGTAAAATCGATACCGTTGAGGCACCCATGGCGATATTTACCACCCTTTGTATCTCGTCATTTTTAGCAGCTTTTATGGCGGTGACTATCTCAGGAGCAACCGCAACAATGGCTATAATAAGTCCAGAAAAACCAGCAGATACCCCTTGATTTTTGGCAAGAAGGATTCCATCTTTGGCAAATACTTCTGCCCCTAGGGCAATAATCAAAATTAATATAAAAATAGAAGTGATAAGTCCTAACATATTAAATTTTTCAAAAATATAATCATCTTCTTCATCAATAATATCATGCGTAGCTTGTTTTGCCATTTTTCTTTTAATTCTAAAAATCCTACTTCTCGCTGTTTGTTTGAAAAAATGGGTATGCGTTTTAGTCTGAAACACCAAGATAATGATGTAAAAAAGCATCAGTAAAGAGGCAATAACGACCGAAGCATCTTCTACAACTGAAGGGGAGTGATGCCCAAGACTCAGCAAACCTGGAACAAGAAGGGTAATCCCTGAAACAAGCAAAATAGTTGTATACGCGCTTGAAGTCTCTTTGTTGTGCTCTTGTTCAGTAAAGCGCAAACCGCCTAAAAATACCGCGAGACCTAAAAGAACGTTCATGTCAACAATCACAGCAGAGATGATACCACCCTTGACGGTTTTTACTACCTCGGGGTCAGCAACTGCTTGAAGTAAAATGATGTACAGAAGAACAATCTCAACAAGAACCGCACTAAGAGTAAGGACAAAACTCCCATAAGGCTCTTGGAGTCTGTCAGAGAGTATTTCAGCTACCTCTGAGACAGTGATAGAGAGTGAACCTATTCCTATGGCTGCAAAAAGGGTAGCTAGGGCACCTTGATGGTGATTATGAAAATAAAAAGCGAGGGTAATACAAAAAATTCCAAGTAATATGTCCCAGTAATCCTCTATGAAATATTTAAATTTCTGTTCAGTTTTTTCAACTGTATTTTCCAAAATATTCCTTTTAAATTAAGATAAGTGTCGCAAGTCCCAAGAAGCTGAAAAATCCAACAACATCAGTCACAGTTGTGAGTAAAACGGTACTCCCAATAGCGGGGTCAACCCCTGCTTTTTGAAGGATAAGCGGGATAACGCTTCCAAAAAAACCAGCTCCAATAAGGTTAATAACCATAGACAAGGCTATGACTACCCCCAAAAGAGGGATATTAAACCAAAAGTAAGCGATGACACCGATCACTATAGCAAAAATACTTCCATTGATAAGGGCTAGAACAACCTCTTTTTTAATAGTTTTAATAGCGTCTTCCCCTTCGATATCACCCAAAGCCATTTGCCGCACCGTTACCGTCAAAGTTTGTGTTCCCGCATTTCCCCCCATAGAAGCAACAATGGGCATCAAAACAGCTAAAGCAACCAAAGACTCAATGGTGCTATCAAAGATGCCAATAACCAAAGAGGCCGCAATAGCAGTAATAAGGTTAAGTCCGAGCCAAATGGCTCTTGTCTTGCCAATTTCAAACATATCTTCTTCTTGCTCCGCCGAGTCGTTTACCCCTGCGAGGTTAAAGATTTGTTCCGTCGCAGTCTCTTGGATAATATCGTAAATATCATCCGAGGTTATTCTCCCGATAAGACGGTTAAAATTATCTACCACAGGAACAGAAGTGAGGTTATAGTTTGTCACCATGTCAACAACGTCTTTGATGTCGCTTTTATGGTTGGCATGATACGTTTTGTGTTTTTCGATTGGTATATCTTTGAAAGTCAAATCATGTTCAAAGATAATCAAGTCTTCAAGTCCAATTGAACCGATATATTTGTTTTTAATATCGACTAAATGGACATGCCAGATATTGTCCACTTCACCGCTCTCTTTGAGCTGTTTGAGTCTTTTGATGGCTACGCCTATATTTTCAGTAAGTTTTGCACTGAAAAGTTCGGTTTGCATGTACGACCCAGCTTCATCCTCTTCATACGCGATTAGTTGCTCGAGAAGCTCTTTATCCTCATCATCAAACGTCTCAAGGATATTTTGTGAAATCTCTTCATGCTCTTCGCTGATGTTATGAATAAGCGTTGCCGCATCATCGGTATCCATTTTGGAAGCAATATCTGCGAGTTTCTTAACACTGAGTAAATCTGCTGTCTCTTCTTGAACATAATCGGGAAATTCAGAGAGGACTTCTGCAAACAAATCATGAGGGATTTTTTTGATGATTTTGACATACTCTTCCGTGCTGAGCTCACGGAGTTCTAAGAGTTGTTCAGCGATGTCATACGGGTGCAGCGTTGCGTTGTTGTCCCTATACTGCTCTATCTCGGAGTGAACAAGTGCTACTAATGATTCTATCTGCACAAGATTTACTTCCATGTACCCTCCTCGCCATATGAGCAATTTTTATAAAATGAAGGTACATTATATAAAAAAAGAGTTGTATGCAATATAAATTCCACAATTTTTTGCGGTTAAAACTCGGTCGTATTAATGCTACAATTACATGAAACGTATATAAAACTTTTTTACTGAATGAGAAAAAAATGAAAAAAAACAACAATTTAACAGAAGCACAGTACCAAGAGGCGATTCAGACTTATAGTGAAAATCTGGCACTTGAGCCATATCAGGCAGAACTTGTAAAACTCCAACAGCACATTGAGCGTTATAAACTCAAAATGATTATCCTTTTTGAAGGGCGTGATGCAGCAGGCAAAGGGAGTGTTATCGGGAGTGTAAGCCGTTACATGAACCCTAAACACTACCGCATAGTCGCACTAGGAAGACCAACTGAGCATGAGCGAAGTGAGTGGTATTTTCAAAGATATATCAAACACTTTCCTCATGGCGGAGAGATTGTTTTATATGACAGAAGCTGGTATAACCGTGCGATGGTGGAGCCAATTTTTGGTTTTTGCTCAAAGGAAGAGCATAGACTTTTTATGAAAGATGTCGTCCCTTTTGAAGAGTCCTTAGTAGACCAAGGGACCTTGCTGGTCAAGCTTTACTTCAGTGTGACAAAAGAGAAGCAAGCTGCAAGATTTGAACAACGCCGAAACGACCCGTTGCGTCAGTGGAAACTCAGCGAAATCGACCTGCAAGCGCAAAGCATGTGGGAAGAGTTCTCAAGAACAAAATACAATATGCTCAAAGGTACAAACAATAAAAAAGCACCTTGGTATGTGATTCGCTCAAGCGACAAACATAAAGCACGGCTTGAGACCTTGAAACTTATTTTAAATCAAGTAAATTACGATGGCAAAAATCGTGCCATAGATCTTGTTCTCGACCCTAAAATAGTCTTTTGCGCTGAAGATGAACTCGCCATCATGGACAAACAAAGTTTTGCTGAAAAAAATACCTAACACTATCAAAAAACGGAGTCTTTACATGCCTAAAAAAAAAATAATAGGTACCATTGAGCTAATCTCTATTTTAGATTTAGAACTTTATGATTTGGATGCCAAAGTTGATACTGGCGCAGATTCTAATGCACTGCATTGTGATGACATCACCATAGATGCGGACAATTTTGTACATTTTACTCTCCTTGATGAGATTCATGAATCCTATCATGGCAAAAGAGTAGTCATGCCACTCTATAAAGTTAAAAAAGTTAAAAGCTCCAACGGTGAAATCCAAGAGAGAGCTTCTATTCGGGTAAACGTAGAATTTTTTGGCAAAAACTATAAAACAGTTGTCTCTCTCACAAATCGCTCGGACATGCGATATCCGATGCTTATAGGAAAACAATTTTTAGCAAACAAATTTTTAGTAGATGTATCAAAACAATATTTAAGTAGGGAAATATGAAAAAAATGAGAGTATATATATTATCAAGAAACAAAGAGTTATATTCAACGCGAAGGCTTGTCCAAGCAGGAGAACAAAAAGGCTGGGAGATGCGCGTTGTAGATTATTTAAAATGCACGATAGAGATTATGAAAGGGGAATTGATTGTCAATTACATGGGCAAAGTTTTACCAAAACCCGATGCAATCATACCTAGAATAGGGGCAAGCAGAACTTTTTACGGAACTGCAATGGTACGACACTTTGAGATGATGGATGTTTTTAGCACCTCAGGAAATCTCGCAATCGCTAGAAGCAGAGACAAACTAAGAAGTCTGCAGGTTCTTTCAAAAAATGATGTCGACATGCCAAAGACGATTTTTGCTTCCAATAAATCAAGCTCAAAAGATGTTATCGCCCTCAGTGGCGGCGCTCCTTTGGTTTTGAAAATACTTGAGGGGACGCAGGGCGTGGGGGTTGTTTTACTTGAGAGCGAAAAAGCTGCGAAATCTGTACTCGACGCGTTTTATGGCATGGATGTCAATCTTCTTGTTCAGGAATACATCGCAGAAGCAGGCGGTGCGGATATCCGAGCCTTTGTTGTCGACGGCGAAGTAGTAGGAGCGATGAAAAGGCAAGGTGCCGAGGGAGATTTTAGGTCAAACCTCCATCAAGGGGGAAGTGCAAGTGCGCACACACTCTCACGAAAAGAAAAAGCAACTGCCCTTGCTGCTGCAAAAGCTATGGGGCTTGGTGTGTGCGGAGTTGATATGATAGAATCAGCTCGCGGTCCTCTTGTGATGGAAGTAAACTCTTCCCCTGGACTTGAGGGAATTGAAACATCGACAGGTATTGATATAGCAAGTAAAGTTATGGAGTACATTGAAAAAAATCTTGCACCTCGATGTGAAATCACTACAAAAAAAAGAAAAATTAAAAGAGATAGTATCGGCGCATAAACGCCTAGAAGGATAAGAGATGGAACAATTTTACGACACACTCAAACAACTGATCCGCATACCCAGCGTTGTGGGAGCGGAGCACCCTTTTCTTATGTTTGTCAAACGGGAACTTGAAGAGATTGGAGTGCTTGTTGAGTACTATGATGGCGTGCTTGTTGCAACGGGGAGCGAGCCGCATTCTGGGTATCTCTCAGCGCATGTTGATAGGCACGGACTGATTTGCACAGGACATAATGAATTTCAATATGCTGCTTTTATCGCAAAAAACAGAGCAGATTTGACGGGAACTTCGAACTCTGAAAAACTTTTGTCTAACTTCACCTCAAGATTTGTAGATGAAAAAGTGCAGGCGTATCAACCCTATTCAGGGACATATTTGGGTCTTGGTGTCATCAAAGATGCTTTTTTATGTGAGCGAAGAAACAACATCATTTTTAAAGTGGATGGATTTGACTTCTTGTTTCCAGGGACTCCAGTGGCGTTTCTTGACAAGTTAGAGATCAAAGACGATCTCATCTCGGCGCAACTTGACAATGTCCTCTCGGTCGCCATCATCATCCATCTGTACCACATCGGCTACAGAGGAACAGCTTTTTTTACAGCCTCCGAAGAAGCGGGGAAAAGCTGGAGATTTTTGCTTGAGTGGTTTCGACGCTTTGACATCAACACCAACGAATTACTTGTATTAGATACAAGCCCTTATAGCTCTTTAGATGATATTGCTAGCCTTGATATCGTCCTAAGAAATCGTGACTCCAACGCGGTTTTTAGGTCACCACTCAAACATAAAATGAAAAATATCGCCCAAAAAGAGAAAATTAATTACCATTTTAAAGACACCTATCTCAAAAATATCATGAAGCAAAACGGGGTCAAAGGCTCTCTTGGGACAACCGAACTAGGCAGACTTATTTATGCCACCAAAGGGGAGATACAAGGGGCTACACTTCAGATACCAACGATTGGTTACCATACTGTAAATGAGACCACATCCCAAAGAGCAGTGCAAAGTCTCATCACCATTTTAAAACAATTGTATATAGAAAAATAGCCTCATGCTAGGACTTATATCTGCGACTTTTTTTATTGCCTTGGTGCTCAATATCATCCTCAAAAAGTTTGGCTTATCTACAATCATTGGCTACATCTTAACGGGGACAGTCATCTCTTACGCTTTTGGTTTGCATAGCGTAGCAGACAATGATACGCTCAAAGAGATAGCCGAATTTGGTGTCGTTTTTTTGATGTTTACTATAGGGCTAGAGTTCTCCATGAAGCATTTAAATGCGATGCGATATGAGGTTTTTGTAGTGGGAAGTGCTCAAATTCTCTTGAGTGCATCTATCATTTTTATCCTTGCATATTATACTTTCGACCTCGATAAATACAGTGCACTCATCATCTCCATGGCAGTTGCCATGTCTTCTACAGCCATTGTTCTTAAGACATTTAACGAAACAGGCGAAATCAATAAACAATACGGCAAAAACGCCTTAGGGATTTTAATCATGCAAGATATTGCAGTGATTCCTATCTTGGTCATTATCGGGGTAATCAGTTCTAAAGAGAGCTCTTTAGAACTGATTGCATGGGGTATCGCTGTGGGCGTTCTTGTTTTGCTTGGGGTGATGTATATTGTGGGAAAATACCTTCTTGAACCATTCTTTACACAAATCATCAAATCGCACTCTGATGAGCTTTTTATTGGTTCTATTTTATTTTTAGCCATAGCCGCTTCGTATGGCGCTCATGAGATAGGTTTTTCGTACTCTTTAGGTGCTTTTGTAGCGGGAATGCTCATCGCTGAGACAAAATACAAACACCAAGCAGAAGCCGACCTTATCCCCTTTAGAGACCTGCTTTTAGGGGTTTTCTTTGTTACGGTCGGGATGCAGATAAAGTTTGACATCATACTAGAGTACGCCCTTGTTATCGTACTTTTACTCTTTGGCATCATGTTCATTAAAGTGGTGATTATTTATCTCTTAACGCGATTACGCAAAACGAACAACAAACGAACCAGTATAAAAACCGCATTTTCACTCATCCAAATCGGGGAGTTTGCCTTAGCCATCCTAGAACTTGCCCGCTCTCACTCCCTTGTTGAGGCACCGTATGGGCAAATCATGATTATCGTCATTGTTATCTCTATGGTTCTCACCCCTTTTATCTTAAACAACCTAAGTATTTTGGCAGATTTACTCATAAAACACGATATTCATGAGGCGCAAGAATCGATGTTTAGTTCCTCCACACATAACCATGTAGTTATTTTAGGGTATGGAGAATTTGGGCAAAATGTCGCAGAGAAACTAAAAAATGATGGGGAATTTTACATCATCATAGAGAACAACCCCGATATGTTTCACCTCGCGCAAACAAAACATGAGTCCGTTATCTATGGCAACGCAGCAAACAGAGAGATTCTCAAAAAAGCCTTTATCAACAGAGCAAAAAAAATAGTCGTCGCCATCAACAACACAAAAAAACTCCATCTTGTATGCCAAATAATCCAAAGGGTCGTCCCTCATGAAAAAGTCATCATCAAAGTACACGCCATGAAAGACAAAGAGATTTTATCTTTCATGGGTTTTAAAAACATCATCGTCGAAAACGAAGAGACAAGCAAACAAATCCTGAACTATATGTAACCCATGCNNCTTCCTACCAAAAAGAAACGCGGTTACGCCCTAGCTCTTTGGCTCGATAGAGGGCTTTGTCTGCGTTGTCAAAAAGTTGCCTGAAATCATCTGATTTTGCTTGTGGAGAACTTACACCAAAAGAAGCTGTTATCTTTTTAACGGTTGAGAAATAATGTGTCTCGATGTCAACTCTTAACCCTTCAGCGATTTTATAAGCGACATATTTGTCGTTCGTGTTTATGGCGAGCAAAAATTCCTCTCCACCCCATCTAGCAAAAACATCTTCTTCTCTAATATTGTTTGATATAAGCGCAGAGAGTTCCACAAGAACACTATCCCCAACACTGTGTCCATAATTGTCATTGACCAGTTTAAAATGGTCAATATCTACTAAAATAACCGATATCTTGTCCTGAAAGGGATTTTTATCTTTGATTTGTTCCATAAAAGCATTGCGATTTAAGATTTTTGTCAAAGGGTCTATTTCTGCTTTTCTTTTAAGCTTTATATTTGCCGCTGTGAGTTCCATCTGTTTTTCTTTTAAAATAACAAGCAAATAGTTAAAAAAAGTCGCTACAAGCCCTATTTCTGTATGTTTTTCTACATGAATCTTTGATGTAAAATGACCAGATTTCATGATTTTTACTATGCTCTCAATGGTATCAACCCATGGAAGTTTTGCATTATGCTCGCTGACATTAAGACCTGTAACCTCATGTTTTTTGGAAACTCTTAAAAGTTTGATTTTAGAAAGTGTGTAAAAGAGGGTCAAACCAAGCGAAAATGCAAAAACAAAAGCAACAACAACGCCAAGGACTTGAACAAAAATAAAATCTCCACGGCTCATGTTCTCTGGCAGTGTGGCAAATAAACCCACCGCAACAGTCCCCCAAACGCCTGCAAATCCATGGATACTCACAACACTTAAAGGGTCATCAACATAAAATTTTTTGAGCAATATTTGATCAAAAAAATGCATCACGACCGCGGAACTAAAACCTATAAAAGCCGAGGTTTGAGCGTCAAATCGGTCACACCCTGCCGTGATGCCAACGAGCCCTGCAATGATGCTAAAACTAAGAATCTCAACATCTACTTTTTCTTTGTAAAACAAACTAATAGCCCAACCGCCAAAACCACCAAAAACGCCCGCCAAAACAGTATTGAGAAGGATGCCTGCCGCGGCAATATCAAATTTTAAAAGACTCCCAGCATTAAAACCAAACCAAGCAACAAAGAGGACAAAAACACCAAAAACGACAAAGTTATGATTACTTGGAGCAAAAGATTTGATTTCATTGTTTCTAAACTTTCCAATACGAGGACCTAAAACAAGCGCTCCAGCCAAACCTATCCATGCGCCCATGGAATGGACAACAGTAGAGCCTGCAAAATCTGCAAAACCAAGGGCTTTAAGCCAACCATCATCACTCCAAGCCCAATGTCCAAAAACAGGATAAATCAAAGAGGTCACAACAATGGAGACAATAATATAGGCGTTAAATTTTATACGCTCTGCAACGGCTCCTGAGACAATTGTCACCGCAGTAGCGGCAAACATGGCCTGAAAAAAGAACAGAGTCGCCTGCTCTAAATTTTTGCCATCAATCATAAAATCAGCCATTCCAAAAAAACTGTTGCCTCCGCTCCCAAACATAAGCCCATACCCTATGAGCCAAAAAAAGATGATACCAAAGACGGTATCTACCAAATTTTTCATAGCAACATTGATGGTATTTTTGGCTCTAACAACACCCGTTTCAACCATGGCAAAACCAAGCTGCATTAAAAACACCAAGTAAGCACAAACAAGAATCCATACAATATCAATAGAAGTTAAATTTTCGATAGGATGCTCCTTTTTTGGATTTTAACTCTAATAATAACTCTTTCAATGAAATTCACATGGGCTAAAATGTAGAATCTTTATACAATAATCCAATTTATAAAAATTATTTGCAAAAAAAAGCAGTAAATCTTCTCAAAAATTAACATCTTTCATATGGACAAAAGGTGATTTTGTTCACATATTTTTTTATTCCCTTCAAAATAATCTAACTTTAAGTTTCTCCTGCACAAAAAGTCAATACAATATAAACCGATTTGTCACAGACATTAAGGGGACATTATGGAAATATATATGAACGAAGATGAAATGATTGTATCTAAAACAGACCTCAAAGGTCGCATTACCTATGGAAATGAAGTTTTTATCAGAATGTCAGGGTATACAGAGGGGGAACTCTTAAATGCTCCGCATAATATTTTACGCCATCAAGATATGCCAAAAATCGTATTCAAACTTTTATGGGACCGTATACAGTCCAAAAAATCAATCAATGCTTATGTAAAAAACAAAACAAAAAATGGAGATTTTTACTGGGTTTTTGCCAATGTAACTGCTTCACTCGATACTTCTGGCAAGATTATAGGCTATTACTCAGTTCGTCGCAAACCTTCAAACAAGGGTATTGAGACTATGAAAAATCTCTATACAAAATTGCTTGAAAGTGAAAAAAATGGTGGCGTAAGCGCCTCTGGCAAGTTATTGGATGAAACACTTAAAAACGCAGGAATCAGTTATGATGAATTTATCGTTAATCTTCAAAAATAAGCAAACACTCTTTTTTATTTCTCTTAGTTTAATCGCAGCTATTTTGCTTGCTTTTACTTCCCTTATCCTTGGAGCCATTGTCCTCTTTTTTATCATAATAGGTCTCTTTTTCCCAAGCAACAGCTCTCAAGATGAGAAGCTCTTTGCGCAAATCGAAAAGGTTATGGCGCAAGGAGCTAAGGGAGAGTTTGAAGAGAGGGTTATAAATATCGCAGCAGATTCAAAATATTTCGCCCTTGCTTGGAGCTACAACAACTTGATTGACCAAGTAGAAGCATTTATGAGAGATGCCGCAAGTGCGACCAAACTTGCCGATAGCGGGGATGAAAGTGCGATTATGTTTAAAACTGGATTCAAGGGAGGGTTTTCAATTTTTATAGACCCTATCAACCAAGCGGTTCGAGGAATCCTTGATGGGAAAAAAGTTGCTGCTCAAGATAAACTCAGTAAAGCATTCAACAATATCGGCGGAGGAACAACAGGCGGACTCATTCAAATAAAAGCAGATATCGAACGAACAAGCCAAATCGTAAATACAATTGTTGTCATGCTCCTAGAGACAAAACAGATATCTGATAACAGTCTCCAATCAGTCACTCAAGTTGAAAACAATTTCGAAGACTTAAATCAAAGCATTACTCAAACATCACAGAGCGTCAAGAGCTTAAGCGAACAATCTAAGGAGATTTCAAGCATAGCAGACTTAATCAAAGACATAGCAGCGCAAACAAATCTTCTTGCCCTCAATGCTGCTATTGAAGCTGCACGAGCAGGCGAACATGGCCGTGGTTTTGCTGTTGTTGCAGATGAAGTGCGAAAACTCGCCGAGAGAACTGCCAAAGCAACACAGGAAATATCTATAACAATTTCAACCCTGCAACAAGAGACCGTTGAGATGCAAACACACTCTGAACATATGTCTGACTTAGCAACACAGTCTAGCGAGTATATGAATGACCTCTCGCATGCCATTGAAAAGTTTAGTGAGAGCTCAAGCAAATCATCCAAAGATGCCTTACAATCAGATCATGTTCTGCGCGTCTCCCTTGCAAAAATCAACCATATCATTTTTAAATCTCGAGCGTACTCTGCCGTACTTATGAATGATTCTACGAAAGAGTTTGCAAGCCACGACGCATGTGCTTTTCACAAATGGTATATTAGCGAAGGAAAAGAGCAATTTGGTACTATGAAGTCGTATCCTTTGGTAGATACGGCTCACAAAGCTTTACATAACTCAGTGCTTGGAAATATAAATTTGGTAAAAAATGACAATATTTTTACGGAAGAAAATGCTAAACGCATCATAAGTGGATTTATTGCCATGGAAACTTCCAGCGAAGAGTTGTTTGAGCATTTAAATAATATGATTATCGAAAGCAGTCGGATATAATTACTTTAACCCAAACCAATCCATGAAACCCATAATCACTTCGATGATAATGAGGACGATAATAATCCACTCTAAAAAAGAACTATGGTTATGGTTTGTCAAATCCATCACCATAACAATGTCATCTTTGATGCTATTGAGTTTGTACTCGACAACGTCAAAACGGGCTTTTAGTTCAAGTGCATAGGCAAGATTATTATAAAGAGCTTCTGCGTTTGCGTTATCCCACACGATATTTGGTTTATCTAAAAGATACAAATCTATCATCATCTCATGACGAATAAGGACCAGTTGTTTTGCAAATTTGGCAAATTTTGTCCGTTTGAAGATAGAAAAAGTATCCGAATCATCCAATAAACTTCTGCTTTTTTCATAGTAGGTAGCAAGTTTGTTTTCATACACCTCCAAAGCAACACTTTGTGAAATAACATGAGAGATAATAAGCAAACTGATTCTGTTGTGCTCTTTGAGGGTAATTTTTTGGTTGTCGATGGTAAAAAAAGTGCTTAAATCTGGATTTATCTCTATAGGATAATCTTGATAAATGTTTTGCGTTAGTAAGTTGTTGTAGGTGTCCTCTATCCCTAAAAGATTGAGCACATTTGGAATCTCCTCTTTTGGCCAGTTGATAAGCGTTAAAACATTGAAATTCGCATAGGTAATCATGCTCGTCCCAATCTCAGCATAAAGCATCGTCTCTATCCCTTTGCTCAGGGTTATTTTCAAAGCAATCTCAATCTCTGCACTACTAAGCGAACGCGTTAAATAGATAGCATATAAATCCAATTTTTGGTTCATGGTGACTCCTTCTGAAGGTTGCATTTTACACAAATATGATTACATTTCTTTCAAACAAGAGATTGCTTCGTCGTTGCCTCGCAATGAC
>DJAA01000054.1:0-3089 GCA_002428085.1 Sulfurimonas sp. UBA6014 | reverse complement strand
CAATGACTGTGTCGTTTGCTCGCAATATCCGTCATTGCGAGCAAAGCGAAGCAATCTAAAATATACTTTACACAACCACTCCATAAACTTTTTTGATTTGGTAACAATTAGGACATAGGCATGGATAAAAAAGAATTATGCAATTAAATTTATGCTATTGTATCGCTCATTTTTTCTTAGGACTTATCGCATGAACAACACTTTTTTATGCTCCCTTGCCTGCGAGTATCTTTTATGCGCAAAGTAGTTCTCTCACTCAAAAATATATCCAAAAGTTTTGATAAAACAGAGATTTTAAAAAACATCAATCTTGATATCTATGATGGGGAATTTTTAACGCTTCTAGGACCTAGCGGTTGCGGAAAAACAACTATTTTAAGACTTATTGGCGGTTTTGAAAGCCCAACAAGCGGTTCTATTGTTATGAATGGCAAAGAGATAAACTCCCTCTCTGCGGAACATAGAGAGACAAATACCGTTTTTCAAAGCTACGCACTTTTTCCTCACATGAGCGTGTATGAAAATATCGCCTTTGGTTTAAAGATGAAAAAAATGCCAAAAGAGCAACGTGATGTCGAGGTGAAAAAAGCGCTTGAGATGGTTAAACTTTTCGCCCACAAAGAGAAAAAACCAAGCGAATTAAGCGGTGGTCAGCAGCAGCGCGTAGCCATCGCCCGCGCTATCGTCAACAAGCCACTCATTTTGCTCTTAGATGAGTCGCTTAGCGCGCTTGATTATAAACTTCGCAAAGAGATGCAGCTAGAGCTTAAAATACTCCAAAGACAGCTTGGCATCACTTTTTTATTTGTCACCCATGACCAAGAAGAAGCCCTCTCCATGTCGGATAGAATCGTGGTAATGAACAAGGGAAATATCGAGCAGATAGGGACGCCAAAAGAGGTCTATGAAGAGCCGAAAAATCTCTTTGTGGCGAAGTTTATCGGCGAGGCAAATACCTTCACCTGCACCCTTTTAGAGTTTCAAGACTCACGAGCAACTTTGCAATATAAAAACAGTGTTTTCAATCTCAAATGCACCAAAGAGCTCACTCATCAATGTGTTATGATTATTCGCCCCGAAGATTTTAGGGTGGAAAAAAATCTTGAAGATGTCAAAAGCAACAACTACTTTGCGGGGACTCTCAAAGATTTGATTTACAAAGGGACAACCATCGATTTGCTCATAGAGACACCCGAGGGCAAAAAGCTGCGAGCGAGTGAGTTTTACAACGAAGACAGCGATGCGCTTGGGTACGAAGTGGGGCAACAACTCTATGTTTACTGGGTTGAAGGGTGGGAGGTTTTACTTTCAAATGCATAAAAAATTAGGAACTTTTGCCCTTTTTAGTATAGGTATTTTGGCTTTTTGGCTTATCCTTTTTTCTTTTTTACCCAATCTGCTTGTGTTGTTTTCAAGCTTTATGACGCAAGGGGAGAGTGAGTTTTTAGTTTTTGATTTTACCTTTTCAAACTACATAAAAATCGCCGACTCACTCTACTTTTCTATCTTTTTGAGTTCTTTTAAAATCGCTCTCATCACCACACTTACAACACTCATCTTAGCCTACCCTTTTGCTTTTATCTTAGCGACATCAGCAAAAAAATATCGAGCCCTTTTACTCCTTTTGGTTATCATCCCTTTTTGGACAAGTTCACTTGTGAGAACCTACGCACTCATCGCCATTTTAAAAACAAAAGGGCTCTTCAATGCGCTACTGCTTTGGATCGGGTTCATCGACACGCCGCTTGAGATCATGTACACCCAAAGTGCAGTCTACATCGGCATGACCTATACGCTGCTCCCTTTTATGATACTGCCCATTTACGCCTCCATTGAAAAGATAGATATGCGGCTTATCGAAGCAGCGAAAGATTTAGGTGCTTCAACTCTGAGCCAATTTACAAAAATCATCATCCCGTTATCGCTTCCAGGGATTTTAGCGGGAGCCACACTGGTATTTTTGCCAAGTTTGGGAATGTTTTTTATCGCTGACATCTTAGGCGGTGCGAAAGACTTGATAGTGGGGAGTTTTATACGCAACCAATTTTTAACATTTAGAGATTGGCCTTTTGGTTCTGCGGCTGCTGTTATGCTTACGCTGCTCATGTTTTTGATGCTCTATTTTTATAGTCGGGCTGCTAAAAATATCTCGCAAAAGAGCACCCTATGACCAAAAAACTCTACGCCTCATTTATCTACTTTTTGCTCTATATCCCTATTGTTATCCTCATCATCTACTCTTTTAACGCCTCGAAATACAGCGTCCAATGGAAAGGCTTTACCCTCGAATGGTACGAGAAACTTCTCCAAAACGACTCTCTTATAGAAGCCGCGCTCAACACACTCCAAGTCGCTTTTACCTCTGCATTTGCGGCGACTATTTTAGGTGCACTTGGTGCGATTGCTTTGTACCGATATGATTTTTTTGGCAAAAAGTTTTTGAACTCTTTAGTCTATATCCTCATTATGTCTCCTGAGATTGTCATGGGCATCTCTCTTTTGATGCTTTTTATCTTTCTAACTATGCCGCTTGGATTTTGGACTCTTTTCATCGCTCATGTAACTTTTTGCGTCCCCTTTGTAATAGTAACAGTGTTAGCGAGAATGAATGGTTTTGATTTGAGTATCATTGAAGCGGCAAAAGATTTAGGTGCAAGTGAGTGGATAACTTTCAAAGCTATCCTTTTGCCAAATATCATCCCCGCTCTCTTGGCAGGATTTTTGCTCAGTTTTACCCTCTCGCTTGATGATGTCATCATCAGCTTTTTTGTCACAGGACCCGATTATGAGATACTGCCTCTCAAAATTTACTCCATGGTCAAACTCGGAGTTAAACCCGAGATTAACGCACTCAGCGCTGTCATGTTTATTTTTACTTTAGTCATGGTAGTATTATCGCAAATATTTATGAAAAAGAAAACCTTGTAACTCTCGAAAAACTCTGTTTTACTAAAGAAACATTTTCGCTTTGCGAAAAGCACTTCGCTTGTTTTCGTAGCTTTAGGGGGCATAACCATCTCGTCATTGCGAGGCATGAAGCAATCTTTGGTTATTATATAACTGCCTAACAGATTGCTTCGTGCCTCGCA
>DJAA01000008.1 GCA_002428085.1 Sulfurimonas sp. UBA6014 | reverse complement strand
CCTGCAAAGCGCACTATTTTGTACTCCTCATTGATAACTTTTTGCATTGTTGTTCCAAGGGGAATCTGGTAAGGGTCAGAGGAGGAGATGACCTGAGCATCGCTGTCTAAGAGTAAAAGAGTCGCCCAGTCATTTTTTTCTAAGAGATTGCCAAACACGCCGCTCATCTCATCTTCAAACTTAAAAAAGAGTGCAAGCACACCTAAAACTTCTGAGTCTGCCTCATTTGTTTTGGTCACTTTAAAGGCATAGATAAGGCTTTTTTGTTTTGAAGGAGTGATGTCACAGTAGTCGTAGAACTCTACATACGCTTCACTGGTACTCAGGACTAAGTTGATAAAGTTTGAGTTTGATTGGGTGTTTTTGTTATTTTGGTCAAGTTGGACCAGAATCTCCCCTGAAGAACTTAAAAGTACAATATTGTCATAAACACTGTATTTTGCAATGTATTCATTAAATCTTTGTATTAAGGCTTTTTTTTGAAGGGTTTTTTTTTGCCTGTATTCATCAGTGGTTTTACCAAGGCTAAGCGTGTTTTGCAAGTATTCGCGTATATCATCATCGGTTGCCAAAAAGCCAATATCGGCAGTTCTCTCAAAAAGATTTCGTATAACGATATCGACTGCCACTTGCGCTTTAGAGCCCATTTCTGCGGTGAGTTTTTTAAGACGCTCTGTTGCTAGTTTGAGTAAAAGCTGTTGGGTGAGATGTCCAAATTTTTCTCTTGTGTCTGACATATCCATCCCAAGATTTGACATCTGTCCAAGAAGTGTTAAAAGATCCCATCTCTCGGCTAGGGAATTGAGTCGATTATTATAGTCGGTAACCTCATACATATGTGCCGTTAGTTTTAGTAAATCATTGCCTTTAGTGTCGCTTTTCATGCTATGAAAGCCTTAAAATAAATTTTTATGCTACTTCATTGGTGTAAGCGTAGGTTGATGAGATAGAGCGCAGACGCTTGGCTGCTTTTGTAAAAACCTCAATGGTGTAGTCGATTTCTTCTTCCGTCGTAAAACGTGAAAGACTCAGACGCATCGCAGTGTGAGCAAGTTCGGGGTCTTCGCCTATGGCGCTCATGACGGGGTTTGCTTCAAGTGACTCAGAGGCACAAGCACTTCCAGTTGATGCAGCGATTCCAGCTTTGTTTAAGTCCCATAACATTGACTCTCCCTCAACACCTCGAATAGAGATTAAGATAGTATTTGGAGTTCTCATATTGCGTGGACCTACGACGATGGTGTCGGGTATTTGCATGATGGCATCTTCAAGTTTGTCTCGCAGTTTTCGCACATGGGTGTTCATCATCTCTACATGGTTAATAGTTTGCTTCATTGCAAGTCCCATGCCTACAATGTAGGCAACATTGAGCGTTCCAGCACGTTTGCCACCCATTTGGTCCCCACCATGAAGAAGGTTTGGAAGCGCCTTTCCTTTCTTGACATACAAACCACCGATGCCTTTTGGACCATGAAACTTATGGGCAGAAAATGTAAGGTAATCGACATCAATTTGGCTAAGGTCGATAGGGAGTTTTCCTATGGCTTGAACCGCATCTGTATGGAACAAAATACCTCTCTCTTTGGCAAATGCACTCACCTCTTCAACTGGAAAAATCATTCCCGTTTCGTTGTTTGCCCACATCATGGAGATGAGTATGGTGTTTTCACGCACAGCGGCTTTCATCGCCTCAGCAGAGATGCCGCCAGTTTCATCCACATCTACATAGGTGACATCAACACCAAAATCACTTAAAAAGAGTAAAGTATCAAGGACAGCAGGATGTTCAACCGATGTAGTAATGATATGATTTTTTTGTGGATTATTTAAGATGTGCTTAAAAAATACCCCTTTTAAGACTGTATTGTTACTTTCTGTGGCACATGATGTTATCAAGATGTCATCTTCATCTGGTACATTAAGCGCATCATACATCTCCCCCAAAGCGGCATTAAGTGCAGGACGAACATCCATCCCATAGCTGTGAAGAGAGTTTGGATTTCCATATAACTCTTCAAAAAATGGCTGCATTTTTACTTTTACTAAAGGGTCAATTTTTGTTGTTGCATTGTTGTCGAGATAAACTCTCATGATTCTTGCTCCTGTTTTTTGTACGTTAAGATGGGTTTTTGAGTCGAATCTTTTACAACCGCTTCGGTAATGATGCAGCTTTGTAGATTCTCCTCAGAGGGGTAAGCGTATTGCAGCGGGAGCATAATCTCTTCAAGGATGCCACGCAATCCACGGGCTCCTACTCCTCGCTCAACAGCTTCTAGCGCGATTTGCCTGAGCGCTTGAGGTTCAAATTCAAGCTTGATACCATCCATGTCAAACATTGCTTTAAACTGTTTGATAAGGGCATTGTCAGGCTCTTCTAAAATCTGCACCATTTGTTCAAGTGTGAGCTCATGAAGCTGCGCAATAATCGGGATACGACCAATAAACTCTGGGATAATTCCATACTGAATAAGAGCTTTTTGATCTACTTTAAACTCTTTGCCTTTCTCTTTTGGTGTTGATTCAAAACCAACTTTATTCATTTTTTTGGTGTTAACATCGGGGACTAAACCCACAAAGGCGCCGCCACAAACAAAGAGGACATGGGAAGTGTTAAAAAGTACCGTCTCGGTTGTGGAATTTTTACGACTCCCTTTTACAGGAACGTAGACGTCCGCCCCTTCGAGAATTTTTAGCAATCCTTGTTGAACCCCTTCTCCTGAGACATCACGACCCATGGTGGAGGATTCCCCTTTTCGTGCGATTTTATCTATCTCGTCTATATAAATAATGCCACGCTGAGCGAGACCTATATCGTAGTTTGCCGCGGCGAGTAAACGTGATAAAATAGACTCAACGTCTTCACCGACATAGCCTGCTTCAGTAAGAGCAGTGGCATCTGCAACAGCAAAAGGGACACTCATAATGCGCGCGAGCGACGTAGCAAGCAAGGTTTTACCGCTTCCCGTGGGTCCAAGAAGCAAGATGTTGCTTTTTTCAAGTTCAACATTATTGTAAGTAGGATTTTCGATTCGTTTGTAGTGGTTGTAGAGGGCAACAGCAAGGACTTTTTTAGCCTCTTCTTGACCTATGATGTGTTTGCTTAGATGCGCGACAATTTGCTTGGGCTTTGGAAGTTGTGTCTCCAACTGCGCACGCTGTTCGTACTTGAGCTCTTTTTGCAAAATCTGAGAACATGTTGTGACACATTCGTTGCAAATATGTGTAATCTCTGATGAAAATATTTTTTTGACTTCACTCTGCTTACGTCCACAAAATGAACACTTTTTTTCTTCACTCATGATGCCTCTCCTTTAAAAGTTATTTTCAATTTTTCTACACAAAGGCATTGGCAAACTCTTCAAGCGTCATGTTTATCACTTCGAGTTTATGTTTTTCTATAAATTTTTTCTCTTTTTTCCCCAGCTCTTTGTCCGTGATAACATAGCCGCCCTCTGAGTCAAATGTGAGCTCATTTGCCACCATTCTGTCGGTGTCACGGTCAAAAGAAGTGCCTATAAAAAGATACTTCTTTGCCTTTCGGTATGACTTTAACACTTTAGGAAGGGCAAATCCGCCCATCGCTTCTGTAAGCCAGTCAACATAATCGGCATCAGACATAACAAAACTAGGCTCAGGAAGAGTTGAGCCCATAGGTTTAAACAAAATCTTTTTTGCATCATCTAAAACATCATCTTCAACAAGAAAGTATTTTTTATTTTCTACATCATATTCATAAGTCTCATAACGGTTTTTTTCAGCTGTGATACGAGATTTGCCAACAATCATACAGTGAGGCTCATACGCCAAAAGCTCTTGAATTTTAGAGTCTCTGTTGGTATCGATGATGTACCTAGGGAGCATACTTGTGATGACTTTATGAAGCGGTGTGGGAGCAAAATCTTTTGTGTATATGTGATGGACAAGTTGTCTGAGATACTCAACGCCTCGTCGCTCTTCAAGGTGCATCGCCGCACGAGAATACTCAAACATTAAGCGCTCGCTCATGGGTCTGCCGTTGTTGAGCATCAGTATCATGGAGTCTGAGTCAAAGGGCATTTGTTCCCCATCTTTGGTTTTTGTATCTTTAAATATACCAAGTCCAAAATAGGGGACCGTCGTTTGATTTCTCAACTCTTTTTTTATTGTTTCTATCATCGTGTTCATGAGTGGCATCCTTGTCCTGTATAGCAAACTTGAGCTGCCATAATTTTACGAGCTAGCGTCTCTATATTAAACTTGTTATTGAGTTCTCTGACGAACTCATCATAAAATATTGCCCCATCTTTTGAGACTAAAATCAACGCTTTTGTGAGTTCATGATGATAAGGTTCCCCCTTAAGTCTTGTCCCATAAAAATCACCCAACTCTTGGTTTGCATCAATCAAAAAATCTATATTTTGCAAGTTTGGATTTTTATGCCCATCATGAGCCACAACAAGGGCAGCTGTGACTTCATGCGCGCCCCCTTTTGGCAAAGATTTGTCAATCTCGCTAAGCTCTTGAAGAAATGCTTCATCTAAAAAAGCGGCGGTGATAATAAGCTGTGTTTTGCCATTTTGTCCACCCAGTGTATGTTGGTTGCCATGAACATCTTTGAGGCTTACTTCCTCAGAGGCATACCCAACATCAAGAGGCAAATCCTCAAGAATCATGGCAGATGTTTTGAATGTTATTTGCAAAAGACGCTCCTAGTAGAGATGAAACCAAGAGTGCATTAACTGTTCTAGAAGAAAGTATTTGAACGCATCAAATTTTAAAATCGACTCTTTCTCAAGAGTAAAAGTTTTGCATAAATAAAATAGTTTACAATAGCGTTTAGGATGTGTAAATGAAAAAGGGGTAAAGATGAGTCAAAAAAATCGTTGTGGATGGGTGAAGTTAGATGACCCTTTGTATGTTGCCTATCATGATGAAGAGTGGGGAAGGGTACTTCGAGATGAGCGAGCATTGTTTGAACTTTTTTCTTTGGAGACACAAGCGGCAGGGCTGAGTTGGCTTTGTGTACTCAAAAAAAGAGAAGCGTACCGTGAAGCTTTTGAAGGATTTTATTTAGAAAAAGTTGCAACATTCACTGCTGCAGATATAGAACGGATAATGCAAAACTATTTCGTGATAAAAAATCGTCCAAAGATTGAAGCAATTGTCTCAAACGCGAAGTGTTTTATCAAGATTGTGTCTGAGTTTGGTTCTTTCTATAACTATTTTTTTGCTTATGTTCAAGGTGCGCAGATTGTCAATGATGTTGTGAACTATAAAACGGCACCGTGCACAACCGATATCTCTGATGCAATCACAAAAGATTTGAAAAAGCGCGGATTTAAGTTTATAGGCTCACTGACGGTGTATGCGTTTATGCAAGCGTGCGGAATGGTAGATGACCATGAAAATAGCTGTTTTTGTAAAAAAGTTTTAAAAACGTAAGTACTCTTTGTGTTATGAAACTTGGATATAGTTTTAATAACTGATGTTACGCACTAAAACGAACACGTCCGGTTTAGTCGTAGGGACAAATGTCCCTATAGTCCCATGAAGCTGCGAAAAACAAAGTTTTTCGAGAATTAAAGTCAGTTAATAATTCTTTAAATTGTAATAAAAAGGAGCCTTAGTGAGTGTAAAAACGGATGACAGATATAAAATGGTTGAAAAAACCATGAAAAAATTAGGGTTTGACAGAAGTGCATTGATTGAAGCGCTTCATACGGCACAAGATACTTTTGGATACCTAGACAAAGATACGTTGAAATTTATTGCGCAGAGGTTAAAACTGCCCTACTCAAAAGTGTATGGAGTTGCGACGTTTTACCATTTTTTTAGACTCAAGCCAAAAGGAAAACATACAACGGTTGTTTGCATGGGGACGGCTTGTTATATAAAAGGGGCAAATGTCATACTGCAAAAATTTGAAAATCGTTTTGGCATTAAAGCAGGGGAGACGACTGTGGATGGGCTCATCTCAATCCTTACAGCACGATGTATCGGCTCATGCTCGCTTGCCCCGATTGCTATCTATGATGATAAGCCGATTGGAAATTTAACGATTGAACATGCTTTAGCAGAGATTGAGGAGTTGATACTATGATACTTTCACTAGAAGAGTTGCAAGGTGTTGGAGATAAACGTATAAAGAGCGAAAAAGATTGCAATAAAGAGCTTCGCATTTGCGTTGGAAGCAGTTGTTCTTCGCTTGGTTCTAGTACACTGGAAAAAGAGTTAGCAAAAAAAGTTAAAGAAAAAGGGCTTGATAAAAAATGCAAGGTCAAAGGTGTCGGCTGTAATGGACTCTGCTCGGCTGCAATCATGGTGTCACACTACGATAAAGAGGAACAAAAAGAGACTCTTTACGGTGGCATTGAGTCAGGTCAAAGTGATGAACTTGTCGCGCTGATTGAAGAGAGTTCAGCTCTCGCTGAGAAAAAACTTGACATGAGCGCACCATTTTTTACACAGCAGCTAAAAATTGTTCTGGAAAATGCGGGGGTTGTCGACCCTAACGATATAGAAGATTATATCGCGCATGGCGGGTATCACTCATTATTTAAAGTGCTTGATGAGATGAGCCCCATTGAAGTTATAGAAGAGATAAAAATCAGTGGACTCAAAGGAAGAGGCGGCGGCGGATATCCGACTGGACTCAAATGGGAAACTGTTTTAAAAGTGGATAGTGACCAAAAATACATCGTGTGTAATGGCGATGAGGGGGACCCTGGAGCATTTATGGATAGAGCTGTCATGGAAGCTGATCCTCATAAAATCGTAGAAGGGATGGCAATTGCGGGGTATGCATGTGGCGCAAGCGTGGGGTATATTTATGTGCGAGCAGAGTATCCGATCGCGGTTGAAAAACTTAACCGTGCTATCAAACAAGCAAGAAGCAACAATATCTTAGGGACACGCATTGCAAATAGTAGTTTTAATTTTGACATAGAAGTACGACTCGGCGGTGGGGCGTTTGTATGTGGAGAGGCTACGGCATTGGTTGCCTCCATTGAGGGGAATAGAGGAAATCCACGACAAAAGCCGCCCCATTTGAGTGATTATGGATTGTGGAAGCAGCCAACTGTTTTAAACAATGTAGAGACGTTTGCAAACATCGCCCCAATCATCAAAAATGGGGGAGAGTGGTATAAAAATATAGGAACACACAACTCTAGCGGGACAAAAGTTTTTGCATTGACGGGGCATATAAAAAATACAGGGCTAATTGAGGTTCCTATGGGAATATCTTTGAGAAAACTTATTTATGAAATAGGCGGTGGTACGACAAATGGAAAACCGCTCAAAGCGATCCAAACAGGTGGACCTAGCGGCGGTTGTATTCCTGAGCATTTGCTTGACACGGCGATAGATTACGATTCTTTAAAAGCCATCGGCTCAATTATGGGAAGCGGTGGCATCATCGTGATGGATGAAGCATCCAACATGGTTGAGGTTGCGAGGTTTTTTATGGATTTTTCTAAAAGTGAATCATGTGGAAAATGTGTCCCTTGCAGAGTAGGGACGACAGAGCTTACGATGTTACTTGACAAATTTATAGCAAAAGAGGCGACTGTAAGTGATTTTGAGCTTTTAAAAGAGATGTGTGAAGTTGTACAAAACGCCTCTTTGTGTGGTCTTGGGCAAACAGCGCCAAACCCAGTGATGAGTACGATAAAATATTTTGAAGATGAATATTTGCAAGGGATAAAAAATGATTAAAGAAAAAGTAAGAGTCAAGACACTTAAAATCAACGATATGGATGTCACGGCAAAGTCAAACGCTACTATTTTAGAAGTTGCAAATGAGCAGGGGATAACGATTCCAAGTTTATGTTATTTGGAGGGTTTAAGCTGTGTTGGTGCTTGCAGATTGTGTTTAGTTGAAGTCAAAGGAAGCTCAAAACTAGTCCCTGCATGTACCTCGAAAATAAAAGACGGGATGGAGGTCATGACAAACTCTCCACGAATACAAAAACATAGAAAAATGATTTTGTCTATGATTTTTGCAGAGCGAACGCATACGTGTAGTGTTTGTGTCTCCAATGGACATTGTGAGTTACAAAATCAAGCTATAGAACAGGGTCTTGAGCATAGCGAAGTGGCCTATATTCATCAAAAATTTGATATTGATGCGTCTCATCCGTCGTACATGTACGACCCAAACAGATGTATTTTATGTACACGATGTGTCCGTGTGTGTGATGAGGTTGAGGGGGCACATGCCTTAGATATTTTCGGACGTGGAATAGAATCGAAAATTATCCATGACATGGATGAGCCTTGGATTGATAGTCAAAGTTGTACAAGTTGTGGAAAGTGTGTTCAGGTGTGCCCAACAGGTGCATTGTTTGAAAAAGGTGTGAGTGCGACTGAGATGACGAAAAAGAAAGAGATAGTCATAAAACTCATACAAACAAGGAAAGAGCGATGAAAAAAGTAAGAGTTGCTACGATTTGGCTCGATGGATGTTCGGGTTGTCATATGTCTTTTTTGGATATGGATGAGAGGCTTTTAGAGATAGCTCAAAAAATTGACCTTGTTTATAGTCCCTATGTCGACCAAAAAGAGATTCCTGAAGATATTGACCTTTTTATCGTTGAGGGTGCTTTGAGTACAGACCATGATTTAGAAATCATTAAAATCATACGCAAAAACTCTAAAAAGATTTTGGCTCTGGGTGATTGCGCTGTGACAGGAAATATCTCTGCTATGAAAAATCTTTTTGGAACAGAAGCTGTTTTAAAAAAAGGGTATTTTGATTTGGTAGATTTGAATGCAACTGGACATTATCCCTCTAAAATGATTCCAAAACTACTTGACAAAGTCATCCCTTTAAATGAAGCGATAAAAGTAGATTTTTTTGTACCAGGTTGCCCAACTCCAGCAGATGCTATTTATGAAGTGATTCAAGGCATTTTAGAAGAGAGACCAGTAAATATCAGCACACTCACAAGATTTGGAAAATAAGGGAGCAACAAATGCAAAAAAGAACACTCATTATCGACCCCGTTACAAGAATTGAGGGACATGCAAAAATTACCATAGATTTAAATGAACAAGGTAAAGTCGACGATGCAAGAATCCACGTGACACAGTACCGCGGTTTTGAAAAAATCTGCGAGGGAAGACCTTATACGGAGATGCCAGCACTCACGGCACGGACTTGCGGAATTTGTCCTGTGAGCCATGCTATCTCTTCTACAAAAGCGTGTGATAATCTTCTTGCCGTGCGACCTCCAAAGGCGGGAAGAAATTTACGACGCATCATCAATCTGGGACAAATTGTTCAGTCGCATGCCCTTAACTTTTACCATTTGAGCAGCCCTGATTTTATCTATGGTTTTGATGCGCCCAAAGAAGATAGAAATATTTTCAACATGATAAAAACACACCCCGATATGGCAAAAGATGGCATCAAACTCCGTGCGTTTGGTCAAAAAATCATAGAAGAGTTAGGGGGAAAAAGAATCCACCCGACGTGGATAGTCCCTGGAGGCGTGAGCCACCAAATTAGCATAGAACAAAAAGAAAATATTTTAAGACAGATTCCAGAAGCGATGGAAATTGCACAAAGAGCGCTGAAATATTTTACGCAGAGTCTCCATAAATTTCAAAAAGAGATTGCCTCATTTGCTTCATTTCCTTCGTTGTTTATGGGTATTGTAAACAAAAAAGGCAACCTAGAGCATTACGATGGATTTTTAAGATTTATGGATGCAGAGGGGAACATCCTTGAAGATGGAGTTGACCCACGATTTTATAAAGAGTATATCGGTGAAGCGGTTGAAGATGATAGTTACCTCAAATCCCCCTATTATAAACCGCTTGGATATCCACAAGGGATGTACCGTGTCGGACCACTTGCAAGGCTAAATATTGCTAACGCATGCGCAACGCCGCTTGCAGATAAAGAGTTTGAAATATTCAAAAATATTAACAACGGAAAACCTGTTTTAAACTCTTTTTACTACCATTATGCACGCTTGATTGAGATAATTTATGCGATTGAGCGTATAGAAGAGTTGCTCTTAGAACCAGAGACCATGAGTGACAATGTAAGAGCGCATGCGTCCATCAACAGAAATAGAGGTGTCGGCTGCAGCGAAGCACCGCGAGGGACACTCTTTCATGATTATGAAGCTACGAATGATGGCGTTATAACAGGGGTAAATCTTATCATTGCCACGGGAAATAACAACCTTGCCATGAATGCTGGAGTAAAACAAGTGGCGCAAGCCTTTGTTGATGGAAATAATATTACAGATGGCGCACTCAATAGAGTTGAAGCCGTGATTCGCTGTTTTGACCCATGTTTGAGTTGTTCTACGCATGCGTTAGGGATTGTTTCATCAAAAATCGAGATTCGAGACCATACAAAAAAAGTTATAGAAATTATTAGCAGAAGCTAGTTTTGAGGGTAATTGTCGGGTATGGAAACAGCCTGCGAGGCGAGGATGCTTTTGGAGTTGACGTTGTCTTAGCGCTTCAAAAGTACCCGCTTGTAAACACCAGAATCATTGAGGCATTTCAACTTACCCCTGAACTTTGTTTAGAACTTCTTGATGCAGATGAAGTTGTTTTTGTGGACGCTTCATATAGCAAGACGAATCAATATGCTTTAGCTTGTGCAGTGCGTCATGAGAGCAGTTCAAATTTGAGCCACCAAATCTCAGTGGCGATGATACAGGAGCTTTTGCAAAGTGTTTATCATCACTTTGCAGATATCTGTGTCTATTCCTTATTGACCCACCAGTTTGATACTATTGATAATGTCGTTATGTATCAAAAAGGTGTTCAAGATGTCGTAACCCATCTTTTACAAAACCCCTAATTTTTCTACAAAATTGTCACTCTTTGGCAGTGAATTCAAAAATAGTGCCAGAACATCTTATGAAAAGATGGAAGTAGTGTCGTATGAATTTGAGTCTGCCGTATAAGGCATACAAAAATACTCCTAGAACATCTTATGCATTACTCTTTTTATAGACATGATTATAGCTACATGATGCAAGATCATATAAAATCAAAAATTATTCTGTCTCGTTAGAGACAAGCTTCAGTGCCATAGCGGCTAGGCAAGCCAGAGGGATTTTATTCCTTTGATGTTAATAATAAATAAAAGGGAGCTAAAATGAGCTGTAGTACAAGTCACGGACATGAGTCGGCATTGCCACAAAATATTCAGGATAAAATTCATAACCATCCATGTTATTCAGAGAGTGCACATCACCATTATGCGCGTATCCATGTCGCTGTCGCACCTGCTTGTAATATTCAGTGTAACTACTGTAATCGCAAATATGACTGCTCAAACGAGAGCCGTCCAGGGGTTACAAGTGAGCGTTTAACACCTGAGGAGTCTGCGAAAAAAGTGATGTATGTTGGTGGCGAGGTGCAGCGTCTGAGCGTGCTTGGCATTGCAGGACCTGGAGATGCACTTGCAAATCCAAAAAAGACTTTTGAGACATTTAGACTGGTTCGCGAAAAAGCCTCTGACTTAAAACTATGCCTCTCAACCAATGGTTTGGAACTTCCGACTTTTGTAGATGAGATGGTGAAATATGACATCGACCATGTGACCGTAACCATCAATAGTGTTGATGAAACAGGCGTTATCGGCTCAAAAATCTACCCTTGGATTTTTTACAATAATAAGCGAATCTATGGAAAAGAGGCTTCGAAAATACTTCTAGAGCGTCAGCTTGAGGGGATGAGAAAGTGTGTTGAAAAAGGGATTCTTATCAAAGCAAACTCTGTGTTGATTCCCGGTATCAATGATGAACATTTGCCAGAGGTTTCCAAAAAACTCAAAGAAATCGGTGTTTTTTTACACAACATCATGCCAATCATTTCAGAGCCTGAGCATGGAACTGCTTTTGGACTCGGTGGAGTGCCTAGTGCTACAGACCAACAACAAATGGCAGTTCAAGAGGCATGTGGAATGGATATGAAACTCATGCAGCATTGCCGTCAATGCCGTGCAGATGCGGTTGGACTTATAGGAGAAGATAGAGGGCAGGAGTTTACGAAGAGTGTTTTTAGTGAGATGAGTTTTGATGACTTGCAGACCCATTACAACCTAGAGGCGCGTCAAGAGTCTCAGGCAAAAATCGAAAAATTCCGTTTCTTTTTAGATAAAGCAAATGAGCGGGTAAGACAAGAAAAAGAGAATCTCAGCTCTTTTGGAGAGACTATTTTGGTAGCTGTCACATCTGCAGGCGAGGGGATGATAAATCAGCATTTTGGTTCAGTAAGAGAGTTTTTAATCTATGAAGCAGGCGATAAAGGGATACGATTTATCCATCACCGTAAACTTGATTATGAGTATTGTGCAGGACCAGATGGGGCAAATCCTATGGAGCCGATTTTACAAAAACTCAAAGATTGTAAGTTGATTTTGACTGCTAAAATAGGCGCTTGTCCGCAAGATGATCTCAAAGCTGCAGGATTGATTGCAGACCAGAGCTATGCTTATGAGCCTATAGAAGCCTCCGTATTAAAAGCGACTCGTAAATACTTTCATCTCAGTGAAGAGATGCAAGTCAATTAGCCCATGATACTCATAAACGACACCACCTTACGTGATGGAGAACAAGCCCCTTTTGTGGCGTTTAATACAAAAGAAAAGCTCGCTATCGCTACTTCACTTGTTGCTTGTGGAGCCAACGAACTTGAGATAGGGATTCCTGCTATGGGGAAAAAAGAGCAAGAGGATATTAAAGAGTTGCTCTCTCTTGATTTGGGTGTGCGTATGATGACTTGGAACCGTGCAAAGATGAGCGATTTAGAAGCTTCTTTGTCATGTGGAGTGAAGGCAGTTGATTTGTCTATCCCTGTTTCAGATATTTTGATTGACGTGAAATTTGGCGGTGATAAAACGCGTATGTTGCGTGAACTTGAGAGGGTTATTTTAGAGGCAAAACGGGAGGGTTTGTTTGTTTGCATCGGGGCAGAGGATAGTTCACGCGGTTCTTTGGAATTTATTGCAGAGGTCATGAGACTAGGAGCAGACCTTGGAGCAAATCGTTTTCGCTACTGCGATACCGTGGGAATTTTAACGCCTACAAAAACTTATAAAAATGTCAAAGCACTGACCTCTTTAAACCTTCTCCCTATAGAGATGCATACTCATAATGATTTTGGTTTAGCAAACGCGAATGCTTTAAGCGGTATTGACGCTGGAGCACTCAGTGCAAATACTACGGTTATCGGTTTAGGAGAGCGAGCAGGCAATGCTTCGTTTGAGCAGATGTCCATGACCCTGAAACATCTCTATGGTGAGCAAAGGTTTATTGATTCTGTTGAGATTAAAAATTTGGTCTCTTTGGTGGCAAACGCTGCTGGTATGAGTCTCGCCCTTAATGCACCGATTATTGGTGCGCATATATTCTCTCATGAAAGCGGTGTTCATGCGAGTGGTATGATGAAAAACGGTTGTGCATATGAGCCATTTAGTGCAGAAGAGGTTGGCTCTGTTCGGAGTTATCCTATTGGAAAACATTCTGGAACGGGAACTATCGCGTATCATCTTAACGAATTAGGTATCGATGTTGAAAAAAATTCGTTAAAAAAATTGCTCCCTTATATACGAGAAATCGTTACATCGCGTAAGCGCGTACTCAATGCAAATGAGCTTGTGCAGCTTTATAGGCAAAGTATATGTTTATAGGCTGGCTAAAGTTCTCGGATGTGAGTAATCTTGTGCGTATAGCTGAAGATTTAGGCGCTTTAGTGGATGGTTTTCACATAAAACTCATGATGATGCACTCTCCACATTTGTGCTACGGAGCGTATGCAGATGGTGAGCTTATAGGGGCTGCTTTAGCCATAGAATTTGAGTTTTCTGCCATGATAAAATATTTTATGGTTAAAAAAGAGTATCAAAATCAGGGGATAGGCAAAAGAGTGCTCGAGACACTTTTGGGGTCGCTAGAGAGCAAATACCAACATATTTATATTCATACAAATAAAGATTTGGTTCTCTTTTTCGAGCGTTATGGATTTGAGTCCAAAATGGAAGTTGGGCGCTTTGTCAATGTTGGCAAAGTGCCGCCGTTTAATTTTACCAATGCAAATGCCAAAGAGCTTGATGGTGAGAATTTTGAATCTGTTATCGCAAAAATCGATAAAGAGACCTTTGATGAAAACAGAATGGATTTTTTGTTGGATGAGATGCAGAGAAATAGCTCGCTAAAATTTGCCCTCTCAAACGGCTTTCAACACTCAAGTGTTGTCAATTCACGCAATGTTTATTTGGGTCCATGGCAGGTAAGAGTGGGACATGAAGAAGAAGCTCAAAAGATGATGCGCGGAGTATTATACTTTCGAGGCTTAAAAAAAGTTGTTGCAGACGTTCCTTTGGGAATTGCGCATGTTGTTGATTTGTATAAAAAATACAACTTTGAAGAAAAACAGCGTTTTGTCCACATGGCTAGAGGGAATAAAAAAGAGATAAAGTTTGAAAATATTTATGCATTTTCACTTTAAAAAATTAATACACAAGGAAAAAAGATGAGCGAAGAGATAAAAGATTTTAAAAAAGAGCACTCAAGATTAAAGCGTTTGGCAGTTGAGATTGCCTCAGAGATTCATGACATTGTAGAAGACACTGTTTGGACAAATCATGTAAAAATGCCTGAGCTAGCTGCAAAGTTAGTTGAGGCTGTAGAGTGTGCAAACGCTTATAAAATAGAGAAAGGGTTGTAGCCCCAAATATTATGAAAAATCAAGAAGAAATTCTCAAAATGCAAGTGTGTGAATGCGGTGAGAAAAGTGTCGCTCAGGCAATAGATATATTTCAAAATACTGCGTTACCTTTTAAAAAAGCCAAAAAACTAGTCACAGAATGCAACAAAAGCTGCTGTCGCGTGGCATTGGTAAAAATATACGATATGAGTGTATTTGGAAAATTTGATTATGATGAGATTGCCTATGTAATCAAGCAAAGAGTTGAGCGACTCAAACGATTGGGGGAGGAACAAGAGGATGTATGACTATGAATGGGACAGACTAAAAACTTGGCTTGACCAATATGGGGCGATAGAGAGCAGCGTTACCACACCAGAAGAGATTACACGCCTTGATTTAAGCGGTCATTCACTCAAAGAAATTCCTGAGAGTTTTGGTATTTTGGTCAATCTCCTCGCACTCAACTTATCTCACAACAGATTGAGTACATTGCCAGAGTCTCTAAAAAATCTCTCCCATTTAAGTAATCTTGATATGAGAAGAAATAGATTTGAGAAACTCCCCAATTTGCTTTTAAATACCTCTTTACGCTCTTTAAATGTGAGTGGTAATGCACTTGCTGATATTTCTATTTTGGGACAATGTAAAGAGTTGCGTGTTTTAGATGTGAGTTCAAACTCCCTCAAAGAGGTAGGCGCTGTTTTTGAGAGAGACAATGAATTGCGAACACTCAACCTCTCAAGTAACTTTTTAAAAGATATTGGCGCACTTCTTTGTGTTTTGGGAAATCTGCAAAGACTCAATGTGAGTGCAAACTTCATCAGTGAACTTCCCGAGAGTGTCTCAAATCTTCTCTCGCTTGAAGAGATCGAAATGAGCGATAATCGTTTGGAAAAAATAGATGAAGCTTTTTTTGAACTCGATGTTGAAAATGTCAATCTTACAGCAAACAATCTCACCTCTTTGCATCTTCATGGGCTTGACTCTCTTGAAGTGCTCACTCTTGATGAGAATGTTTTAGAAGAATTGACCATGAGTGATGATTTTGCCCCTTATTTGCGCGAACTCTCATGTGAGAGCTGTGGGCTTAAAGAGTTTATATTGCCTCCATCGACCGCACTTGAAAATTTATGTTATGCATCAAACGAAATCAGCAGCGTTCCCGATGCGCTGCAGCGTTATACAAAACTCGTTCACTTAGACATTGAGGGGAACAATATCGTAGATTTGCCTGACACTTTGGCAAATTTGTTACATTTAAACACACTCTATATAGGTGGAAATCCATTGAATGAACATGCAAAAAAAGTCATTGCTATTTTAGACCCCGAGATTTGTGACTTAAATATGAAGTCGGGGATTACAATCGAAAATGCAAAAGAGGAAGATTTAAAAGAGATGGCGGAGCTGCTGGGGATTTTGTTTGCAATAGAGTCCGATTTTGAGATAGATTTTGATAAACAATATGCTGGACTCAAACAACTCTACTACAATAAGGGAAGCGACCTTTTAGTGGCAAGGCATGAAAACAAAGTGGTAGGCATGCTCACCATGCAGCGTCTCATCTCAAGTGCTGAGGGGAGTTTTATAGGTCAGCTTGAAGATTTGGTCGTCAAAGAAGAGTACCGAGTCATGGGGGTAGGAAGCCGTTTAGTCAATAAAATGAGAGCCTTAGCCTATGAATACGGATACAAAAGAATCCAACTCGCAGCAGATATAAACAATGATAACGCACTTAAATTTTATACAAGACGCGGACTAAAACGGACACACCTCAGTATTTACCACTTCCACCTCTAGCCAAAACTCTCGCCTTCTTGGTCGTCAAGCAACGCACTTACTATTTTGCCTAAAAGCGTTGTTTGACAACGTATTGTCAAAAGAGATACAATCGTTTTATAAACATAAATAAAAAAGGGTGTATCAGTTTACATGAATCAAGATATAAATCACAACAGATTGGTTAATTTTGAGAGCTATGAGGCGTTTCATGGGAAAAGAATACTTAAAACTTTTTTAATTTTTAGCTATTTGGGTCTTTTATTGGCAACGCTGTATTTGCTATTTGATTATAAGATTTATGGAGGCACGCAGTATTGGAGCGGTGTTCTTGCTGTGCGGCTTGTTGCAATATTTTTTGCGGTCATGGTGGTGGTTGCCGTCGCGCACTCTTTTTTTGAGCGTTACAGAGTCGAAGCGATTACTTTTTTTGGGACACTCGGCTATTCGGCACTCACGTATGGATATATTGCCTTTAATAACGACATCCATTTTGTGGGCTATAACTGGGTTTATTACCTTGTTGCAACCATTATGATTGGACCTTTAATTACGAAAAAGATCTATATTATTATGGAGAGTTATCAGATTTTACTTGTTCTTGTTTTGTTTGCTCTTTTTCACAAAAGCGAGGAAGAGATTTTCATTTACATCATATTTTCTGTTCCTTTGGCAATTTATGTTTTTGCCGTGGTTGCACTCAACAGAAAAAATGGCGAAGAAGCGTATGAAAACGCTTACCAAATGCACATCGTATCTTCCATTGATGTTTTGTCAAATCTCCTCAATCGAAGAAGTTGGTATGACACATCGCGAAGAATTTTTGCGCACAATAAAGGCTTTAGCTTCATCATGCTCGATATCGACCATTTCAAAAAAGTAAACGATACTTACGGTCATGATGCTGGTGATATTGTCATCAAAATGGTGGCAGATACTCTTATGCAAGAGACGAGAGAAAAAGATGTGGTTGGAAGATTAGGTGGCGAAGAGTTTGGTATCGTTCTGCCGCAGACGAGCTTAGAAGAAGCGGTCGAAATCGGAGAGCGCATACGAAAAGTCATAGAAGCAAAAAGTGTGCAATATGCAGATTTAAACCTTAATGTCACCATCAGCCTCGGTGCAACACACAGCGAAAGTTATGATGATTTAGAAACTATCGTAAAAATTGGTGATACCAACCTCTATAAATCCAAACAAAATGGAAGAAATAGAATTTCATTTTAATCTTTCTATCCATTTAAAATAAGAAACTTTTCATATTGCCAAGCCCAAAAAAGCGGCTTCTGCATAATCTATTCTTACAAATATGTACTTGTTTTGTTCTTTTGTCAGTAGATGCGTTATTTATTCCTCTTTGGTGCTTTAAAAACCTAGAATAGAGGATGCATATATCAGTTTGTAAGACATAGCGTATCAAAAAGACTTATGAAAAATAGGTTTTGCGGGTGTGCTAAATTAAGGAGAAAAAATGGCTGCATTACGTCAAATAGCGTTCTATGGAAAGGGTGGGATTGGTAAATCAACCACATCTCAAAATACGTTGGCTGCAATGGCTCATTACTTCGATAAAAATATTATGATTGTCGGTTGTGATCCTAAAGCAGATTCAACACGTTTGATATTGCATGAAAAAGCTCAAAATACTATTTTACAACTCGCTGCTGAAATGGGTACAGTTGAAGATTTAGAGCTTGAAGATGCACTCAAACCTGGTGCGGGAATATTTTCCGCAGACACTTCAGGTGGCTGGATTAACTGTACTGAGTCAGGTGGTCCTGAGCCAGGAGTTGGTTGTGCTGGTCGTGGTGTAATTACGGCAATTAACTTTCTTGAAGAAGAGGGTGCATATGATGCTGAAGGTCTTGATTTCGTATCTTATGACGTTCTAGGGGACGTTGTTTGTGGTGGATTTGCTATGCCAATTCGTGAAGGTAAAGCGCAAGAAATTTATATCGTTATGTCTGGTGAAATGATGGCCATGTATGCTGCAAATAACATCTCAAAAGGGATTTTAAAATACGCAAATACTGGTGGAGTAAGACTTGCGGGTCTTATTTGTAACGCTCGTATGACAGATTTTGAGTACGACCTTGCTGTTGCATTAGCTGAAGATCTTGGAACACATATGATTCACTTTGTTCCACGTAACAATATCGTTCAACGTGCCGAAATTCGTCGTATGACGGTTGTTGAGTATAGTCCAAAATCTGATCAAGCTTTAGAGTACAAAGAACTCGCTCGTAAAATCATCGCTAATGATTACAAAATTATTCCAACTCCTTTAGAGATGGATGATCTTGAAGAACTTATTATGAAATTTGGTCTTGACTTAGAAGCAGATGAAGATAACATCGGTAAAGGTGAAGCAGAAGCGTAGTCATTGCTTCTGGACACTTACGCTTTAGTGTGATTCCCCATAAAGGGAGTCACAAAATTCTCATAAAAAAAATAATAGATCAAACAGGAGAAATACATGTTTATACTAGGTTTTAGATTCCCAGCTGAAATGGGTAACAAAATTCCAGACGAGGCAGTTATTGCAAAGTTAGATGAAGCCAATATAGATGCATCAGGTATTAATGAGATTAAAATGTCTACTGAATACCATGGTCAAAAAGAAGAGCTTTCTTATACAAACAAAAATACCTTTATGTTCAAAGCGCTTGTCCATTATATAAAAACTGCTGAAACAGATTATATGATTTACACAAACCGTTATCAAATTGCTGAGATTTCAAAAAGATTAGATAGTGATGATGAGACGATGGCTCTTTGTAAAAAATTTGACTCAATGGCTCACTTTAAAATTAGAGCTGCATAAGAAGTTAACTCAACACTAGATAAAAAGGGGGAGAAAATGGGTCCAGAATCATTGGAATCAAAACAAAAAGCGGCTATCGAGGAAGTTTTAAAAGCGTATCCTGAAAAAGCTGCAAAAAACCGTTCTAAACACTTGGGTGTGGGCAGTCCGGATGATGAAAGTCAAAAAACGTGTGGTGATGTCCGCTCAAACAAGAAAACAGTCGCTGGTGTCATGAGTCAACGCGGATGTGCGTATGCAGGGAGTAAAGGCGTTGTATGGGGTCCAGTAAAAGATATGGTTCATATCTCACATGGTCCTATCGGTTGTGGACAATACAGCCGTGCAGGTCGCCGTAACTACTACATAGGGACAACAGGAGTTGATACTTTTGTTACTATGAATTTCTCTTCAGATTTTCAAGAAAAAGACATCGTTTTCGGTGGTGACAAAAAATTGACAAAATGTTTAGAAGAGATAGATTCGCTTTTTCCGTTAAACAACGGGATTACAGTGCAATCTGAGTGCCCAATTGGTCTTATCGGTGATGATATCAATGCCGCTTCAAAACAGTATGCTAAAAAAACAGGTCAAACGATAGTTCCCGTAAACTGTGAAGGTTTCCGTGGGGTTTCTCAGTCTCTTGGTCACCATATTGCAAATGATGCGGTGCGTGATTATGTTTTTGATGGAAGTCCTACTGTCCTTGGTGAGCCTATCGAGGTAACTGACTATGATGTCGCTATCATCGGGGATTATAATATTGGTGGAGACGCTTGGTCGAGCCGTATTTTACTTGAGGAAATGGGCTTGCGTGTTGTAGCGCAGTGGTCGGGTGATGCGACGATTAAAGAGATGGTTCAAACAACAAAAGTGAAACTCAACTTGTTGCACTGCTACCGTTCTATGAACTATATCTCCCGTCACATGGAAAAAGAGTATGGGATTCCTTGGATAGAGTATAACTTCTTTGGTCCAACACAAACTATCATATCTTTGCGTAAAATCGCTGCTTTTTTTGATGAGAGCATTCAAGCCAAGTGTGAAGCAGTGATTGCAAAATATCAACCGATGGTCGATGCAATTGCAGCAAAATATCGTCCACGTCTTGAGGGCAAAACAGTTATGTTGTTCGTCGGCGGTCTACGTCCTCGTCACGTTATTGGTGCGTATGAAGATTTGGGTATGGAAGTTATCGGAACAGGATATGAGTTTGCTCATGATGATGACTACAAAAGAACCAAAGATGAGATTTTTCGCTCAACTGTTATTTATGATGATGTCAACGAGTATGAGCTTGAAGCCTTTGTTAAAAAATTACAACCAGATTTAGTAGCTTCGGGTATCAAAGAAAAATATGTATTTCAAAAAATGGGTCTTCCTTACAGACAGATGCACTCATGGGATTATAGTGGTCCTTATCATGGTTATGATGGTTTTGCAATATTCGCAGCAGATATGGATCTTGCAATAAACTCTCCAGTATGGGCTCACACAAAAGCACCTTGGGATAAAGAAGGAGAAGTGTAATGCAAGATGTCAATAATATTGTAAATGGTAAAGATCTTTTTCTCAAACCAGAATACAAAGAAGTTCTAAAAAATAAAAAGCAATTTGAAGGCGGAATGGGTGCCGTAAATCCTGCGAAAACTGCTGAGATTGCTGAGTGGACAAAGAGTTGGGATTATAGAGAAAAAAATCTCGCTCGTGAAGCTATCACGATCAATCCTGCAAAAGCATGCCAACCTCTTGGTGCCGTTATGGTGGCACTCGGGTTTGAAAATACGATGCCATATGTTCATGGTTCTCATGGGTGTGTTGCGTATTTTCGTTCTTATTTTACACGTCACTTTAAAGAGCCGACACCTTGTGTTTCAGACTCTATGACTGAAGATGCTGCGGTTTTTGGCGGTCTTACAAATATGAAAGATGGTCTAAAAAACTGTGCGGCTCTTTACAAGCCTGAGATGATTGCAGTTTCTACGACATGTATGGCTGAGGTTATCGGTGATGACTTGTTTGCGTTTGCGAGTGCTGCAAAAGAAGAAGATGGCGGCGAGTTTTTAGGAGCAGATTTTCCTATCACGTATGCGCACACTCCATCGTTTACAGGAAGTCATATTACAGGGTATGACAACATGATGCACGGGATTTTATCTCAGCTGAGTGAGGGTCATAAAAAAGAGGAAACGAATGGCAAGATTAACATTATTCCAGGATTTGAGACGTATATAGGGTCTATCCGTTCTGTTAAAGCTATAGTAGAATCTTTTGGCGCTGAGTATACAATGCTCGGAGATCACTCTGACCAGTGGGATATGCCTGCGGGTGATTACAGCATGTTTGCAGGAGGAACGCCAATTGCAGATGCAAAAGATTGCCTTAATGCAAAAGCGACGATCTCTTTACAAAAATATGCAACTGTAAAAACGATGAAAATGTTCAAAAAAGAGAAACATGCAGGTGGTTTTTCTAACCCAATCGGCCTCAAAGGGACAGATGAATTTGTGATGAAGTTAGCTGAACTCACAGGCAAAGATGTTCCTCAAAAACTTAAAACTGAACGTGGCCGTTTGGTCGATGCTATGCAGGATTCTTACCCGTATATGCATGGTAAAAAATTCGCCATCTGGGGAGATCCGGACTTCTTGGTAGGTATGGTTTCATTCTTACTAGAGATGGGTGCTGAACCGACTCACGTACTTTGTAACAATCCTGCACGTGGTTGGGAAGAAGAGATGAGAGCACTGCTTGATACTTCACCTGCTGCAAAAGATTGTCATGTATGGGCGGGTAAAGATTTATGGCACATGCGTTCATTACTGTTTACAGAGCCGGTTGATTTTATGATCGGTAACAGTTACGGTAAAGAGCTTATGAGAGATACAAACATTCCATTAATCTATATTGGTTTTCCAATATTTGACCGTCACCATTTACACCGTTATTCAATCAGCGGATACGATGGCGCAATTAACTTGCTCACTTGGATTACAAACAAAGTGTTAGACCAGTTAGACGAAGAGACAAAAGAAATCGCTTCAACTGACTACTTCTTCGACTTGGTTCGCTAATTTATCATTTTTTCTTCATTTTCTCGTTCCCAAGCTCCAGCTTGGGAANNCACCATTTACACCGCTATTCAATAGCCGGATATGATGGCGCTCTGAACTTATTAACTTGGATTACGAACAAAGTTCTTGACCAGCTTGATGAAGATACTAAAGGTATCGCTTCAACAGACTTTTTCTTTGACTTGATTCGTTAAACAGCGCTACTCATTTATTGCCACATGCCACCTTCTTTTGAAGGTGGCTTTTTTCGTTAATCATTTTTTTCTTAGCAAATCCCATTCATTATTTCTTTACTAGTACATAATATGCATAAATCTTTGTAAAAAGGTTTGTCATGGATGTTGAGAAAAAAATAAAAGAGAACCTTCTANNAGAAATATATACAAATATTGATAAAATGTATGACTTTATGGAGCAACATTACATTTTAAGTGATACTCATCACGATTTAATTATTCAACAACTTAATAAGCTTAAAGACCAATTTTACCTTATATCCCAAAATAGTAGGTTGTCGTAATCATGAATCATGTTGTTATAGAAAAGTTATGTGGCTGCGCAAAAAAGCAGGGTATCAAACAGATACAAAGTTTTGATACTAAAGAAGAAGCTGAAGAATATGCAAATGAATGGGCAGAGACT
>DJAA01000057.1:45132-45362 GCA_002428085.1 Sulfurimonas sp. UBA6014 | reverse complement strand
GTTTTTCAAGACACATTTGTATAAAATGACTTTTTTGTCCATCTTTGTTTTGAGAGAAGATTTGACTATACCCCAACACCCTTTTTTCTTGTGTAAATCCTAGCTTTTTGTAAAGCGCATGATAGGAGACAATGGCGTCTTCTTGGTCATACAAATTTTTAGCTAGACTACTGTATTTGGTGCTGTTTTGAGGTTCAAGTGACTTACTCTCGATATACGCCATCACATCA
>DJAA01000057.1:44642-45114 GCA_002428085.1 Sulfurimonas sp. UBA6014 | reverse complement strand
CCCTTCCCAAATAGTCCCTGAACGGCTGTACTTTTTGTTGAAATATCCAACATACCTTCTTCCTAAACTTTGCATCATTTTTGGCAAAGTCTCATCATCTGAAGGGGTAGCTAAAAACTCAAAATAGTTTTTCATAACGACATAAGCGTGAATTTTTAAATCATGTTTCTTACTTGTCTCATCCACGATACTCAAAAATGCTTCATAATCGTCATCGTCTCTAAAAACATCCATCTCATTTATGCTTCTTAGCAAAACATGCTGTGGTGTATCTTGTACAAAAACTCTCAATTTTCGCGCCAAAGATATCCCCTTTTTTAGATTCAAGGGAAATTATACAAGAAAGTAACTTAAGAAATATTAAATAACTACGACACTATTTTTAATAGAAAAAATAGGTGCCAGAGTCAAAAATGGTGTGAGATTCCCCATTTGATATTAGGTATTGCTGCCTTAATTACCCCAAATATTT
>DJAA01000057.1:20023-44625 GCA_002428085.1 Sulfurimonas sp. UBA6014 | reverse complement strand
TGTGCAGCAGTGTTTTGGGAGTTAAACGTGATAAGGGTTTTTTTCGTATCGGCTTTAAAGGAGAAATTTACCTCTCTAAGAAGTTCGTCGCTTGTCCGTAAAAGCTCTAAATTTACAGCATCTGTTTGAGAAAATGAGTCATTATTTGTCTGTGCTTGCTGCGTGGGGGTAGTTATAGCACCATAATATTTTGCCAAAAACTCTTCTGCAGTTGGTAAAAGGTCTAAGATAAAACTTCGTGTTATCATAAAATCAACTCTATCACTGATATCTTGATAGTTAATAGAGAGCCTTATCCTGTCTTCAAGCACATCATAAGAGGGGGTAAATGTTTTTGCGGTTATATTTCTTTTCATGAGGGCAATTGTACATAAAATCAGTTTACCTGAAGTTTAGCGAGATAGAATTCTTTACTTTTTATTTGCCGGCATAGCTCAGTTGGCTAGAGCAGCTGATTTGTAATCAGCAGGCCCGGGGTTCGAATCCTCGTGCCGGCACCAGAAGAAATCTCAACGCATCTCTTATCATCATCCTATCAAACCATCATCATTTTCTATAGTTCTCATAGCTGTGAGCATCACAACTCCCTCGCCAAAACTTCCACCAACTGGATTTGTCGCATCAAGATAGAAGTATTCATCCCGCTCACTATAGATGTCCCCAATAATTTCTACAGCGATAACAGCTTTTGTCTCTTGCGGATAAAGTCTGAGTGTATCACTCAGTGGCAAATAGTCCTCATCAGCCATTGCTGTCCCATCTCTCGTAGTATAATCAACGCTCAAAATCTCATCTGCCTCTTCTCTTACTCCAGTAAATTCAAGCAAAAAGTAAACATAACTTGTGCCGACATCCCCTTCACTTACCGATTTTATGACCTCAGTTGCATTTGCGGGAGCATTTTCATAATGGGCTCGCATCTCTTGGTCTATCCACTGCTGATAATAACTCACCTCTTGCCAAGCGGCGGTTTCTCCAAAACTACTGTTGATCTCATCATCTATGTCAGGATGGCTTGCGCCCAAAGACAAACTAGCCGTGTAACTCGCGATACCTGCTATTTTGTCCTCTATAAACGCTGGTCCGCCGCTATCACCAGAACTTATAAGACCTTCACTCACGCCCAAACCTGTGTGTACGACGTCAAGAAGCACTCCACTAGCATCATGCGTAGGAGTGCCATCATCAAAATCAGCTATAAATTGGGTCCCAGCAGGAGGTGACCAGCTTATGGATGCATCTAAATATTGGTTGAGTAAGTCAGCATCGCCATCTACGGTATTTTGTGCCATGCGACGCACTGGCTCATACGGAGTTGTCTGGGTCCCTTGGCTTCCGCTCCCTGCTATTCCATACCCAACAAATATAAAACTTTGGTTTTGAATGGTCTCTTCCCTGTAGAGGCTATAGCGCTGTGCATCTATAAATGCAGACTCACTTAAGCGAATGATGGCTAAGTCTGCCTGTGATGCATCGGTGTCATACTCGGGATGAATTTTTATTGACTCAATAGTTACCTCACTGTCATACTGCGTGAGGGTTTCAAAAATCACTTGTGTCTCTAAAACATCGGCAGAACTTGAAAAGAGGTGTGCCGCGGTGAGAATACTTCTCCCATCAAGGAGCACAACCCCCGTGCCATAGTACTCACCGACACGGATACGAACCACACCATCTAATCCAAGCCCAGCAGTTGCTTGGTAAATGCGATTATAAGGAGAGAGGGTTGTTGAGGGCATAAGGAACTATCCATTTTTTATATATAAAATTATATCAGATTTTAGCATGGCATGAGTTTTATGTAACGAGGGGTTAATATCCATTTGCTATAATAAACGCTAATCTTACCTAGAAAGAAAAAACATGAACTTAACACATTTAGATGAAAATCAAAGGCCAAAGATGGTGGATGTCTCGGACAAAGAGGCGACTACAAGAGTTGCTGTTGCGAGTGGGATTATCCAGATGAGTCAAGACGCTTATGAGGCTATCGTGCGTGAAAAGACGAAAAAAGGTCCTGTGTTACAAACTGCGGTCATTGCTGCAATCATGGGAGCCAAGCGAACAAGTGACTTGATACCGATGTGCCATCCGCTCAATCTTAGTGGCATTAACTGTGATGTAGAGGAGTTGCCTGAGCTACCGGGATTTAAACTGAGGGTCACTGCAAAACTCACAGGGCAAACGGGTGTTGAGATGGAAGCACTTACGGGGACAAGCATTGGACTGCTCACTATTTATGACATGGTAAAGGCGATAGATAAAGGGATGATTTTAAAAAGCATACAGCTTGAAGAAAAAATGGGGGGCAAAAGTGGAAATTTTAAACGATAGTTTGCAAAAACTTGAACTCTCTTATCCTTGTTCGTGGTCGTACAAACTCATAGGTTACGAAAAAGAAGCTATCCAAAAAGCTATTCATGATGTTGTTTTGGCAATGGAGTATGACCTTGTCCACTCTCATGTCAGTAAAAGCGGCAAGTATGTGAGCATGAATCTTGATTTGGTGATTGCAAACGAAGAAGAGAGAAATTTTATCTATGAAGCTCTCAAAGCACATCAAAATATAAAAATGGTACTCTAACAAGGAGATAGAAATGGATTTAGAAAAACTGCAAAGAGATGTCAAAATTTCTTATAACCACACACTTGAAAATATGCAACTCAGAGTTGCTGATGCTTTAGCACATGTAAGTCAGGAGTGGAAAATCGAAGCTCAAGAGCTCTCGCTTGGCGAGCTAAAAACAATTGCCACTACCATTTTAACCATTGAGACGCAGACGCTTCATGATGAAGTTGAAGCACTTCTAGGACAAAAAGAGCAGATAGAGCGAAGTCTAGAAAAAAAATCTGACGCCCTTCAAAGAGCAAAATATGACATTTTTAATGCCATCGAATCACAACTTGGCAACGAGGATGCTCCAGCAGTTGCAAAGCTGCATCAAATTAAACTCCAATCGATAGATTTGTTTGAAATCATCGGTGAGATGGTTGAATCGACCATCATCACAGCTCTTGAAAAAGATACAGATGGAGAGATAGATTTGACACTTCAAGAGGTCATCAAAGAGTTGACATTTGAGGCGATAAAAGAGGGCTCTTTAAATACAATTCGGGTGAGAAAAATACTCTCTACCATCTTACAATCTGCCATAGATATCTCAGAGGCAACTCCAACACGAGCCGATGCGATACTCACAGCGGTGCTCAAGGGGATGAGAGGCGGTCTTATTCGTGCTATAGAGCGATTTAAAAAGAGACTTGTCTTTATACCAGCCGAAGCAAAACATATTCTCATAGAAGACTACGAAACAATCATTGAAGATTTAAATCAAACCGACATTCTTTTTTCACAAGTTATACAAACAAAGGCAGGTGAAAGCTCTCAAACCATCAGTAAACTCCTGCTTGAGATCAATCAAAATATGCACTATGATCTTGAAGAACTTATCTACATCTCAAAAGAGACTGCACAAATCATGAAAGAGAGGTTTTCATCTCTCGCCAAATCCGCAGTGAAAAAAGGTGAAAAAGCGCTGCAGTCACAAACAGCTCAAGAGGCAAAAAGAATGGGTATTCAAGCATGGGGAGTTGCAAAAACAGCTCTTGGAACTGCACTTAAATCGGCTAAAGATGCTATGGATAAAAAGGATTGAGGTTTCATGTGCGTTTTATGCCCATGAAACTCTCAAGTAGATTAACGTTTGACTAAAGGGTTTCCATTAGGTGTTGCAACTGCCCCTAGGCTCTCTAAAATAGAGGGAATCTCTTCATCTAAGTGTGCAACATATTGGAGTTTTTTCGCATCTGTAATGCCAATGGCAGCAGACCATGCCGAGAGAGTCGGCATACCAATAACGAGTTTATTTTCACCCTCTTTGACGTACACATACATAGAACAAGGTGCAAATATACCTGCCATCGGAACAGCACTTTCCCCATCAAAAACAGTGTACGAATAAGGGATATGGCATAAAGCATACGACCAAAAAGAGACAAAACCAGGCATCACATCTTTTTGGCTATTGAAACTCTCTTTGATATTATAAAAACCTGCGATAATATACCCTTTGGTCTCAAAAGCAAACTCAAAACGCTCTTGAAAATCTTCCAAAAATTCGTCAATGTCATCTTGGGTCTCAAAAGGTATCTCAAAGTTCATCATAGTGTCTTTTGCATACCCTTGAAGCGGCACATAACTTTTAACACCGCCAAGCTCTTTTTCTATCAAATCATCCAGAGGTCTAAATGAGGCAATATAATCGTTTCGGATTTGTGCATCATCTATCTCTAAAATATCGAGTATTGCTTCGGGTGTTATATGCGCAACAACCGTCTTCATATCTGATTTTTTTCTATAGTTTAATAGATTAAACGGGCTAAATCCACCAAGTCGTGGGTCTTTGTTGAGCATAGGACGAACAACTTCTTCATTGAGTATGGATGAAAAACCTATAACACTCAAATCAGTTTTACCAAACTTTGTTTCATAAGCATCGTTGACTCTATGGTGAGGGTCATTTAAAAAAAAACCTATTTTTTTTAGGTCTGTTTTGGCAAACTCATCAAAACGCATATCATTTTCTTTTTCAAATGTATACATAACAGCTAAATTTTTGTTCTTGCTAGGTACAAATTTGTCATTTGCACCCGCTACTGTCATAAAGCTAAGACCTATGATGAGAGTATATAAGAAAGGAATAAGTTTCATAGCTTACTCTGTCATCTCTTTTACAATTTTTTCTATCATCCCTTGAGCTTCACGTAATGGCTTAATGGAATCTTCATCTTCAATGTCAAGAGTTGTAATCCAATTATCGACACCTAAGAATCCCATATGTGCTTTATTTTCGCCTTTTTTCTTGTAAGCATAAAATGAACATGGAGCGTATGCACCCGCTTCTGGATGTAGACGAGAAACTGGGTAAATAACGTCAAATTTACAAATAGAATATGTTACATAAAAGTCATACTCATCATACCCTGCTTTGTCAAAAAGCTCCTCTTTTAAGTTTGTGTAATTTGGAAGTAAAAAACCTATTGGCTCAAGTTCACCTTCAAATTCTGACTCAAAATTTTCTCTGTACTCAGTTGCATCTGCACCTTCTTCAAGAGTTGCTTCAAAGGTAATAGCAAATGACTCTGCAGGTGACTTGAGTGTAAAGTCAAGTGGCTTAAATGCACCATTTGGTAGTGCTTTTGCAAGAGCAACTTTTACAAGTTCTGCATACGCTATCAAATCAGGGTCTGTTACAGGAATATTACCTGCTCTTGCCATTCCGTCTATTGTCAAAGTAGAAATGTTCATGGTGTGTTTTGTATCATCAGACCATATCGACATTGTTAGTGGTGCTAAGGCACCAAAATTTGGGTATTTTTTTATTAACTTAAATGTTAAATCCCCATTGATAAACATCCCTAAATTATACGTATTGTAATACGTATTATTAAATCTTAATTTAAATGGACCATTCATATTATTATTTCCTGGAACTGTCAATCCAACGCTGTCAAATGCTGCTGAAATAGACTCAGGGGTGATTTTGCCATCTGTATTGTCTGCAAAATAAATCTGAACACTCTGAACTTTATTAGCCGGAATTTCTACTTTCTTGGCAACTACTGGTGCAGCTGAACTGCAACCTAACATAACAACTGCTAATAAAGCAGCAAAGAACGAACTATACACTTTTTTCATTGTTTCTCCTTTTGAAACCTACAAACTATGGGACAAATATGCATCTGCACATTTGAAACTTATAACACTATACTAACATATTAAGATATAAATATTATTAATATTTTAAAATTTTACAGAATCTCCCTTTCTTATCTTTCCACTCTTGATTACTTTTGCAAATATCCCTCGGTCTTTATTCAAAACTTTAGGAAGATTTTCATCTACCTTTGCCAATGAATTGCAAATCGTACAATTTTTAGTAATCTCAAGAACCACATCACCGATGAAAACTTCTCTTCCTGCTTCAAGATTATACGGATTTAAATCAATAAGTATATTTTCACCCAAAGAGCCTTTTGGCGCATCGATATTATTTTGTAAAGCTAAATCGTAACTAAATAAAGAGGCAATCAATACTGAGCGCTGTGCTCCTTTAGCATAAAACTTATCATCAAAAATGCCCTCTTCATCAACACTCATCTCCTGTCGATTTTCTCTCTCACCACCTTTTATACTTACAAAAAGTTCTATGACTTTTCCAACTTCATTTTCTGGCATCAAAGCTCCTCTTTTATGTCAAACGTATAATCATCAAACTCTTTTTCTTTATATGCGCGTGAATGAATATAATGAAGTATGGTGTAAAATCTTTTCTCATTTGGCATCAAATTTGTGTCAATATATCCTGCTTCACCAAATATAATCTCTTTGTTTTTACCAAAAAATAGTACAGAAGGATAAAAAGCGTATCCAACATGTTTTGAAAATTCTCGTCCATTGCCTTTAAATTTTTTATAAGTCACGACATCATTTTCTCGGATATTAACATGCTCATAAATAAAATTTTTTTTGATATATGCTTTTACTATCTCATTATTAAGTGTAAAATCAATCATGCTGACGCAATAACCACAATCGGTTTGATGTATAAAAACTAATAAATGTTTTTTTGAAGAAGTAGCAGTCTCAATTAATTTGTCTATATTAATTTCTCTTGCTTGGAGGGCGAATGTAGTAAAAAAGATGATAAGAAAAATTCTAATTACTAATCTAAGCATAATTTNNCAATTGCTTGTATGGTTTTCACAAGCAGTTGAGCTCCAACTTCCATCATGCGGTCGTGAAGTATTCCGGCGGTGTCGGTATCGTGTATGGTTACTTCTTCTCTCAGAATAATTTTCCCTGTATCTATTTCATCTCACTATTTAACAAGGGACATGACGTCCCTCTAACTCTCCTCATGCTATGAAAAACTTTGTTTTTCAATAATGACAGAGAAGTTTTATAATAAACAGATATTATGGCTTGATTGGAGCTTTTTCTGTTACCGTGTTGCCTTTACGATCTACCCAAGTCATGATAAGCTCATCACCCTCTTTGCCTTTAAATTTAAACTTAAAAATAGGGTTTTTAGATAAAAATTGACTTGTTGACATGTCAATGACAGTTTCACCATTTACAGTTCCAGTGATGTGCGTAATAAAATTTGCATCATCCTTATTTCCTGTCTTTTTTTCAGCTTGATTATAAGTTGTCATATCATGCTTAGCCATAGCTTTAACTTCAACTATACCGTCTTTTATTTTTGCTTTTACTTTCATAATTTACCTTTGCATTGATTTATATGTATTTAAAAAAGAGCAAAGCTCTTCTTTAATTTCCTCACACCGCGATTTTGTTCACCAAAGGGATTAACCCTCACAACCACCAAGTGCAACATCTAAAGTTTTCTTAGCTGCATACAATTTACCATCTTTACCTTCTACAACGATAGTAATTGTGCCAGATTTACCCATTTTAATTTTAATTTCGTATTCAGTTACATCTTTGTCGCCTATGCTATAAACACATACTGCTGCTTCAGGATTTGCATCTTGAAATACTGCGATAGATTTTGCAGGGACAGTTGTTGAAAATTCAACAGGGATAGCTCCACCATTACTTGCAACATCTGGTGCCGTTAATGTTACACCTTGCTCTATAAGTACGTTTGTTCCGTACATATTTTTTATAGCTTCATCAACAGTATGAGCCGTCCAAACTGTCGGCTTTGATACTCTAAAATCTTCTGCTCTCACGCTTGCAGGTAAAACTGCTAACGCTAATGAGCCTAGAGTTAAACTTAAAAATTCTCTTCTTTGCATATTATTTCCTTTTCTATTATTTACTTGAGTTGATCATATAATCAACAACAGATTTGAAATCTTTATCAGATAGATTAGCGCCACCTTTTGCAGGCATAGCATTGATACCGTTCATTCCATTGGCATAAACTTTATCGATACCTTTTGCAGTGACTTTACCCCAAGCTACCTTATCACCCATTACAGGTGCTCCCATACTACTATCAGCATGACATACTTTACAATTTTCTTCATATAAAGTTTGTGCTGGATCTAAAACTACCGCTTTCTCAGCAGGCAAATCTCTAACACTTGAAAGTGGTGGATTCAAATCACTGATACCGCCATTTTGGATACGAGTCACTACAGCTGTCTCTTTTTGGCAATTAGTCATACAACGAACAGCACCTTGCTTAAGGTTAAGTCCACCGAAGTTTTTAGCATCTTTATAATAATTTCTTACATTGTCTAACGCTTGCGGACCATTAATAATTGGTTCAAAACCATCGACATTTGGCATTTTAATTTTTAGAAATTTTGCACGGTCTAAAACATAATCATCATCTACTTTTTCACCATCTATTTCAAACTCATTGATATTTAAAATATATGCACTTAAAGCATACACTTGATTGTCTGTGAGCGATTTAGATTTAGTATGAGGCATTGCATCTCTTATATACCACCAAAGGGTACTTGCATACGGCCAATAAGCTCCAAAAACACGAACTGGACCATCAGCGTCTGGTTTAACTCTCTGATTTTTGAGTGTCTTTTGAAGTGTAACAGCATTTCCTTGTGCAAGTGATGGATACCCAGCTCCACCTGAACCAAAATCACCATGACAGCTTACGCACTGTGCTTCATATACTTCTGCACCCTCTTCTACAGAACCACTTCCCTCAGGTAAGCCTGTTCCATCTGGCATTATATCTTTGTCCCATGCTGCGATTTCATTTGCAGTTGGAGTACGCCCATGGCTAAAGCCACCTTTTAGTGTATCTTCGTTTATACGATAAGGACCTGTTCTGCCATCTTTTACAGGATAATATACACCACCATCTATCGTAGCGTGATTATTAAACTCACTTGAAGGAGGAGGTGTTACATCTCCTCCTTGAAAACATCCGACAACAGATAATGCGACTGCAGTCACTAGCGACGCAGAAATAATTAATTTACGATCTAATTTGAACATGATTTACCTCTCCTGTAGCTGTAACTTCCCAAGTTTCAACCCCATTTCTGTGGTATACACTTTCAACACCCATTACGCTTGTTTCTTCATCAACCGTCGGTTGAATATACCCTGCATCATCCATAGCACGTGATGTAAGCAAAAGTACTTCACCTTTTTTATACGTATGCATATAACTCCAACGAGTCCATGACTTAGGAAGAACAAGACCTTTAAGTTTTGCTTCTACATAATTTTTTCCACCATCAAATGAGAGGTCAACACCAGTAATCGTTCCCATACCAGACCATGCAAGTCCTTCAATTTCAACACGTTGTCCATCTTGAAGATCTGTCCATGGAATCTCAGGCGATGGAGAAACAACCGTTGAGTTTACTTCATTTGCATAGAAATGCTGTATTGCTTTACCGCTTGGCTTTAAAGCAGTATATTTAGATGTTTCTTCTTTACAATACCATGGCTCTGCTGCAAATTCTATTCGTTTGAGCCATTTAACACATAAGTTACCTTCCCAACCCGGAAGGAGTAATCTTGCTGGATACCCTTGTTCTGGACGAAGAGCTTCACCGTTTTGTCCCCAAACTATCATAGCATCATCAAGAACCTTATCGATTGGAACCGTTCTCCCCATCTCTGAGTTATCACTTCCCTCACTAAGCATCCATTTTGCTTCTGGCTTAAGACCTAAGTCTGCAAGAATAGTTTTGATATAAACACCTGTCCACTCAGCAGAACTCATGAAACCTTTGGCAAATTGAAGAGAATTAAATTGCGGTCCTCTCCACTCTTGCCCACCGTTTGCAGGACACTCAATAAAGTGTGTACGTGTTACTTTAGGGTATCTTTTTAATTGTTCAAGCGTAAGAACGATTGGTTTTTCTACTAAACCATGAATCATCAAACGAAACTCTTTAGGGTCTACATGCGCTGTTCCACCGTGTGAACGACTAAAGAAAAGACCATTAGGTGTAATGATACCTGTAGACTCTTGAATAGGTGTGACGGCGATTGATGCTCTATAGTTTCCCGATGCAAGCAGTTGTGTATATCTTCGAACAACATTGTGTTCATACGCTGATGGCATTCCATAAAGATTTTTAGTAACAGGGTCACCCCATTTTTGTCCCCACGGCGCGTGGTGCATAATCGCTGGATCATCTTGCGAAGCAAAAAGGCTTGTCCCTGCAAGTGCAGTTACTCCAAGCGCTGCTGTTTTTCTAAAAAACTCTCTTCTATCAGAGATTTTACTTTCTTCTTCAATTGAGTCAGAGAATAAATCTTGGTTAGATTGCTTATTATCCATATTTTCTCCTTAATATTGTTGCATATATATTTAAATGTTAAAACACTCGGTAGACCTTGTGCCACTTATACTTCATGCTAAATTTATATCAGTAATTATTATACAAAAGATTTTAGATAACAAAGTGATAAAAAAGTGCTGCTTTCTTATAAAAAATTACTTTGTTACATTTCGATACAAGAACTGTTTTATTTGTCCTTTTAGCTTTTCTTAGTGATACCTAAAAGAACATATCGATTGTTTTTTTTATCAATAAAAAAAACAATCGTGCACCCTTGAAATAAAATATCTTTTATATTTTCATCATCAAAATAGAGAGATTTTTGATACTTTTTTTCTTTAGAGGGCATGTTTACAATAATAGTATCAAGATACATTTTGAAATTTTTTGTCATCTTGTAGTCATGCGCAAGCAGAAGAGACAAAATATCTTTGAGTTGTTGTTCGTAGAGTTTAGAAGCAAAAATTTCCATTATATTTGCCTCTCTTTAAGCCAAATGTCCAACTCTTTCATGCTCTCATAAAAAGGAACTGGGACACTTCTATTTTCGAGATAGTTTTGTAGCTCTGCCTGAAGAAGCTGTTGATTTTCTTTAAAATCTTCTTCGATAACAGTGACTTTATCTCTTGGCAATCCTGAAATAAATTCTTCAACGAAATCATCTTCAATAAGTAAATGGATAGTTGTCATATTTTTACTCATAATATTTACAAACGCCCGCAAGAGTGGAGCCCATGTTAAGAAGTAACATGTCGGCTATAACGAGGGCTGCCATGGCTTCACAAACGATTGTCCCGCGAATAGCCACACAAGGGTCATGTCTGCCTTTGAGTGAAAAATCTACCTCTTCGTCTTTGGTTGTTACTGTTTGTTGCACCTTAAATATAGAAGGGGTTGGTTTAAAATATACATTCACAACAATATCCTCTCCATTGCTGATTCCGCCTAAAATACCACCCGAGTGGTTCGTGCAAAAGCCGCTGTTTCTAATGGCATCATTATTTTGCGAACCAAGGAGAGAGGCACTTAAAAAACCATCGCCAATTTCAACGGCTTTCACTGCATTTATCCCCATCATGGCATCTGCTAAAAGCGCATCAAGTTTATAGTAAAGCGGCTGACCTAAACTTTTCGGCGCCCCCCTTACCACAACTCTAGAGACTCCGCCTACCGAATCATGGTCATTTTTAGCTTTTAAAATCACAGCTTTTTGTTCTTCTTCTTTATTTGGATCAAGCGAATAGATGATACTTTTTTTAGCACTTTCATAGTCAAAAACCTCTGATTTGATGCCGGCCACTTCACTAAGACCGCTATGGATAGTAATGTTTAATTTCGCAAGCATAAGTTTAGCAAGTGCTCCCGCTGCAACTCTTGCAGCCGTTTCTCTCGCCGATGAGCGACCGCCACCTCTGTAATCTCGGATGCCATACTTATGAAAATAGGTAAAATCAGCATGTCCAGGGCGAAATACATCTTTAATATTCGTATAATCTTTAGACTTTTGATCCGTATTATAGATAATCATCGCGATGGGCGTCCCTGTACTTTTGCCCTCAAAAACGCCACTGAGTATTTCAACTTTGTCTTCTTCTTTTCGCCCTGTTTCAAATTCGCTCTTTCCAGGTTTTCTTCGGTCTAGCTCACTTTGGATAAAGGCTTCGTCTATATCAAGTCCTGCTGGTAACCCATCTAAAAGACATCCAATCGCAACTCCATGAGATTCGCCAAAAGTACTCAATCGTAATTTTTGCCCAAAACTATTCATTATATCTCCTTTTTCAAGATTGCAACTGCCCGCTCAGCAGACTCTTGTTGTGCCATTTTTTTGCTTTTTCCTATTGCCCTTGCATACTCTTTGCCCTCTATCATGACAGCAACTTCAAACTCTTTGAGATGATCAGGTCCTCGACTCGCTACAACTTTATATTCAGGTGTGATTCCAAATCTTGCCTGAGTAAGCTCTTGGAGTGTTGTTTTGTAGTCTCTAAAAAGATGGTCCAAAGAGATTTCATCATAATTTTTTTCTATCAAATCTACCGCGATTGCATTGACTGTAGCTAAGCCTGCTTCAAGATAAATAGCCCCCATGATTGCTTCAAAAGCGTTAGATAAAAGAGAGGCCTTTTCTCTGCCGCCATTGTTCTCTTCGGCATTTGACATGAAAATAAACTCTCCAAGTTCAAGCGAGCGAGCCAATTTATCAAAACCTGTCTCATTCACAAGAGAGGCTCTTATTTTAGATAAATTGCCCTCAGCAGATTTGGAAAATTTTTTATATAAATACTCCCCTACAATAAGGTCTAAAACGGCATCACCCAAAAATTCAAGTCGCTCATTATCGTAGGGCTGCTTATGGCTTTTATGGCTCAGCGCTTCGATAAGGAGCTCTTTGTTTTGAAACGTATAGCCCAATTTTTTCTCTAAATCTTCAATTTTTTTACCCATTTTTTCCCTCGATTACAGTGAATGTTTCATGTTTTGAGCNNGGGCGACTCTAGCTAATGTATCGCACCGCTCATTTTCGGCATGTCCATCATGCCCTCTCACCCAATGTGCTTTTATGATATGCCCTTTTGCAGCGGCTATATACTCTTGCCATAAATCTGGATTTTTAACCTTCTGAAAGTCTCTTTTTTTCCAGGCTTCGAGCCATTCGTTTATCCCTTTGACAACATACGATGAGTCTGAGATGATGGTCACTTCACATGGCTCATTCAAAGCTCTCAGTCCCATAATCACCCCAAGAAGCTCCATTCTGTTGTTCGTCGTGTGTGCCTCGCAGCCAGAGAGCTCTTTTTCTTTATCTCCATATCGCAAAACGACTCCATAACCTCCAGGTCCAGGATTGCCTAGAGCACTTCCATCACTGAAAAGAGTTATTTTCTTCACTAAAATCCCTATGATAATCTTTTGTTAGACTAAACTCTACAATGGAGCTCTCCAAAGCATGGCAGTTGCTGCAACGGTTAAATCCAAATGGGAAAATTTGCTTACAATCATTGCAAATATACTCAAAAGCAAGGGTAGCATTGGCTTTATTTTTTAAATGGATAAGGACATCAAACTCAAATATCGTGCTGTTCGTCACGAGATCTACATCCCCACGTGCAGTATAGAGCTCTCTTAAATACCCATTTTTGGCAATTATATCTAAATCCAAATCTTTTTTTTGCACTTGCCAAAGGACATCCACAAGCAAATGGCTTTTAGAGCTATCAAAGTTTTCCCATGCTAAATGTGGTTTTGTACGAAAAAGATATTCAAACACCAAGTATGCAAGTCTATTGCTTTGCTTGTAAATTCCAAGGAGCCTTTTTGCTTTTTCTTCCGTAGGCATGGTTGCATCATGCATAATCATGAGCGAATGCAAGTAGGCACTATCAGCCTCAGTAGGCTTGCTCAACTCTTGGAGTGGCTCGAGAATCTNNGAATCTCGAGCGCGAGTTTGTATTCATGCATGGATTCATAGACAAGCAGAAGATAGGTAAGCGCTTGTGGTGTTCGTGGATTTGTTTTCAAAATTTCCAAAAAAACCTGCTTTGCACGTTCAAGAAACCCTGCTCTAAAGTAAGTTCTTCCCAACAAAAACATTGTGTCTCTATAGTTTTTTTTATCTGCTACAAGCAAGAGCTCATTATATATCTCGATACTTTTTTCATAATCGCCACTTTTAGCGTACGACTGTGCTAAAAGCAGCCATGACTTTTCTGAGAGATCCCCTTTGCTTATCAAAACGCTCAGCTCTACTTGAGAGGGAAGCGTGCGAAACTGCCTTAGAAATTTGTCAAGATGTCTATAATCTTCCTCTCTTTTATATCTTCCCCACCAGTACGATAAAAACGTTATGACAAACACTAAGACAAAAAATATAATGATGCTAAAAAGGGGGTCACGGTATTCTATAAAAAAAGTATTCATTTATTTACTCATAAACAACGATGGCATAATCATTTTTTAGATTATAAAAAGTGCAGTTGGCACTGAGGTCTAACTCTTTAATTTTTCCTAAATGGATAAGGGAATTTTTTTGAACTTTTATCCCATTTTCTCTGAAAAACTTTTTGATATTAACAAATTTTACATCTTGGACATATTTGTACTCAAACTCTTTGTAAAGTCTCATCTTATCATATGAAAAAATGTGTTCGTTTACATGCAGTTGATCTGAGGCGAATTTTATGGGCAAATAGCCGCTAAGATCTGTTAAATGAGTTTCTACGTGCTCATATTTTTGTGGCAAAGTCTCTTTTTGAAGAAAAACGTATTTGTTGTTAAGCTTTAAAGTAACCGTTTGTTTCCAATACTTATAGGCAGGATTTGAGACACCAAGCTTTGAGGAAATTTCTCTCCAGAGCCAGTAGGCATTTAATGTATTGGGAAGATATGACATGACTCCTAGCTCCTTTGAGAATTTTTTAGATGTTCATTATATAGTTTTTACTCAAATAACTTTATTAAAATATGGCCTTACACACTTTCTCATAACGGACACATTCGTTTTAGTGTAACCAATATGTTAAAAAGCCGCTACTACGAGTTTTGTAACAACAAAACCACCCACTACAAGCCACGCAAACATGGCTCCTGCAGTATAAAGAGGAGCAAGACCCAAACCTTTAAACTTTGCAAAAATTGTCCCCATACCAAGTGCAGTCATCGCCATGGTAAGCAAAAACGTATCTATTTCATTGATGATATCTACGATGTTTTGAGGGACAATTCCAAGAGAGTTAAAGCCTGCCATACCGATAAAATAAACAGCAAACCATGGGATAACGAGACTGACTCCGCCACCAGCTTCGCCTGTTTTTTTGGCGGCATAGGAAAGATAAATGCCAAGAACGATGAGCATAGGCGCTATCATGATGACGCGTGTCATTTTTACAATGACGGCAGAATTAGCCATCTCTGCTGAAGCGCCTAAAATAGAAGCGGGAACCGCTACGACTTGAGCCACTTCATGAATGGTTCCACCAACATAAATACCAAACTCTTGAGGTGTCATGTGCAAAAATCCCACAGCGGGCTCAATGATGGAAGCGTATAAAACAGGGTACATAAACATCGAAATCGTCCCAAATAAAACAACCATGGAGACCGCAATTGCTGTTTTATGACCCTCTGCTTTTAAAACAGGCTCGGTTGCCAAAACCGCTGCAGCTCCACACACTGCGGCACCTGAAGCCGTCAGCATGGAAGTATCTCTATCCATTTTAAAAATTTTAACACCAAGATACGTCCCGAGTAAAAAGGTAGTACTGAGCATAATGAGCGAGACCATAAAACCGCTCATCCCCACCTCAGCTATCTGCTGAAAAGTTATACGAAAACCGTAAAAAACTATCGCAAATCGTAAAATCTTTTTGCCTGAAAAGGTGATACCTGTTTCCCATTCACTTGGGATATGATTATGAAGCGTATTTGCATAAAAAATACCCATCACAATACCAATAACCAAAGGGGAAATACCCAATGATTTTACAAAATTTATATCGGCTACCATCGTAGCTGCCGCCGCAAATATAGCAACAAAAAATATACCGCTTAAAGTACCCTTGCGCTTTTGAGGTGAAAATGCCATTTTTAAATCCTTCTATTCTTAAATTATTTTGAGTAAATCATGAGCGTTATTCTACATCAATTGCAAGTGTACTTCGCACCCATTTCTCATTATCTCCATTAAGTGTATCGATTTTGAGAATTTTTATTCTTTGCGTATCAATATTTTTTTCATCAATCAAATAAGATTTTAAAGCAGAAGCCCTACTTGTAGCTAAAAGTTCTAGCTCTTCTTTAGAGACACTCTGGGCTTCTTGACATTTTGCTTTGAGTGTGCTCAAATATGCACGCTCTAGTGCATCGTCTTTGTAAGTAGCCTTGAGGTCATTTTTTATTTTTGAGAGTGCATCCTCTTTTATGAGCTCTTTATAAATTTCTTCAAGTAACTCTACACGCATAGCATCACTCTGCGTTTCTTTATTATTGACACCGCTTTTTTGTACAACCATCGCAGCCAATTTCTCCCCTTGTAGTCCCTTTTTATCAACTGTTTCATCATACACAGGAGTGATTGAGAGTGCTATTTTAGGTCTTTTTGCCATCATTTTTGCAATATTGTCAAGCTTTTCATGCTCTGAAGAGATGACTTTTGAGAGTCCAGGTTTAAACTCAGCATAGTCCAACTGCTCTGCATCTATCCCCATCATGGAGCCTAAAAATCTAAAAGGGGAAGTAACTGCTTGGACGATGAGATTGCCTATGGTCTTGAGCACTAATGCGCCATATTTAAAATCAGGTGCATCTACATTTCCTTCAATGGGCATATCTATATCGATAACACCCTCTTCATCTTCAAGCAAAGCAATCACCAAACCTAAAGGCAAGGGTTTCCCTGCATCCTTGACCTCATCGCCAAGTTGTATCTTTTTGATGATAATACTGTTTTTAGAAAGAAGCTGTGAGTCTAAAATATTATAATTTAAATCAAGAAAAAGCTTGCCAGCGTCTATTTTGCGCCCTGCAAAAGAGGCGCTGTACCCACTGACGGAGCTAAGATCTAGATTTCTAAAATCAAAGCTCAAATCCATATACTCTTTAGGATTGCCTGCATTAATCGTCCCTTTTAACTGAGTTGAGCCATACTTGTCCACTTCTCCCTTAATGTCCACATAGCTGGTCTCTCCAGAGACATTGGAGATGGCATAAACGACTCCATTTAAATCATGGATATTGGTTTGAAAAGGCAAAGGCAAAGATAAATCGGCAAATTTTGCACTGCTGTTGGTAATATTGAGCGTTGTAATGTCAAGTGAAAATGGCTTTTTTGACCCTGCATGAGAGGCGCTTGGAGTTGATGGCACTTGAGTGGTTTGGATTGTTTTCGTCTCTTTCTTTGGATTGGATAAAGAGGCGAGATTCATATTTTTATCTTTATCGATGAATACATTGACATACAAAGCATTGAGGTCAATCTCATGGACATAAAGCTTATTTGCAGGGCTCTCAAACGTAAATGAATTGAGTCCTAAATCTTCAACCGACATGAGACAGGAGGCATCTCGCGTATCACTTACATAAAGATTTTCTAAAGAGAAGGACCCTTTTGTAGAAAAACGAGGATTTTTCTCTGTTTGTTCGTAGGCAAATTTGGATGCAGTGCTCAAATAGCCATCCTCTATAGTTACAAATGCGTGCTCTTTTATATATGGGGAAAGTGATGCGAGTGCTATTTTTTTAAGCTCAAAGAGCCCCTCTGCCTTAAGAGGAGTATGTCGTATTTTGCCACTGGATTTTGTCTCTCCTTTGCCATTGACGCGCCATGCCAAATCATACTTGAGCCAGCTATTTTTCTCCGAATCGAACCCATACGCATTCAAATGTATGGCATCAATTTTACTTGTAAAACTAGGAGTCACAACCCTGTCATCAAAACGAACATCTCCACCATTTAGCCCAAAATGGTGGAGTTTAACGCTATAGCTTTTTTCTTCTTTCGTATTTTTTACAGTTGTTATTTTTTGCGATTTACCCTGAGCAGTCGGGACTTGTGGTGTAGCTGGAAAACGGACTAAATCTTCAAAATTTAAACGCTCATTTTTGTATCGGACACTTTTTATACCCAAATCATCTAGCATCACTGTATCAATGGTGAGCTCTTTTGTTTTTGTATCAAGGGTGATTGCATGTATATCAAACTTACTAAAGTCAAGGAGTCTCTCTTGTGTCGTGTTTTTGTTCAGCGCAAAATGGTTCAAGGAAACATTTGCATGGTTTACTCTCGCTACTATTTGAGACGCAACATCTTTGAGACTCACATTTGCATCAAAATCGACCTCAGCAGTTTGCAAGTCCAAATCATAAACTTCTAAAGCCTCTTTTGCCGCTTTTGTTATGTATGGCTCATAATGCGCAACATCAAAATCGGTGCATTTCACATACGCATCGAGCGCCAACTCTTTATGTATCAGGCTTCCATGAGAGCTGCATTGGAGCTTTTTATTGAGCTTCATGTCCATTTGATACATCAAAGGCTCTACTCCTGCGAGTGTGATATTTTGCACATAAAGATTAAAGTCATTGACTTTTGTCATGACCCTAGGCTCTATCCCTTTATCCAAAAAATCGATTTTTATTTTTTCTAGCGCAAGAGCGTCCACTTTTACACTCCATGCAGGAGGAGTCGTTTGTTGTTTTTTTAAGTTTTCTTGGTCTGGGATATTCTCTATTTTGGGTTTATTTGCCGTTTTTATTTGCGTGTATTTTGACCAATCAAGCTCTCCGCTAGCATCCCGATTTGCCTTCACATGGAGCCCGTGAAAACCTATGGCTTGGATATACACATCTTGTGTCATGGGCTTGATGGTTGCCTCATGAAGATAAAAGGAGTCGAGATTTAAGATATCTTGATTTTCTTGTGTTGGCTTGACTCTGAGATTTTCAAGAGACATATTGAGATTGTAAAATTTTGTAGCATTTAAGTCATCCAAATTTAAAGCATATTTCGTGCTAAAAGAGAGTTTTCCATCGGCAACTTCTAATCGCAAACTATCTCTTAAGTACTTCCATGGAGTGTATAATTTACTCGATTCAAAATTTAAACTCCCCTCAAGCACCAAAGGCTTAAAACCCAAAATCTTACTTTTAAGGTCTATCAATCCCCCATCACCAAGACTCAAATACAACCGAATCTCCCCATCACTTTGAGTAAAATCATACGTATCTATATTTTTAAGCTCAAAACCGATTTGATTCCATGAAAAATCAAACTTGCTTTTTTTTGTAAAATCCTCGTAGTTAAGCGTTCCATTTTTGATGGCTATGGTATCGATGATTACCCTTGGAAGTTCATTTTTTTGCGTTGTATTTTCATCCTCTGGGGTATCGTTTGGTTTTAATATGGTGAGCATATTGAGTGTTTTATTTTCATCATACACCAAAAAAACCTTAGGCTCTTCAAGGGTGAGTTCTGATACATGAACAGCCAAGCGCGCCAATGAGGAGAGTTCTACGTTTAGGAGCAAAGATTTTAAAGAGAAGAGTTGTTCATGATTGACTCCGGTGAGTTCTAATCCTTTCATGTAGAGTTCAAAAATAAAAGGGTTAAAAGAGAGTCTATCGATGTGTAACTTTGCGTGCGTTTTTTGTTCTACAAGCTCTATGATTTTTTGCTTTAAAACGTAAGGAACGATAAAAAAACCTATGAAAAGATATAAAAATACAACAAAAAAGATAATTTTTTGAACTTTTTTTGACATAACACACTCCATAAAACAACTTGAAGCGAGAGTTTATCTGATTGTGTTTTAAACCCCAATTATAGAGCACTCTCACACACTGGCTTGCGCCAGGGCGGAGAGATTAGTTTGCAGTTTTGAGGATATCTTCTTTTGGGAAGATGAAAGTAGAATTTCTATACACAACGATTTTATCTTCATGTCCTATTGCATACGCTCTGATAACAATCGGAATAACTGTATCTTTTCTCGGATCATTTGCTAAAATCTCTGTCGTTCGAAGCACAACAATTTTCTTCTTTTTCATCCCTGGAACCGCCGTAAACGCTTTATCAGGTCTTAGGATAAATATTTTGCCTTCCATCTCTTTTGGAGGAATAACTTCAAAATAGTATTCCATACTTTCGCTTTGAGTATTTTGTAGTAAAAATTCGTACGCATTATCAACGGCTACTTTTCCATCAGGAAGGAGTTGCGTAGAGTAAAGACGCGTCTCTTTATTGATATTTAAAAGCATATGCTCTTTGGTGCTGCCCATCATTCCAAGGATAATCGAAATACCAACCAAAAGCCCCATATAAGCCAAAATCTTAGGACGGAAGTACTTCGTTTTTCCTTTTTGATTGGTAATCTCATAATCGCTTGACCATGTAACTAAAGACTTTTTACCAAGTTTACCCATAACCGTTGTACAGGCATCCACACACTCAAGACAGTTGATACACTCTAGCTGTAAACCTTTACGGATATCAATATGTGTTGGACAAACCGTCACACAACTCTCACACGTAGTACACTCAGCTGATGGCTCAAACGCTTGCAACTCTTTTTGTTTGGTGAAAAGTTTATGGTGTTCTTTATCATAAATATCACCCCCTCTGTGGGTATCATAAAGTGCCATAACCGTGTGTTCATCATATAAAACAGACTGGATACGAGAATAAGGACAAACATAAACACAAAAATTTTCTTTGAGAAAAATGATGTCATAAACTAAAAATGCCGTTGTTGTGATGAGAGTACCAAATAGAACCCAGTGGTTATCAAAATCAGCTAAATAAGCGAAAAAATCCTCAGGAGGAACAAAAAACCATAAAAAGTTTGCTGAAGCTACAAAGGCTAAAACAGTCCAAAGTAATATGGCAATCACCTGCTTGACTTTGTTTTCAGGCTTAGACATATCTGGCTCTTGCTGTTTGTTTTTGATACGCTTTCGCATCCCTAAAAGTTTTGTCTCAATAAGATCACGATAGATAACACGAAACACTGTTTGGGGACAAACCCAACCACAAAACACACGACCACCCATAACCGTCATCCCAAATATACCAAGAAACATAAGCATAAGCAAAAACGGCATCAAATATAACTCTTGCATATCAAACTGGATAAATGCAAGATGCAACTTCATTTTGTCAAAACTAAGGAGAAATAAATGGTGTCCATCTATCACTATCCATGGTACTGCTAAAAACACCAAAGTAGCTACTGCATAGACGTAGTAGCGTACAATTCTCCAAGGCGTTGGTATTTTTATCTCTTTATTTTCTTCACTCATGTAACGCTCCTTATTTTTGTTTAATATCTAATATTACCCACTAAAACGAACGCGTCCGTTTTAGTGGCTGCTGCACAATGTCCCTACAACCCCCAGAAGCTACGAAAAACTTTGTTTTTCGAGAATTTCGTAGTATTTTACGCTCTTTTTATAAAAGTGCGTAAAGTCAGTTACTATTACTTAGGGCAGCTTATCGTGTTGATAATCTGCTCCTCTGCATCGGCTGAAAATTCAACGAGCAACGACCCAAAGGCAACTTCTTTTAATTCTCGTGATTCTATATAGTCTTTGAGTGAACTTCTGCTCACATTCAGCACTCTTGCCATTTCGCTTACACTTTTTTTCTCTCGAATAAATGTGAGAATGTCATTTGTGTATTTGTCAAACTTCGAAGTCGATTTGCTTCCAAAAGGTCTTCCGATGGCACGTTCAACATCATTTTGCATAGTTTGGCGCAAGTTATCCATCAACCCAAGTACAAGCATAGCACTACTTTGTCTTGACATGACAACAGACTGCTTGATAAAGTGTACATTAAAATCATGCTTGAGTATACAACTAAACATCTGGATAACATCTTCCATATGCGTACTTAAAACCCAAACATCAGACACAAGAAGAGTATTTCCCGCTTTTTTGTGGAAATATTCGGTCACTTCTGTCCGTTGATCGAGCCTTTTATTCTGTGATTTTTGGTCTATAAATTCATCGTCAATAATAAGATTGTTTGACATAGCATACGAATTTATCAACTGAAGTTGTTCATGTGCTGCATCAAAGTTTTTATCTGGTCGGATATAAGCAATTGCCATAATAACGATAAAACTCCTCTATTTATTGGATTTCATCGTCATTATATACTTATTTGACGATATAAGTCAAGTATAATTGATATTTTTTTCGTCATGATGAAGAGTATTTTTGAGAGAGGGATTTACACATGCACTTAAAGCATGTGTAAAAATAATTTTGTAAAAAGCTTACCAGCCGATACCTATTTGTGCCATATATCTTCTATCTGGAATGCTTACACTCCCTGTCCCAACTTGTTCTTCATAGGTAGCAAAATTGAGTTTTACGATAGTGAGTTCAAAATTGATTCCCGCAGTATAGGCGCCCTGATACATACCAACATTGAGCATACTAGAAGCCAAACTTGTATCAAAAAGACCTAAGCCTGCTCCAAAACGAAGTCTCTTCATCATATCAGACTCTTCATAATCAGTGTAGCTTACCGTATCACCCACAGCATTGTAGTTATAGACACGTGTTTGATTGGCATTGAATAGATCTACATAATCCACTGCAACGATGAGTTTATTGAAAAATGGGATTTCTGGAGTGATAGAAGCTCCAATATTGACAGTCATAGGCTGTCCTCCATAGCTATCATCCATATCCATTGAGCCTATATTTAAAACACTGAGTCCAAATGCCGGATGCAACGGACTATCTGCAAAAGGGTGTACTGTAGCACCCAAATCTAAGCCAATCCCCGTAGAAGTTTTCTCGTATCTATCTTGGAGTTTTGTTGTTAAATCATCCTCAGTCACAAGCTCTGTAATCCCAAGTGAGCCCTCATAAGATTTTTGACTAATATATTTAAGTCCTATTCCGACATCAACACGCCCAATCTCTGTATCATAAGGCTTAGCGACCCCAAGAACAAGACCGCCATACGCTCTTGAAGTTGTCTCCAATAACTCTCCCATCGGTGAGCCATGTCCGTGTGCCATAAAGTTGACATCTGCTGCAGCTAAAAGCCCTATACTCCAAGCAAAACTATCGGAATTTTTAGAAATAGCCGTGTAGTTATCTACCCCTATATGAAAATGCTCTCCTGAGTATTTCGAAAGAATAGCTGCCATTTCAGAATCACTCTCAGATGCTTGATCGATATCGTCCATAAATTCTTGTGTTTTTTCACTCAAAGAGACACCAATTCCCAATAAATCAACTACAAAACCATTCTCTTTATTGATAGTTGCAAGCCCTGCAGGGTTTGAAAAAACAGATGTAGAGTAAGACCCCACAGCAATATTTGCACCGCCCATTCCCATAATTCTTGCATCTTTATACAAATATGCATGTTCGGCGTACATCGCCATTAACGAAGTTGTAGCACCTAAAAGTGCTAACGATACTATTTTTTTCATCTCTTTTTCCCCTACTTATTTTGTTCGTTAATATAATCGATAATCGACTCAACCGTCACATCACCATTCGCACTTCCCGTGATTTCAGTTCTATATTTTTCAATATCAGCAGCTACATCACTATCAAGTCCTCCAGTTGCGGCAACAACAGCGTCAAATCCTCCATTGAGGACATCCACTAAAATATTTGCGGCAGTAAGTTCTTGCGCATCTTTTGTTTGGTTGACTGGGCATACATAACATCCCTCATCCCCTTGCGTACATGAGACAAAACTCGTCGTACAATACCCATCTGTGATGATAGTTTGTTTTGGCGTTGTGTTAGTTGTCATGAAAAAATCATATGTGTTAGCGTTTACACTTACTTTGAGTGCGTCATAGGTATTATTTGAATCAAAAGTTACAGGAGTATCCAAGAGCTCAATTGTACATGCATCACCCGTAGTTCCATCATACGCGTACTGCATAGCACATACAGAGGCGCTAAGCTGTGCGTCGGGGTCACCTGTAATATCGCCAAAAGATGCCACATCTCCCAAATAACTTAGTGTTGTAGCGGCTTTCATACTCTGGGCCAAACCGATAAAGAGACATATATCTTTTTGAGAATCTGTAAGCGTTAGCGTTGCATCTTCACAAGCACCATTCATAACTTTTTCATAATTGAGCGTTGAACTCCCCAAATCAGCCAAAGCTGTTGGACTACTATTTGTACTGATACTTTGAACAAAGGCTCCAAAGGCATCATTATTTGCATTTTCATTACTAGCGGCTACCACTTCTACCAAATCAGAAAAGCTCAATCCAGCTTTTCCCATATAAGCCGCTGCAAGTGCCAAATAATCCTCATTAGAGACTGCTCTGCCCTCAAGTTTTGTGATAACGCCAACATAATTTGCATCATCAAGCATCTGCTGCGTTTCCAAGCGAGATTCACTCTCACTCTCACCACACCCTACAAACAATAGCGACAGACTCAAAAGTAAAGCTACAAGTATTTTTTTTACCATGACTAACTCCTATTTTTTTATTTACAATTGTATGAATTATAACGAAAATCATTTTTAAAGTCATTATGAATTGCTTACAAAACTAGGCATAAACAAACACAAAGCCTCTTTTATGTTCAGACTCGCTAAAATAAAATCCTTATTTTAAATCAAAGTTTACATGCATGAATACAAAACAATATATACTCCAAACAATCAAAAAACGTCCTCTTATCATAGATGGCGCGATGGGCACGCAGCTTCAACAGCGTCATGAGAAGATTCCGCCTGCCGCATGGGAAGAAAATGAGGGGTGCAATGAGCTTTTAAATGTTACCTGCCCTGAAGTTTTACGCGA
>DJAA01000057.1:4458-19953 GCA_002428085.1 Sulfurimonas sp. UBA6014 | reverse complement strand
GGACATCGAGCCTATGAACTCACCAAAGCCGGAGCCTTGCTTGTAAAAGAGGAGTGCGAAAAGTTCTCCACGCCTGAGCATCCCCGTTTTGTTTTAGGCTCTATCGGACCGGGGACAAAACTTCCCTCTTTAGGGCATATTCATTACGATGCAATGTTTAAAGGTTATACCGAGTTTTGTCTTGCACTCATTGACGGCGGAGTTGATGTCTTTTTACTTGAGACCTGCCAAGACCCGCTCCAAATCAAAGCCGCACTTCATGCCTGCGAGGAGGCAAACAAACAAAGAGGTACCGCAATTCCTATGATGGTCTCCGTCACCATCGAGCTCAGCGGAACCATGCTCATAGGAACTGATGCTGCAACTATTGCGACGATTTTAGAGCCTTTTGATATTTTAAGCCTTGGTTTTAACTGTGGAACAGGACCAGAACAGGTGCAAAAGCATGTAAAAACCTTAAGCGAAGTGTGGGGCAAGCCTATCAGCGTTCACGCAAACGCAGGACTTCCTCAAAACCGCGGAGGCTATACTTACTACCCAATGGGACCCGATGAGTTTGCCACGCAACAGGAAAAGTTTCTCGCATTCAACGGAGTAAGTTTTCTCGGCGGATGCTGCGGAACAACACCCCAACACATACGAGCGCTCGTAAACAGAGTTGCCGCCATGACACCAATCCCGCCATGCGGAAAACAACCCAACGCCCTTGCTTGTCTCTTCTCAAACGTCGCACTCATGCAAGAACCCGCACCTTTGCTTATAGGCGAACGCTCCAACGCAACGGGCTCAAAAGCTTTTAGAGAGCTTTTGCTCGCCGAAGATTACGAGGGAACGCTCAGTGTCGCGCAACAACAAGTTCGTGCGGGCGCTCATGCTTTAGACGTAAGTGTGGGCTTTGCAGGGCGAGATGAGACAAGAGATATGCACGCGGTCATGTCTTTGTATGCGCAAAAAATAAACCTCCCGATTATGCCCGACTCTACGCAAACTGCGGCACTTGAAGAAGCACTCAAACTCATAGGCGGTAAACCTATCATTAACTCCGTAAACCTTGAAGATGGCATCGAAAAATTTGACACTGTTTGTCAGTTGGCGAAAAAATACGGCGCGGCTTTAGTGTGTCTTACCATCGATGAAATCGGCATGGCAAAAACTGTGGAGAGAAAAATAGAAATTGCAGAGCGAATTTACGAACTTGCCACCAAAAAGCATGGCATTAACCCTGAAGATTTAGTGTTTGACCTTTTAACTTTTACCTTAGGTTCGGGAGATGAAGAGTACTTTGACGCCGGCATAAACACCATCGAAGCCATACGCAAGCTACGCCTTCTTCACCCCGAAGTCGGAGCTGTTTTAGGACTTTCAAACATCTCTTTTGGGCTTGACAAAGATGCAAGACCCTACCTAAACTCCATGTTTTTGCACCACTGTATCGAGGCGGGACTCACCTCGGTCATCATCAACGTCAAGCACATCATTCCACTGAATAAAATCACCAAAGAAGAACAAAATATTTGTAACAATCTTATCTTCAACAAAAAACCAAAAGGGGCTTCGCTCTTTGAGTTTATAGAACATTTTAGCACCAAAGAAGCCGTAGACAGCCACGTTGAAGATGCGGCGTATCTGCTCATGAGCGACGAGCAAAAAATAGCAAAACTTTTGATGGACGGCGATAAAGAGAGGATGATACCGCTTGTTGAAGAGGCTCGAAAAACTATAGCAGCTGAGAAAATCGTCAATGAAATTCTCATCGATGCCATGAAGGTTGTCGGTGAGCTTTTTGGTTCAGGGCAAATGCAACTCCCTTTTGTGCTTCAAAGTGCAGAGACTATGAAAAAAACCGTCGATTATCTCAACCCTTACCTGCCAAAAGTCGATAAAGCGGTCGATACAACTCTTGTTTTGGGAACGGTACGAGGCGATGTTCATGATGTGGGGAAAAATCTCGTTGACATCATCCTCTCCAACAACGGTTTTAAAGTCATAAACCTAGGGATAAAAGTCGACTTGGACACTTTTGTAAAAACGCTCAAAGAGTCCAACGCAAGCGCTCTTGGCATGAGCGGTCTTTTGGTAAAGTCAACGCAGGTCATGAAAGAAAACCTAGAAGCACTCAAAGCAGCGGACATAAAAGTTCCTATTCTCTTAGGCGGAGCGGCACTTACACGCGCTTTTATAGACGACTTTTGCCGCCCTTTTTATGATGGCCCCATCTTTTACTGCAAAGATGCGTTTGATGGAGTCACTGCCATGAGCCGCATAGAAGCAGGCAATTTTGACACCGATTTACATCCAAAAGAGAGAGAGGAGCAAGTCACACTAGAGAAAAAAGAGGTTATCATTCCTCCGTTTTTGCAGCTTAAAATGCCCTCTCGCGAGGTCAAAGTTCCTACGCCTCCATTTTGGGGAAGAAGAGAATTAAAACTCACTCCCGTGCAAATTGAAATGGCGTTTGAGTGGGTAAACCATAGCATCCTTTTCAAATCCCGTTGGGGCTATAGCTCGAAGGGGATGAGTAAAGAGGCACATAAAAAACAGATGGATGAAGTTGTCATGCCAGCGTATGAGCGTCTAAAAGCACAGTTTTTAGATGAAAAACTCTTCGAGCCGACCATCATTTACGGCTACTGGCCTTGCAGAAGTGATGACAATACGCTTCTTATTTTTGATGAGAGTGAAGGCTACAATGCACCCGATGAAGTAAACCGCGAACCGCTTGAACATGTAATAGGAAGAGCTATAAAGCAGTTCACTTTTCCAAGGCAAAGAAAACTGCCCCACCGTGCTTTAAGCGACTTTTTTCACTCTGAGAGACATGATGTTATAGCCCTTACCTGCGTGAGTGCGGGCGCAAAAATCAGCGAAGCGGAGAGAGTCATTTACGAGAAGGGCAACTACACAGAGTATTACCAATTTCACGGACTTGGAGTAGAACTCGCAGAAGCACTCGCCGAGATGGTTCATAAACAGATTCGACTCGATTTAAATATTTCAGAGGGTGAGGGGAGCAAACTCAGCGATGTGCAGATGAACAAATACCAAGGAAGTCGCTACTCTTTTGGCTACGCGGCGTGCCCAGACCTTGAGCTCAGCCGTCCTCTTTTTGACCTGCTCAAACCCGAAGAGTTTGGCATTGAGCTGAGCGAAACTTTTCAGATTAACCCCGAGCAGTCAACAAGTGCCCTAGTTGTTTATCATCCAGCGGCGACGTATTACAACGTTTAAAAATAAACACTGGCGAAGCCTATCGTGAGCCTGTTTTGGGTTGAAGAAGAAGTCCCATGCAATTCATCTTCTTCTATAACTCAACGCTTCAAGCACATGTTTTTTTTCTATCATCTCGCTTTTGTCCAAATCAGCGATGGTTCGGCTTACTTTTTGAATCTTTTTTATGCTTCTAAAAGAGAGAGCAAATCTGTTTGTTGCCATGTCTAAAACATTTTTAGCCTCTTGGGTGAGAACGCAATATTGCTCAATTTCTTTGTCGCTGAGCTTTGCATTAAAATTTTTTTGTCCTCTATTTTTTGCAATTTTGTGCGCACCAACCACCATTTTATGCAGCTCTATCGAAGAGTAACTCGGCGTATCTTCGGCACTCACATTTTGCATGACGACGTTTAAATCTATGCGGTCCAAAAAGGGGTCGGAGAGTCTGCTTTTATACCGTGCAATCTCAAGTTCGTTGCATCTGCACTCTTTGGAGGCACTGAGCAAATTTCCGCACGGACAAGGGTTCATCGCCCCTACAAATAAAAAATCTGCAGGGTATTCTACTTTGGAGTTTACGCGAGAGATTCTTATTTTAGCATCCTCCATGGGTTCACGCAAAGCCTCTAAAACACTCTTGGAAAAATGCGGCAACTCGTCAAAAAAAAGGACACTTTTATGCGCCAAGCCCACTTCTCCAATCATCGCTTTATGCGAACCTCCGCCAAAGACACTCGCCAAAGTTGAAGAGTGGTGCGGGGAGCGGATATTTCGTTGTGGCTTAAATTGTGGCTCTCTTAAATCAAGGGCATCAAGTTTTGCAACATCAAGTATTTCACTCATACTCATAGGCGGCAAAATATATCTGAGCCTTTTTGCAATCATACTTTTACCGCAGCCAGGACTCCCCTCATAAATGATATTATGAAATCCTGCCGCGCAAATCAGCGTGGCTCTCTTAGCAACTTCTTGCCCTTTTACATCTATAAAGTCCTCTTCATACTCTTTTGCATAATAATATTTCTCACCATCAATCTCATAAAATGGATACTCAATACCACCATCATCCGTATTAGGCTGGGCAGTTTCTTGATTTTGAAGCAAGTTCATGGCTTCGCTTAGTGTTTTGACACCATAGAGTTCTAGATTTGGTATTTTTGAGAGTTTTGTAAGAGCATCATGAGGGACGATGACTTTTTTTATGATATGTTGATTGGCAAGGGAGAGCATGAGCGGGTAGAGGTGTAGATTTTCTTTGACGCTTCCATCAAGTCCCAACTCACCAAAAACAAACCAGTCATCAAAATTACTTTGCACATGGTCGAGAGCTATCATCAAAGCAATGCTCAAATCAAACTGTGAACCCTCTTTGCGAACGTCACTTGGAGCGAGGTTAATGGTGATACGTTTTGGAGGAAAAGAAAATTCATTGCTCAAGAGTGCTGATTTCACACGCTCTTTTGCCTCAGTTATAGCGGTGTTTGCCATGCCAACTATCGAAAAAGAGGGGAGACCTTTAGTGAGAGTTGACTCAACTTGAACAACTTTTGCATCAAGTCCCTCATAAGTTGCACAACTTACTTGTTTCATTTTCTAACCTTTTTTATTTGTAACTGATGTTACGCACTAAAACGAACACGTCTGTTTTAGCGGCAGGGACTCTTCGTCCTGCAACCCTTTGAAGCTACGAAAAACTCTAGCAAGATTATTGGGGAAAATGAAAAATATGGCAATGTGTCATATTTTTTTCTCTTTTTGCGCTCTTTTATACTCTTTTTCGAATTTTTTTCTTCGTGAATAGGAGAGTTTATCGATAAATAAAATACCCTCGAGATGATCCATTTCATGCTGAATAGCGATACTTAAAAGTCCATCGGCCTCTAATTGTTTTGTATTTCCATCTCTATCTTGGTAATTTATTTTTATCGTTTCATATCTTATGATATCTTCATAAAAACTCGGAACACTCAAACACCCCTCTTGGTAAACAGTTTCTCCGCGTTTGTGTGTCATGACGGGATTAATCATCTCGATAAGGTTCTCTTTTGATTGCTCAGAATTCTCATCAGGGATGGATAAAATCAAAGCCCGCTTTGCATGAGCGACCTGAATAGCGGCGAGTCCGATGCCGTTGGATGCCATCATGGCGTCATACATCCCATCCAAAAGTGCATGTAATTCTTTATCAAAAACTTCGACAGGAGAGGATTTTTCTTTTAATTTTTTATCTGGATATTCGACAATACTCAACATCATAAATCTACTTTTTTTCTTTTACCACTTGATTGCTTCGAAGAGAAACTGCAAAATCAACCTTAGGGTTTAGATACGCCTGTTGTATCCCATCCATAGCACTTACAACAATTTCATCAACAGTAAAATGGGTGTCAATATTGGTAATACCAATAGATATCTTCAGCAATACCTCACGGTCTGATAAAAAGAAATTGCTGTTAGACACTAACTCTGCTAGCCTCTCGGATGCTCTTTGAGCACTCTCTATATCCGTATGTTTTAAAAGCATAGCAAATACACCGCCTCCATAATGAGCAACAATATCGCTGCGTCTTGAAGTTTTCAAAAGCAATCTTGCAATAGTTCTTGTCATAAGCATAATCGCCTTATCATTTGCGACATTTTGCTTTAGCTCTCGAGAGAGTTCTATCATGATAAGAGAACTTTTATGCTTGAACTCATTGATAAGTTCAACTTCTTGTTGTATTTTTGCAAGGAGAAATCTTTTGTTATAGACTCCAAATTGATTATCAAAAATTGTTTCATTTTCAACACTTTTGACAATTTCTGCTGTTTCGTCATAAAGAGTTTTCATCTGTAAATTTTGTTTTTTCAAAATAGAATTGAGTTTTAAAATATCTGATTCTATAGACCCAACAAGTATTGCACTGGAGGCAATATCTGAAAGTTCCGTGAATTCGCTTTTTCTTTTTTCAAGTATTTTAGTCATTAAACTCACATTTTTATAGAGATTTGCAGTAACTCCTAAAATATTTTTTATAGACGAAAAACCTTTTTTTAGATTTTGCTCAAGTGTAATGGTATTTTCAGCATCATTACTCTCTTCAAGTTCAAGAATGGAGTGGATTTGTTTACGAAGATTTTCACTCTTATTTTCAAGCAATCTATCAAAATAGAGTGAAAAATTATTTGGAGTTGGAGGCAAGTTGTCATTAATAAGTGAATTTAACACCTCTTTTGAATATATCTCTAAATCACTTGAGGGAGAATCTATTCCAAGCATTTTAGTTGCAACAGAGTCTGATGCTAAATCGTTAATATTACGGCGACTTCTACTTCTTAATGTGCCTGCCATTGTAACTCCTTATTCTTTATTACTTTTTACCAAAACTTCATCAATCATCCCATATGAAAGTGCCTCTTGTGCACTCATAAAATTATCACGGTCTGTATCTTTTTCTACGGTCTCAACACTCTGTCCCGTATGTTTTGCGATAAGTTCGTTGAGCTCTGCTTTCATGCGCAAAATTTCTTTTGCTTGAATAGCGATATCTGTCGCTTGACCTCTTGCTCCACCGAGCGGTTGATGAATCATGATGCGAGCATGAGGGAGAGCATAACGCTTCCCTTTCTCACCCGAAGAGAGCAAAAATGCACCCATGGAAGCAGCTTGACCTATACAAATCGTAGCAACTTTAGGGCGAATATAGTTCATAGTGTCATAAATAGCCATGCCAGCAGTGACTACTCCCCCTGGAGAGTTGATATAAAAATAGATATCTTTTTCAGGGTCTTCCGCTTCTAAAAATAAAAATTGTGCCACGATAGAGGAGGCAACTTGGTCATCAACTTCTCCACTTAACATAACAATTCTATCTTTTAAAAGGCGAGAATAAATATCATACGAACGCTCTCCTCTGCCTGTTTTTTCTACTACATAAGGGATATAACTCATTGTATTAAACCTTTTTTATCTTAGTATTGAGAATTTTTGAGAGAACTTTGTCCTCAACCATTGACATCTGAATAGCTGGAATATAACCCGACGCCTTGTAGTGCTCATACGCTTTTTGAGGGTCTTGACCCATTTGCATCGCTTCATAATAAATAGTTTGCATCACTTCTTGTTCAGAGACTTTAACACTCTCAGCCTGCGCTAAAGAGTCAATGATAAAAGTAGCTTTGACACTTTTTGAAGCATCTTCGCGGAAACTCTCACGAAGAGTAGTTAATTTATCACTATTTTGTCGAAGCTCATTAATCTCATCTTCGCTCATGCTTGTTGCTGCTTTGTTGAGAGCCATATCAATCTCTTGTTCGACTACAAATTCTGGCAAGTCAAAATTGATCCCTTCTACCAAAGACTCTAAAAGAGCTGGCTTCATAGTTTCGTTGTAGAGTTTTGCTAATGCTTCGTTTTCAAGCTGATTTTTAACTAATTCTTTTAATTTTGCCACAGAGTTATCTTCTTCACCTGGAAGCATTTTAGCAGCAAGTGCATCGTCGATTTGTATCTCTTCTTTGACTTGGATTTTGTTGACTTTGACTTTAAACTCTGCATCTTTGCCAGCGAGCTCTTTACCACCATAATTTTGAGGGAAAGTCACTTTAACTACCGCTTCATCATCTCTCTTTAGCCCGATAACTTGTTCTTCAAAACCAGGGATAAATTGACCTGAACCAAGGGTGAGAGGAAAATCTTTCGCTGTGCCACCATCAAACAAAACGCCATCCACAGAACCTTCAAAATCGATAACAGCTATATCACCCGCAACTAACTTACGATTTTTTTCAACATCAACAAGATTAGCTTGCCCTTGCGCTAAGTCTATGATTCTTTTTTCAATATCTGCATCAGCAACAACAGGTTTGTCAAATGGTGCAACCATGGAAGCATACTCACCCAAATCTATCTGAGGGCGCATGGCAACTCTTACTGCTACTTCAATTTTGTCACTGCTTTTGTCAAATTTTGTAACATTAGGCTCTCCGATTAAAGACTCTTTTGTTATATTCAACTCTGCTAAACCTTTCGTAAGAACATCACGAAGCGCCTCAGCCTCAGCATCTTGAACTAAACGTTCACCATATTGCTTTTTCACAGCAGATGCTGGAACCTTACCCTTACGAAACCCATCAATTTTTGCAGTTTTAGTTAATTCTTTAGCAATTTTTTCCACGTTAGTATTGACTTCTTGCATAGAGATTGTCGCTATAATCTCAGCATTTGCACCATCTATTTTATTTGATTTGATTTGCATCAATTTCCTTTATTTTTGTTAATTTTAACTATTATTTTGAACAATATTATCCAAAAAGTGCTTTTAGTTACCTTTTTTTCTCTTATTGGGTATTTTTACACTCAACCTCGACACCACTTTTCTTTGTAGTTTAGTACTAAAATCCAAACAACAGCAAGGTCTATCATGACATCTGCGAAATTAAACACTGCAAAATCAAATCCGCAGTGCCAGTAAACCATATCGACAACGCCGCCATGAATAAATCTATCATAAATATTTGAAAAAGCACCGCCGAGCATAAGTCCTGCTGGAAAAGCATAACATAATTTTTTCAAATAAATCACATAGCCAAGAATTCCCATAACAAGAACAATTTGTATATATTTTAAATATGCATCCAAAAACGCAAACATAGAAAAAGCAACGCCTTTGTTATACACCAAAATAAAATCTATACACTCTGTGTAGTAACGAAACCCCTCAACAAAAAGCATTTTAATATTTTGATCAACTATAAACACACCAACCATCGCTAGCGATAATATCGCACTCAGTCGTAATGAAACGCTAGGCATTTAAATCTTTTTGAAAAAATTCCACTATGTCATCCATGTTTGCATTCATTATTTTGGCATCTTTGGCTTCTAGCAATATTCTTAGCTTATTTTCTGTCCCCGAATAACGGATAAGATGGCGGATATGTTTTTCATCTAAATCTTTGAGTTTTTCCGAAAGTCCCACTATCGTATGGAGTGGTTTTTTGACCTTAATATTTAAATTTACAAGTTTTTGAGGGTAAAGATCAAATGGACGCAATACTTTAGAAGCTTTCTGCTGGGTACGAATGAGAAGCGCTAACACTTGGAGGGCACACACTAGCCCATCTCCAGTCTTAGCAAAATCACTTACTATAACATGACCACTTTGTTCTCCCCCAAAGTTTATATTCTCTTTTTTCATGATTTCTAAAACATTTTTATCACCTACATCGGAACGAAATAATTTGAGTCCTTTGCCATGCAAGTAGTCTTCAAGTCCTTGGTTACTCATAACAGTAGCAACCATCGCACCCCCTCTTAAAGTCCCCCTGTCGTTCATGTACGATGCCAGTGCGCCCAAAAGCTGATCGCCATCAACAACTTCTCCCTTCTCATCCACCACCACAAGTCTATCAGCATCCCCATCGAGTGCAATTCCCAAATCAGCTCTAAATTTCACAACACCCTCACACAAATCTTTTGGCTGAAGGGCTCCACATCCTTCGTTTATGTTAAATCCATCAGGCTTGTCATGGAGAACAATAACATCTGCTCCAAGCTCTTCAAAAACCGTCGGTCCAACCTTATAACCTGCGCCATTTGCAGCATCAAGTACAATTCGCATCCCCTGAAGCGAAAGCTCTCTTGGAAAAGAATTTTTGAGTTGAACGATATAGCGTCCTATGACATCATCAATTCTTTTAGCTTTACCTATATTTTTTTCTGTAGCTTGCGCATCAAGTAAAAGTTCATCATTTTGATAAATAGCCTCAATTTCACACTCGACTTCACTTGAGAGTTTATCACCTCGCCCATCAAAAAATTTGATGCCATTGTCTTCATACGAATTATGAGAAGCACTAATCATGATCCCTGCATCACAACGCATATTTTCAGTGATAAAAGCTATTGCAGGTGTAGGCATAGGACCAACTTGGATAACATCATAGCCAATAGCCGTCAAACCACTCACAATGGCATTTTCTATCATATAGCCGCTTCTTCTTGTATCTTTACCAATTAAAATTTTATTCGATTTTGAATGGTTCTTAAAATAAATTCCAGCGGCCATCGCAACTCTCAATGCAAGTTGTGCACTCAAAAACGAACCAGCCTCTCCTCGTACACCATCTGTTCCAAATAATTTCATGCTATTTTTCCAATATTTAAGTTCCATATTTTAACACAAATATAAAATATTGCATTCTATTTAACTTAAGATTAATTATAATTAAGCTATTATTGCGGACTTAAAATTTATGAGAAGGACTCATTATATGGCAAATCACAAGTCATCCATTAAGAGAATTCGCCAAACTATCGTTCGTGCAGAGCGTAATCGTTTTTATAGAACTCGTCTTAAAAATATCGTAAAGGACGTTGCAGCTGCTGTTGAAGCAGGCAACAAAGATCAAGCAACTGCTGCATTTAAAATAGCTAACAAGCAAATTCACAAGTTTGTAAGCAAAGGCGTTTTGAAAAAAGCTACAGCATCAAGAAAAGTAAGCCGTCTACAAAAAACTGTAAACGCTCTGTAACGGTAACAACTTATGTTATCTGATAAACTTACGCCGTTTATCAACCGCTATAATGAACTTAGCGAAATGCTAAGTTCACCCACAATAACCTCTGATATCAAGCGCATGACAGCTCTCTCAAGAGAACAATCTTCCCTTTTAAAAATTGTTGACAAAGCTAAAGAGTATAAAATTTTGCTCAAAGATATTGCTGACTCTAAAGTTATGCTTGGAGATTCAGAAATGTTCGAGATGGCAAAAGAAGAGCTTAAACAACTCGAGCCACGTAAGCCAGAGCTAGAAGATGAGATCAGACTTCTTCTTTTGCCAAAAGACCCAAATGATGATAGAAATATTATCGTTGAGCTTCGTGCTGGTGCAGGTGGCGATGAAGCTGCCATCTTTGTAGGAGACCTTTTTGATGCCTATTCGCGTTATGCGGAACTTAAAGGGTGGAATGTAGAGCTCTTAAGTACATCTCCATCAGATGCAGGTGGATTTAAGGAAGTTATTGCCCTTATCAAAGGGGATCAAGTTTATAGTAGGTTGAAATACGAAGGTGGAACGCATAGAGTTCAACGCGTTCCCGCAACAGAATCTCAAGGCCGTGTTCACACTTCTGCTATTACAGTTGCTGTTATGGCAGAAGTAGACGATGTTGAAATACAAATCAATGAAAATGATTTAAAAATTGATGTTATGCGCTCTTCTGGTTGTGGAGGTCAAAGTGTTAATACAACTGACTCTGCTGTAAGAATAACACACTTGCCAACTGGTTTGGTGGTTACAAATCAAGACCAAAAATCGCAGCATAAGAACAAAGACAAAGCCATGAAAGTTCTCAAAGCTAGACTCTATGATCTTCAAATGCAAGAAGCACAAGCCAAAGATAGCCAATCCCGTTCAGCACAAGTAGGAACAGGAGATAGAAGTGGAAGAATTAGAACATACAATTATCCGCAAAATCGTATCTCAGACCATCGCATAACCTTGACACTTTATAGATTAGGCGAAATTATGGGCGGTGGACTTTTTGATGAGATTATCGAACCTCTCATAGCAGACCACCAAGCTAAAATCGTTGAGGCAGCGGGGCTTTAATCATGAAGCTTTTATACATAACTATGAGAGGGCGACTTTAGCCGCACCTAATTTAGGTGCGGCTCGTGTGCATCCATGGTTATGAAAAAAAATAAAAAAATTTACTCATTAATCTCTGTTACAAAAACTTTCTTTATCTCACCCTTAAAAGTAATCGTTCTATTGTTAACACCCAGATACAGCGTATCACCGCTTCTCGGGTAAACTTCAATCTTGTCTGAGACTTTTTTCTCTAGCAATGCCACATAAAAACATGCTGCCATTCCCGTTCCACATGCTAAAGTTTCACCTTCAACACCTCTTTCATAAGTTCTAACTCTTAAATTATCTCCATCAACAAAAGCTATATTGACATTGGCATTATATTTATATCTTAATTCCCTCGCTTCTTGTAAATCAAAATTTTCTATATCGTCAGTAAAACTCACAAGGTGCGGAACTCCAGTATCAATCTTTACCCAATTTTTTCCCTTATACTGTATATTTTTTTCTAAAATACACGGGGGTGTGAGCTCACTCATGACCATTGTTTCATTGACTTCTGCAGAAATAACTCCTGCTTTGGTTAAAAAACTCATTTTAGCATCTGCAAGATTATTTTCAAAAGCATAGTGGGCACAGGCACGACTGCCGTTTCCACACATTTCAGCTTCGCTTCCGTCAGAATTATAAAACTGCCACTCAAAATCGTATCTTGCATGAGGGACGAGCACGATTAAGCCGTCTGCTCCGACACCGTTTTGTCTGTGACACAATTTTTTTGCTAGCATTCCTCTGTCTTCTTTGACAAAAGTATGAAACACGATGAAATCATTTCCACTCGCACTATATTTTGATACTGTCATTTTTTCTCCTGCAAAAACTTAGTCTTGATTTTATCAACAAATGCTTCGCATTCAGCCTGCAGATGTTTCAAATTTTGTCCGTTATCAATCACCCACGTCGCTCTTTTTTTCTTCTCATCAATAGGCATTTGGGAATGAATTCTCCTAAGCGACTCCTCTTTAGAGTATCCGTTTCGCTTCATAAATCTCTCAAGCTGAATCGAAGGAGGCACATAAACAACAACAGATTCTTTTATATCATACGCACCGTTTTCAAAAAAAAGTGGTATATCGATGAGATAGGGAAATTTAAAACTATCTTGTTTTATACTTCTTTTTTCTATTTCGGCACGTATTTTCGGATGCAAAAAGTCTTCTAGTTTTTTCTTAGCTTGGGCATCTGAAAAAACTAATGAGCCCAATTTTGACCTATCAACTTTTGAGCCGTGCACAAACTCTTCACCAAAGTTCTCTCGTACCCAAACACTATTTGTATCTAAAATCTCATGAGAAATGGTATCGGCATCAATGACTCTCATTCCATTGAGTGCTAAAAGAGAGGCAACTGTGCTTTTACCTGTTGCAATCCCTCCTGTAAGTGCAATAGCATACTCAAATGCCATTAATTTTTTATGCTCCCTAGATACTCTTTACGAATATAATTTGGCATGGCAAAAGATGCAACATGGACATCACAATTATAGTAACTCAAACCATCAAGCATATCGCTTCTTTGTAAAATGATATCCGCGGTAGGATGATACTCCTTAGATGCCAAAAGGGCAGTTTCACCCGTACCGAGATGATAAGGCATGATTATTTTAAAATAATGCCCGAGCAGGTTCATAAGCACTTTATTGGTATGCGTATTTTCTAGGGAGTCATGAGTGATACAAAGCTGTCCGTCCGCCTTTAAAATACGGTTTATGTGAGCTATAACTGCAGCGTCGCCTTGCATTTCGCACACAACAACATCAAAAGAAGCATCCCCTAAATCACGAAGATTTTCCAAATCACATGCAAGAGTGTTAACGGTCATATCAGTATGTCTACAAGCCTCTTGAGCTAATAATTCTGCAGCATTACTTATAAGTAAAATAGTGTGAGGAGTTTTACTGGTACAAAGTGGGACATGCACCATCATTTCTGGGTAAATAAAAGATTTCATTTCAATAATTCCTATTCATTAATTGGGTACGATTTTAGCATATTTGTATTAATTTTACTTAATATGGATATACTTGCACGATTTTTATATAAAAATAAAGGATTCGCAATGAATTACAATAAATTTAGATCATTTTGTAGAGTGTTCCGTATTGTCCTCGGTTTAGCTTTAATCATTACAGGTTTCTTTACAGGAATTCTTTGGTTTTATTTAGGTGTTTTACCTCTTATCGCAGGACTTACAAATTTTTGCCCACTCTGCATCATTACTAAAAAATGTGATTTACCAAATAACTAGGAGTGGAAATGAGTCAAATTAGCTATAAAGATGCCGGTGTTGATATTGATGCAGGCAATAGTTTTGTTGAGAATATAAAACCCTTGGTTAAGTCAACATCCATACCAGGTGTTCTTGGTGGCATTGGCTCTTTTGCGGGAGCGTTTGAACTTCCAAAAGGCTTTAAAGAGCCTGTTATGCTTGCTGCAACCGACGGAGTAGGAACGAAACTAAAACTTGCTATTGACTCTGGCATACACAACACTGTTGGCATTGATTTAGTAGCAATGTGCGTAAACGATTTGCTCTGCAACTTTGCAACTCCCTCTTTTTTTCTTGACTATTATGCAACAGGCAAACTCGATGTGAAAGTAGCAACAAGTGTTATATCAGGTATAGCAGAGGGTTGCATACGAAGTGAATGTGCACTTATTGGTGGAGAAACTGCGGAGATGCCAGGCATGTACTCTCATGACGACTACGATTTAGCAGGTTTTGCGGTCGGTGTGGCTGAGAAGAGCGAAATGGACAGAGTCTCACTTGTAAAAGCAGGACATAAACTCATAGCACTTCCAAGTTCAGGTCTGCACTCGAACGGTTTTTCACTTGCACGAAAGGTCTTGTTTGAAAAAATGAATATGTCCTTCCAAGACGATTTCAATGGCAAACCTCTTATTGAAACTTTACTGACGCCTACAAATATCTATGTAAAAACATTCAAGGCACTTAAAAATGAGATTGTTGCTATGGCACATATTACAGGCGGTGGCATTGTAGAAAATCTTCCTCGTGTTTTACCAGAACATCTCATGGCTGAGATTCAAAAAGATTCCATCCAAGTGCTTCCTATCTTTAAACTCATAGCAGAGCATGTGGCAGAGGATGAAATGTACAGAGCCTTTAACATGGGTGTTGGCATGATACTTGTAGTTGAAGAGGCAAATGTGCAAACGGTATTGTCAAAAACTGATGGTTATCTCATAGGTGAGATTAAAGAAGGAGAGCGAGCAGCAATTATGGTATAAATCATCATTGCTGCTCGTGATAATGATGGTTTAAAACCATCACCCTTTAGTTAAAAGGCTTTTGCAAATCTTGTAAAATTGCCCCAGGAACAGTAGAAATAGTCATAAATTCACCCATAGTAAGAAGTGGATAAGAGATTGCTAGGTAGTATTTTGGTGCTAAAGCACTTGCAACTCCATTTTCTACTGCTACAGAGTAGGGAAGCACAGCCGCATTTGCGCGACCAATTTTATCAACAAATTTCTTTGTTCTACTTCCTAAGTCATAGCCTAAGAGAGTGGTATTATTTGAGAGTTTTAACTCAAAAACAAGTAGTTTTCCATCCTTGAATGCTCTTGCTTTTGTAAGAAGTTCTTCGTTTGAAGCCTTGGCAAGTATATCAAAATCCCCATAATA
>DJAA01000057.1:3835-4418 GCA_002428085.1 Sulfurimonas sp. UBA6014 | reverse complement strand
TTAAACCTGGAAATAGAGCACTTATTTTTTTATACTGAGAGACAAAAACATCTTTTTTATACCCATCCTGCATAAAAGCTTTACCAAAGTAAATAGGGTTTGTAATACTGACAGTCTTCATTTGATTGTCTATAAACATTCTCAAGATTGCAGCATGAGCACGNNTTAGGTTTTGCACCCTCTGCTTTTAAAGCCTCATTTGTAAAAACTAAAGTGACTCCATCTTTTACTGCAGAGTAAGAAGCTATCACTTCAAAACCTGCTTCTTTAAGTTTTATTTTTGCAATACTTTCTTCAACGTAAGCCCCTTGCAAATAAGCACTCACAGTTTCGCCTGCCACAGCAGAACTTATAGAGAAAAATAAAACAGTTAAAGAGATAAGTAGTTTAAAAAATATCCTCATTAGAGAAATGGTTTTTCCAAATCTTTTGTAATCGCACCTGGAACAGTTGCAATTCCCATAAAACCGCTCATATCAAGCAAAGGATAGCTGATTGCAATATAATATTTCGCATTGAGTGCTGTCGCTTTTCCGTTTTCTATAGACACAGTCCATGGAAGCAAGGCAGCATTTGCACGACC
>DJAA01000057.1:3257-3725 GCA_002428085.1 Sulfurimonas sp. UBA6014 | reverse complement strand
GTAGTTGCACTTGGAGCTCCAAGAACGTCTGGATCATTGTAATAAGGCATGCCCATCATAAAATGGTATCCCTCAAGAGCATCATATTCTAACATATCAGGAGATGCTTTCAAACCTGGAAATGCAGCGTTTATTTTCTCTAACACTCCATTGAAAACTGCATGATTGTATTCACCTTGCATAAATGCTTTACCAAAATAAACAGGATTTGTAAAACTAATCATTTTCTCTTGGTCGTCTATAAACAAACGACTTACAGCAGCAAATGCACGTCCTGGTTTGGCNNGCTTCTGCTTTTAACTCAGCACTTGTAAATACGAGTGTTGTGCCATCTTTTTCAGACTCATAAGAAGCGACTACTTCAAAACCTGCTGCTTCTAGTTTACTCTTAGCTGTTTGAGTATCGACATATGCACCTATTAGATACGTATTGACCTTTGTTCCCTCAAGTCCGCTTTTAGCAGGAGC
>DJAA01000057.1:2526-3221 GCA_002428085.1 Sulfurimonas sp. UBA6014 | reverse complement strand
TAATTTTTTCATATTTCTTTCCCGCCTAAAGCTTTCATGATTTCAACGATTTCATTATCTAAGTCTATAACAGATTTAATCATGACTGGGTCTGTAATATTCATAACAGCAGTCCATGCGGTAAGGCGTGGCATACCAACAATCATTTTATCAGAACCTGCTTTGATATAGAAGTACATAGAGCATGGTGCAAATACACCTGCATCTGGACGACCTTTATTGAAAATATTGTAAGAGTATGTAAAGTGACATAATCCATAGACAAAAAATTGGTCATATTGTTCAAAAGGCATATCCATATCAGCATAAGTCTCTTTGAAATTTTTAAAACCTGCGATAATATATTTTTTCTCTTCAAATGCAGCTTCTAGTTGTTCTTGGAAGCCCTCTGCAAATGCTGTCAAATCACCGCTTCTATCAACTGGAATCTCAAAAGTCATCATAGGCTTCGCAGGAAGTGCAGCTTTATACTCTGTTGTTTGAACTTTACCACCAAAGTTGTCAGCTACCCATTTATCAAGTGGAGCATACATGGCTACATATGCTTTTCGTACTGCAGGGTCTTTAACGCCTGTAATATCCAGCATGGTCTCAGGAACGATGTGTCCAATATATGTCACATTTTCTGCTTTTTTCTTATAGACATGTAAGTTAAACGGTTGAAAGCCTGCCACTTCTGGTGCTTTAATGAGAAT
>DJAA01000057.1:289-2498 GCA_002428085.1 Sulfurimonas sp. UBA6014 | reverse complement strand
TCCATGCTTTATCATAGTCAGGATCTTCAGTGTTCCCATAACGCTTTTCATAAGCATCATCGATTTTTTCATGCGGATCAGAGAGTGCAAAACCAGTATCACTCTTAAGAGTTTTACCGAGAAGCTCTTCATATTTTGCCTCTACATCACCCTCGATTACATTGAATCGCACTGCAGGTGCACCAAATGCCACACTTGCTACTAACGAAAACGCTACTGTTGTTTTGATGAGTTTGTTTATCATTTTTTTTCCTTTATTTGATTTTTATGTAAACTTATCACATTAAAATCATAAAATTTGTCTATATATTGTAACATAAAATGAATTGGTTTAGGCAAAGACTTCCGCCTGCTTAGTGAATAAGTCTTACGAAGTGTAAAAAATGCAGTACTACCACAGAGGTGGTAGTACTGCAAATGAAGGAGAATTTTTATGAAATATTAGAACGCGTAGTTAAGTTGGAAACTTACTGCTTTTTGACTGTGTGTAACAGTTGTTTCTGAATTAATAAATGCTCCAGTAGTCGGATCATTACTTGGCATTGTAGCCAAAGTAGTCGTAGTTTCAGGAGCATACANNAAATCCTAAATCTAAAGACATAACATCGTTAAATGCATATGTCCCACCCACAGTAAAATGAGACTCAACAGTAGCAGGGAAACCTAACAAGTTAAACATGTTTATTGCATTTCCACCCATCATTAAAGGACTAAATGTTCCAGCTCCATATGCAGCATTAAGAGTATTTGCACTCATTGCTCCAATATCACTAATTGGATTACTTGCATAGTTGTATCCTAATCTTACTGCCCATGTTTTAGTTGCATACTCATAACCAACAGCGATTACATTTTGATCATCCCATCCAAAGTCTTCATAACCACTTGCACTTGCCCATTGAATATTTTTATAATCAATTGCTATAGTATAACCTTCAATTGCATAGCTAGCACCGATTCCCATCTCAGTTGGTGTAGATAATTTATCTGACATTGCTGCTGAAAAAATTCCAAAATCAACAAATGGTTGTGTAGCACCAGAGAGTTGCCCTTTATATTCCATTTCTATTTCTGATTTATATACAGCACCAATAGTTAAGCCAGAAATTTCATATGCTAATCCTAATGTGTAACCAAATTGTAAGTCTTGAGCTACGCCAGCGCCCGTTCCAGTATAACCAACAGCTGTATTACTTGGATTGTTGTAGTTGATATCTAAAGCACCATACTGAAGAATTGGAGTAACCGCAACACTTAAGCCATTAGTAGTGTACGCTAAAGGAACACCAAATTGCATAAGCTGTAGGTTTGTAACCATATTCATATTAGCTGTATATCCAGTCTCTTCTCTATAGTCAACACCCATTCCAGCTGTTCCCCACATACCAACACCAAAGTAAAAATTGTCATTTACTTTACTTGCCAAAGAAACTTCAGGAATCATATTCATATCAGCAGCACTGTCTGAACTTCCAGCACCCATGTCAGCAGAAACGCTTGGCATAAATAAAGTTCCACCAAAAGATATTTCATTGTCTTTAGTAATTGTAGTAATTAAAGCAGGGTTTGTTAAAGCAGACTCAGCACCGTGACCCATACCAATACCAACACCACCCATACCACGAGCTTTTGCGCCCATACCTATAAGAGCCGAACCATTTGTTGCAAACGCAGACGTTGCACCTAAAGCTAGAGCAGCTACCACTGCCAATTTAATCGTTTTTCTCATTTTTTCCCCTTACGGAATAATTTTTTTCAGAAATAGCATAACCATTTCGATTGTAAACATTATAGGTGACTAAGTTTTAAACAATTCTTAATGATTTTCAAATTGTTATAATATTTTTTTATACAAGTAATAGACAAAGAAATAACTATAAATAAATAAAGATATTATAATAATTAGAACTGATATTAATAGCTTTTTTGAGTATTATTATTACTTAAGATAATCAAATTAATTACTATTGCAATGGTATAAAAAAATATTATTTTTATGACAACTTTGTAATAATGTGCAATTTTGTAACAAAGTTATCACAAAATTATCATGATTATGAGAAAGCACTAAAAAGTAAAAACAAAAAAGAAGCATTTCCTCATTCCCACGGTCCCCGTGGGAATGCATATCCAAGTAACGCAAACTCATATATGCATTCCAACGCTGGAGCATTGGAGGAAGTAACGCCGTCATTGCGAGGCACGAAGC
>DJAA01000057.1:0-278 GCA_002428085.1 Sulfurimonas sp. UBA6014 | reverse complement strand
CCGCGCTTCGCTCGCAATGACGTAAGCTTCCACATGCCAACTATTTTCCTCATTCCCACGGTCCCCATGGGAATGCATATCCAAGCTTCGCAAACTCATATATGCATTACAACGCTGGAGCATTAGAACAAGTAAAAAAGCTTGACATGGGGAAATATTAGGAGTTGTGAAAGTAAATATAATAAATTCATGAATTGAAAAAGTTAGGTATAAAAAGAGATTGTATTGATTAAGTAAAAAGAGTTATAGAAAAAGATAAACGATTAAACTAGGCAGCG
>DJAA01000029.1:1195-2511 GCA_002428085.1 Sulfurimonas sp. UBA6014 | reverse complement strand
GGCATTTCATACCCTTTGGGATGTTTTTTTATAAACTCCGATGTCCCACTAATCCTAGAAGCTCTTACCATATCCGTCTCACTCGCATGGGTAGCACGGTACATGATGTTTTCTTTGACGGTTCCGCGAAAAAGCATAACATCCTGAGAAACATAACTCATGTTTTTTCTCAAGTCAGCAGGGTCGATTTGTTTACTCTCGATTCCATCTATGAGAATCTGCCCAGAGTCTGGTTCATACAAACCTAAAAGCAGTTTTACAATGGTACTTTTGCCTGAGCCTATACGACCGATAATGGCTACATGCTCTCCCGCTTTTATGGTAAAAGAGACATTTTTTAAAGCGGCGATATCGGCGCCAGGATAGGTAAATGTAACATCCACAAACTCTATAAGTCCTGTAAACTCTGGTTTTTGAACAAATTTTTTCCCATATGGTCTTTCACTGGGTTTGGAGATGATTTCATTGAGGGTATCGTAGGATGTTTTTGTGTTTTCATAGTTTGTAAGGAGCGCTGCGACTTGCCCCATAGGCGCCAACGTTCTTGAGGTGAGGATGACAACAGCGATGAGTCCGCCCATGGATAACGCAAAGTCTTGAATAAGGTAAACACCATAGATAATAACCATGACAGTATTGAGTTGGATGAGAAGCTGCGTTATGGTTGGGATAGAAGCCGACAAGAGACGTGAGGCAGAACCTTTTGTAGCTATTTCTCCCGTTGCTTCTTCCCACTTCCATTGAGCTTGCCCTAGAGTTCCAAGTGTTTTGAGGGTTTCTATATTGTTAAGACTCTCAATGAGGATGGAGTTTTTTTTGGCGCCTGCTTCATAAGTGCTCTCAATGCTATTTCTCAAAGGTGTTTTGATGATATAGGCATACCCAATAATCAAAAACATCGTTATGATAGGAATAATGACGATAAATCCCCCAATATATCCAATGACAGCTAAAAAGATAATTGCAAATGGGAGGTCGATAATGGCAGTCATTGTGGCATTTGTCAAAAAATTTCGGATATTGTCAAAATCTTTTAAGTTGCTTGCAAAGGAGCCTACAGAAGCTGGATGGTACGCCATCTTCAAATCAAGAACTTTTTCAAAAATGATAGAAGACATGATGACGTCACTTTTTTTTGCCGCACTCTCAAGTAAAGAGGTTCGAGTAAATTTTAAAAAAGTATCTAGCACATAGACAATACTAACCCCTAAGGCAAAGACCCACAGAGTCTCTATGGCATTATTTGGGACAACTCTATCGTAGACGTTCATGGTAAAAAGAGGCGAAGCGAGGACAAAAAGATTGATAAGTAAAGA
>DJAA01000029.1:0-1190 GCA_002428085.1 Sulfurimonas sp. UBA6014 | reverse complement strand
TGTACTCCAAAACCAATGTTTTTGGTTGAGATGCAGAGTCCTTGAGTTATCATCACTATATTCAAAGGCTTTTTTTATCATAAACCCGTAGCCAATATATTCACTCTCAAGCACATCCATATCAACCCACTGTTCAATGGCTTCTTCTGCTGGCATGATAATCTTAGCTTTTTTCATATCTTTGCTAAATTGGTCAATGATGCATGCGCTTTGATTGGAGAGTAAGATAATCATAGGGAGTTGTAGCGGTGATATTTGTAAGATAGGACGTTTGAGTAAGCTTGATTTCAATCCCGCTTTTTCTGCTGCGCGCGAAAAAAGTCCTTTGGCATTGTTGATGGAAAAAAGCTCGGGAGACTCTTTACCCATCTCTATAGGGAGCCCAGCAGTTAAAGCCTCTGCGGAGAATGGCTTATGGTAAAGTCTGGTAAAAATTACCAAACATTCAAGCAAAGAATCCATTCTAAAATTATCAGCATTCGTAAAAAACATTTGTATCCTTTGTCCTTCGATTACTTTTTAAGTTTATGAACGATGATATCAACACGGTTGTTTAACTCCACTCCATGACCGCTCTCATCACTAAACATCGGAGCTTTATTTGCTTTTGCATGCGTCGTGATATGTGTTTTGAGTGCTCCAGCCTCTATGAGTTTGTTTTGAACTGTTTTGGCTCTTTTATCAGAGAGGGTGAGGAGTTCTTCCATCGTCATATCTGCAACATCTCCATGACCTAAGATGTCAAATTTGAGATATGCAAATTCGTAGGGAGCAAGCTGTTTTATAAGATTTTCTAGCATTTGAGCGCCATCGTCCGTCAGTTCGTCACTCTCATCTTCAAACAAAAATCCCATGTATCGCTCTATCCGTTGTGTATCTTTGGCGAGAAGTTTGCACCCATAAATCCCTTTCATCTCATCCAAGAGAGAGCTGTTGCAAATATCCTCTTCATCGACAATCAAATCTTGATCTTTGTCATAATATACAGGCAAAGTATCTTCATTTTCAGGCTCAGCTCCAGCGAGTCCGACTTGCGCATACACTGTATTTGTCTCTCCAGCAATGGTTGTCACAAGTGTCCCTAGTGCATCTAAAATCCTATATTTTGCAAACAATTGGCTGTACTGTGCATTGATGATTTGACTTTTTGCACCAATGAAATCATTTTGAGCAGATAAAAGGTCAAGAAG
>DJAA01000049.1:1209-12579 GCA_002428085.1 Sulfurimonas sp. UBA6014 | reverse complement strand
TAAAATCATCTATTGTTTTTGACATGTATTTGGTCAAAGACTCTATCTCTAAGAGTTTCTCTTCAATTACATCATCTTTAAAGTTTTTTTCATACATTTTATCATCGATAATAAGTACGGCAGAATTTATCTGAGAGAGCGGCTGTCTCCACTGATGCGCTATCATACTTATCATCTCTCCTATAGCCGCATGGCGGGATTGGGCTATCATGACATTTTCTTTATTTTTGAGCTCTTTTTTATCGAGGTAACCTTGGGTAATGTCAAGCATAACCAAGCCAACTTGGGCAGAGCTCTCTTGCACTTGTATCTTAAATCCAAGTGTGCGGACTACTCCTAACTCTCCCTTGGCATTATAAAATTCTTTAATATCTTCATGCTTGCCCTTTTCTAATACCTTTGCATCAAACTCAGCTACAGACAACGCGGCATCCTCAGGCAAAAGCTCGCTGGCACTTAAACCTATGATGCTTTCTTTGTTAAAAAAAACATTTGCACTCTTGTTTGCATAAACGATTTTTCCTGCTTCATTTTTTATAAGTATATTTGCTGGGATATACTCCATAAATAAATCAAACTCCTGTTTTGCATTTCGCAACAACTCTTCGAACTCTTTTTGTTTGGAGATGTCTGTATGAAAACCAACCATTCGCACCGCTTTGCCATCATCATCAAAAATAGTCTGTCCACGGTCAAGTATCCATACCCAATGCCCGTCTTTATGTTTGAGTCGATGGACACTTTCATAAAATTTGGTCTCCCCTTTTATATTGACACTAAAATTATGAATGGCCTGTTCGATATCCTCAGGATGGACATTATCCTGCCATGACTCAAAAGAGTTTTGCAACTCCTCATCTTTATAGCCGAGTTGTCTTTTCCAACTTGGCGCAAAATAAATCTCATTTGTAACAAGGTTCCAATCCCAAAGCCCATCACCTGTCCCATTTGCCGCATATTCAAACCGTCGACTGAACTCTTGGAGTTTTTTTTGCGTTGTAATATCTCTCCATGAAGCACTAGAATGGAGGATATTTCCCTCTTTGTCTTTCACTGCATTGGCATTCAGAGAGATATCTATTTTTGAGCCATCTTTTCGTTTAATCATGAGCTCTTTTTCATACACGCTCCCTGTTTCTAAAAATGTTTTAAACGCTAACTTCACCTCTTCCAAGGAGTCTTCATGATACATTGTAAAAATCGGTTGCCCTATGACTTCTTCCCGTGTGTAGCCTGTATTGTCCAAAAGTGTTTGATTGCACATTAAAATAGTTGCATCTTTGGCGGAAACGGAGACATACATATCAGGAGCGTTGTTATAGAGGTCAAGAAATTTCTCTTGGCTCTCATTAATTTTTGCAAGTTGCTCTTCATACACACCTCGCACCTTCTCTTGATATAAGCCAATACGACGATAAATGAGCACAATAAGCAACAAAAATCCAAGTACCATGACAAGGAGTGTGCCAAATAATAAAAGCCCTTGCGAGACTCCCTCTTTGCTTATTTTTTGAAAAAAGATAATTTTCACTTTTGGGATATCTTTAAAATCTCTCAAGACAACCAAATGGGTAAAATACTCACTTTCTCCTACATGTATCTCCATATCGCTGAGGAGATGCTTTTGCACTTTGAGCACTTGCGCAATCTTTTGCAGTTCAGGGCTGAGTTGTGACTGAAGCTTGTATCCATCTATGGAGAATTCACTCGGTGTGGGATTGAGCTTCAAGCTCCCTTCTTCTATAAACATCATTCCGCAAAATCCATTTATTTTACGTACAGCCCGCAGTATAAAACTTGGATTGAGCCCTATTTCGATCGCTCCTATATATGTTTGGTTTGCATCAAACAAAGGTTGCATGATTCTATACACATTTTTATGTTTTCCTGTTTCATACCCTTGCAAAGGCTTATGTAGAGCGTGAATCTCTTTAACCATCGGTCGCACGCTTGAGAGCTCATCCCCAAATAAATCAGGTTCATGCATACGAAGCAAAGAGGTGCCATCTGCCAAATGAACCTGCATCATTTCAAGAAATTCTTCCTCTTCATTCATGATAAGCCACTTTGGTTTTAAAAAGCGGTATAAAGCTTCTCTGTCTTTTTGTTGGACCATGCTTTGGAGATTGGTTGTTTCAACAATGCCGCGAAGGCGATAACGGTAGTCTCTTAAATAGTCATCGATTATATAATTAATTGTTGCGTCGACTTTTTCTTTGTACTCATTTTCATTTTGTTTTTGACGCTTTTGTTGCATCAATGCCGCTGTAGAAATAGCAAAAACCATAAAAATAATCATGGTTAACGCTATGTAAAGTATGACACTTTTACGAAGTGCGTTTGTATCAAGTCTTTTCATGATTTGCCTCGTTTAATACAACGCTTCTAAAAAGTCACTGCCGCATTGAAGCTCTTTAAACCAACTCAAAAACTGCTTTACTTTTTCTTCTTCAAAAACAAGTCCGTGCTGTGGAGCTATTGCATGGACATCGAGTTTTTCTATTTTGCCGACCCATGCACGGCAAAGTTTGTTTGAACCCATGTAACGCTTGTGAAAACTCTCCAAAGCAGCGCGATGTGCCTCAAAATCTTTGACATGTTTGTAGTCCGTTGGTGCAAGAACCACTGCGGCACCTATATCGCCTGAAAAAACTATTTTTGATTTTGCGTCATAGAGTGAAAAATTTCCCGGTGAGTGTAAAAAGTGGGCAGGGATAAATTTCAAATACCCATCGCCGAAACTCAGTTTTGCTCCATGGTCAGAGAGTGCCATCACTCTGCCCATCTCCATAAAACCATAATGGCTCATAAACCGCACCCAAAGAGCACTCATGATAAACTTGGCTTTCGTACTAATCGCCCACTGCGCGATGGAGCCAGAGACATCAGGGTCTTGGTGTGAAAGAAAGATATATTTGATGTTCTCAATTTTTACATGTCTCGATACCGCGTCGTACAGTTCATCAAAAATAGCCTCACTTCCAGGGTCTAGTAAGATACCGACTCCATTCTCAACGATTAAGTACTGATTTACGGATAAAAAAGCATCTTCATGCGACTCATCGTCCATACTAAACATAACACATTTGTGCGTCCCATCGTCAAATAAAATTTTTTCTTTCTTATCCATTTTGGAGTCCTTTAAATTCTCGAATGATTACCATTTGTCTTTTTGTGATGTATTTCACAAGTTCATTGCGAGCACCATCTTTAAATTTAAACATAAAGACAACGCTGAAACTGTATCTGCTCTCGCTTTTTCGAAGCATCACCGCTTTTGTGTTGATAATGAACGGCTTATTGTCCATAGTGAGAACCATATCAATGAGAACCTCATCCCCTTTGACTAAGCCTGCAGGAAGGGCATTGAGGTTAAGTCGAACCGCATCTAAAGAGATATCTTCAATACTCACTTCACCTTGAAACTTATTTTCTCCTATAAAAAGTGTGGCGGTGTGTTTCTCAGGAACAAGGCGAATCGTGCTTCTTTGGATTGATGAAGTTGAGACAAAATGGATTTTTTTAAACTCGATACTTTGGTTATCAAAGCTCATTTTAACCACTTCATCACAGGCTATAGGGTTTGGAAGTGCCTCTGAGACGATCAGACATTTTTTCTCAAACTGAATCGCTTTTTCTTGAAGAAAACTTGTTTTAACGATAATACTTTCTGGTTTTATCTGCACAATCACTGCATCATTGGTAATACTTAAGCCCTTATAGTAATTATGCAACACAACCTTCGCACTATTTCTTTGAATCACTTCAAGGAGGTTAAACATCGCGGTAGTATCTTGAAGATTTTCATCACTTTGGGCTTGTTTGGCATCAAAGAGTTTGAGAAGATTGAGCTCCGTCACATCATCAAGGGATAAAATTCCATACTCCTTTTTCTTAGGAAGTTTTTGATACTTGAGTATCAGATGGCGTATTTTTTCCTCTTTATTTTTTACTTTAACGTGGTAGAGTTTATTTTCATGGGTGCGTACCTCATCAAACCAATAATGGTCTGGTTTGTTATATAAAAACCCATCATGTTCTAAAAACATTTTTCCCAAATCATTGGGCTCTTTAAAACTACTTTCCAGACTATCAAAACCAAAAAAATCAAGCATCATCTTGTTTGCGATGATAGGAATTTCTCCTTGAAGCATCATAACCATCGAGCTTTGATAGTTGAAAATACTTTGTAAATGGGAGTAAAAAATAAGCTGATGATTCTCTTGGCGGATTTTTTGCACCGTTGCTTGTAAAACTTCACTGAGCTGCGCAACATTAACAGGTTTTGAGAGAAAATCCGTTATATTGAGCTTTAAGCTCGCATGGAGATTTTCCCTATCATCAAATGCTGACATGATGATGATTTTTGTTTCAGGTGCAATTTTTTTGATTTTGTCTGCGAGCTCTAAGCCATCCATTTTTGGCATTTTGATATCAGTAATAACTATTTTTGGATGGTGTTTTTTAAAGAGTTTGAGCCCCTCTTCGCCATCACCTGCGGTGTAAACATTGCTAAAAAACTTTAACAGTAATTTTGAAGCGTTTTCTCTTAAGGCTGTATTATCTTCCACATACAAAAGAGTTAAACCTTGCGCATCTGCTACTAATTGTTTTAAATCTGACATAAAAACATCCCTTCTACACGACTACATACTATACAAGAGGACAATTCTAACTAAAATCAGTTATATTTAGCACAAAATATAAAATATTTTATATTTGCACGATATCAAAAAGCTATTTATTCTCTCATGGAAAAGTTCCCTTTGCGATACATGGAATATTCAAGGGCTTTGCTACAGGGAAAGGTTATTACTTTTTTTCGGGTACAATTCCAAAATCAAAAAAACACCCACTCTACTATATATAGGAAAACTATTTGAACTTAATTATCGTCGAGTCACCCGCTAAGGCTAGGACTATCAAAAATTTTTTAGGCAAAGATTATGAAGTTATTGCCTCAAAGGGTCACATCAGAGATTTACCCAAATCTCGTTTAGGTATCACCATAGAAGAGGGGACAAATCATCTCATCCCTGCCTACTCTGTTGCGAAAGAAAACGCTGCCATCGTCAAAGAGATCAAGGCACTCGCAAGTAAAGCAGAGACGATTTATATCGCGACCGATGAGGATCGTGAGGGGGAAGCTATTGGCTGGCACATCGCACATGCCATCAAAAAAGACCCCGAGGAACTCCCGCGCATCGTCTTTCATGAGATAACCAAAACTGCCATAAATCATGCCCTAGAAAATGCTCGCAAGATAGATATGGATATGGTAAACGCACAGCAAGCACGCCGTTTGCTTGACCGAATCGTGGGCTATAAACTCTCACCGCTTTTGGCTTCAAAAATCCAAAAAGGGCTCTCAGGCGGTCGTGTTCAGTCTTCATCCCTCAAAATCGTTGTCGACCGTGAACGGGAGATACGCGCTTTTATCCCTGAAGAGTATTGGACTATCGACACTATTTTCAAAAAAGATATCGAAGCCACACTGAGCCTCTTTGAAGAGCAAAAAATGGCTAAACTCTCTATTGCCAACAAAGCAGAAGCGACAAAAATCGTAAAAAGTGTCCAAGAGGACTCATTTATCATCAGCGCCATAGAGACAAAACAGAGAAAAAGTGCCACACCGCCGCCATTTATGACCTCGACACTCCAACAAACTGCTTCAAATAAACTCGGCTTCACGCCACAAAAAACCATGATGGTAGCCCAAAGTCTTTATGAGGGTGTCAAAACGCCACAAGGGACTACGGGCGTCATAACTTACATGAGAACCGACTCTTTAAATATGGCTCATGAAGCCGTAAATGCAGTGCGAGAGGCAATTTTAAAGCAATTTGGGGAAAAATATCTCCCACTTGAACCAAAGTTTTATGGCAAAAAAGCAAAAGGGGCGCAAGAGGCGCATGAGGCAATCCGCCCCACGATGCTTGAGTTTACACCCCAAATCGCACAAACATTTCTGAAGCCCGATGAGAGCAAACTCTACCGCCTTATCTATGAAAGATTTATGGCATGTCAGATGAATGATGCCGCTTTTGAGCAGCAAAGTATCACTTTTGTTGGAAAAAATAGCACCTATAAAGCAACAGGGCGAAAATTGATTTTTGATGGTTTTTATGCGCTTACAGGGACTGAAGACAAAGACAAACTCCTCCCTACGCTCAAAGAAGGGGAGAAAATCGACCTTCAAAGTATTAAGCCAGAACAACATTTCACAGAACCCCCTGCGCGTTATTCAGAAGCGTCCCTCATCAAAAAACTTGAAGCCGAGGGGATTGGTCGCCCTTCTACGTATGCGCCGACAGTTGCAACTTTAAGCGGTCGCACCTATGTGACGATAGAGAAAAAACAAATCATCCCTACCGAGATGGCATTTACCGTGACTGAACTTTTAGAGAAACATTTTGCCAACATCGTTGAGTGCTCTTTTACTGCAAATATGGAAGAAAAACTCGATGAAGTCTCTGAGGGTGCAGTGGAGTGGCAAAAACTTTTAAGTGACTTTTACTTCCCTTTTATGCAGCAAGTCCAAGAGGGGACAGAAAAAATCATCTCCCTAAAAATGGCAACGCCGCTTGGGCGAAACTGCCCTAAATGCGGGGAAGAACTTTTACTTCGCTCAGGAAGATTTGGCAGTTTTGTGGCATGTAGCGGGTTTCCTAAGTGTAAGTACACCGAACAAGTCGATGAAGAGGGGAATAAAGTAGAGGTTAAAGTTGAAACCTCTGATGAGACATGTGAAAAATGTGGCAAAGAGATGATTATCAAAAGTGGACGAAACGGTAAGTTTCTCGCATGCAGCGGCTATCCTGAGTGTAAAAACACCAAAAGTATAGAGAACAAAGAGACAAAAACCTCTGAAGTTCCATGCCCTTCATGTGGGGGAAATCTCGTCTGGAAAATCTCTCGCCGCGGCGCTTTTTGGGGATGCGCAAACTACCCGACTTGTAAATTTATCAGCAAGTTTGAACCCACAACGATGCCGTGTAAAGAAAAAGGGTGTGATGGAGTTTTGGCACCTCGAACTTTTAGAAACAAAGAAGTGTATGAGTGTACCAAATGTAAAAACAAAACTTTACGTGAAGATAAACCAGAGGCGTAGTGATGAAAATCGGCATCCTCTCAGACACACATACCCATAAAGACAATGCAGAACAAGTCATCACTAAGCTTATACATGAGGGAGCAGAGTTTTTCATCCATGCAGGAGATATTGTAGAGGTCGAGGTGCTTGAGATGCTTGAGAGTTCAGGTTTGAAGTATATTGCCGTGTATGGAAACAACGACGCGCATTTGGCGCAGTACCACACAAAGTACCATTTAGTCCAAGAGCCCTACTCGTTCAAACTTGCCAACACCACTTTTAAACTTATGCATCTTCCATTTTATATGAGCGGTGAGACAGAGGTTGTAATTTTTGGGCATACTCATAAATTTTCAGTAGAGTTGACCCCTCATGGAACCCTTTTTTTAAACCCTGGCGAAGCTTGTGCAAGAAACAAAGGGCTTAGTGAGTGTACGATGCTTGAGGTAAGTGATACGCACTTTTTGGTACACTACTACTTTAAAAAAGAAAATAGACCATTTGAGATGAAAGAATTCTTATTTGAGAGGATACAAAAACGATGAATGAAGAGATATTTTTATGTTCCATCTGCAACATTAACAGTGGAACTTGTAACGAAGATTGCAAATTTTGCTCCCAAAGTGTCCGATATAAAGCCAATATTGAGCGTTATATCCACAAGCCAATGGAAAAAATCTTAGAAGAAGCGGTGAACGCTAGAGACCATGGAGCATTGGGATTTTGTTTAGTCACAGCCGATAAAGGGATTACCGATAAAAGTTTAAAATTTGTCTGCGACGTTGCAAAAGAGGTTCAAAAAGTGGCACCCGAGCTTCGCCTCATCGCATGTAATGGAACGGCGACACTTGAGCAACTTTTAGTTTTAAAAGAAGCTGGCATCAAAGCCTACAATCACAACCTTGAAACATCCGAAGCTTTTTATCCAAATATCTGTACAACACACCCATGGAGCGAGCGATATGAAACATGCCAAAATGTTAACAAAGCTGGACTTGTCCTCATTACAGGCGGTATTTTCGGGCTTGGAGAGACACAACAAGAGAGAGTCTCTATGCTTGAGTCTTTAGCCTCACTCAATCCCGCTTCCGTGCCTATTAATTTTTACCACCACAATGAAGCACTCCAACTTCAGCCAAATCCTCTCACTGCAGATGAGGCTCTAGAGCTCATCAAACTCACAAGAACAACTATCCCCCATGCACAGCGTATCATGGTTGCAGGTGGGCGAGAGTTGATGTTTGGGAAGAGACAAGCTGAAATTTTTGCGTATGGTGCCAACTCTATAGTTATTGGAAACTACCTTACAACAAGTGGTGCAGCGATGGAATCTGATTTGGAGATGGTGCGGTCTCTCGGACTTAAAGTTGCTAAATCTGTCCAATAGTTTAGCACTTACAAATGAAGGATTAGGACATGAAGGATAATGTGGTTCTTATCACCACCATCTCTCTTATCATCATCTTTTCCCCTTTTTTTGCAAAAATCCTCAAGCTTCTTTTTTGGTGGTTTTCTAAGGTTTCACTTGCACTGATGCCCCATGAAGATAACAAAGAACAAGACATAAGACTCTCTAGATAAAACTTTAAGATTAGGAGGAAAAAATGTCCCGTTCCGTACTTTTGCAACTTGCACGTGATTCTATCGCCGAAGTTTTTGAAGCGCAAAGAACTATAAACAAAAATGAACTTCTAACAAAACACCCTCTGCTAGGGGAAAAAATAGCCACAAGAGTCAATATTTATCTCAACAACAACCTCAGAGGCTCATGTGCCTCTATCGAGGGCGAAAAATCTCTCCTTGAGGATATTATCTGCAATGCAAAACGTGCTGCATTTGAAGATAAAAATCACCCGCCACTCACCACATCAGATTATTTGAAATGTGAAATAGAAATCCTCCTCACAACACCCGATGGTGTTATAAGTGAGAAAGACAGCTCTATCTTATAAATTATGGGCACCTCTAAAAACTCACTTTTAGACTGCCACGACTTCTTCGAAGTCTCGCAGTGACGGTGCTTGGTCATTGCGAGCGAAGCGTGGCAATCTAGTTTTTAGAGGTGCCCTTATCCCATTAAAAGCATTAATAAAGTGCAAAATGTTGTAGATTGCTTCACTTTGTTCGCAATGACTGCGATTTTGTTCGCAATGACTCGACTTTGTTCGCAATGACTGTCACTTTGTTCGTAGTAGTCGTCATTGCGAGGAGATACGACGAAACAATCTAAGTTTATATAAAACTCTCCAAACTTGCTTTTTTTCTTTGACCTGCGTCTTGGATATAGCGGGCTATGGCAAAGCCATGGTTGAGTCCTAGCGCTATACTTCCCCCTGACTCTTGCGTGATGTCACCCGCGACGAAAAGACCCTCTATATTTGTTTGGTAATTTTCATCATGAACGGGTTTGCCATCTTTTTCTTTTATCCCTGAACTAGCTAAAAAAGAGCTTGGAGTTGTCCCTCCAATAGCATAAATAACTCTATCAAAAATCTCTGTATCACCATTTGTAAAAAGGACCTTGACTTTCCCCTCTTCATCTTCAAGACCATCAATATCTAAACCCAGTATCGGTCGCACTTCACGGTGCATGATAGCATTGGCTATATTTGTTTGATTTGTTGGGTTTGCACGTCTAAAAGTCTCACGTCTATAGCAAATTGCCACATCATTTTTTTGACCCAAATCAACGGCATACTCAACTGCACTGTCTCCACCGCCTACGACTAAGATTTTTTCACCCTCGCTACAGTCATCGATGGTGTAGGCGACTCTTTTTTTGATTCCTGCAGGTATTTTGTATTCAGGTTTATTTGGTTTTCCCATTCTTCCGATAGTGACAACCACTTTTCTGGCAAATATACTCCCGCCCGTCATAAAAATCTCAAAAATCGGATCATAAGGATTTTCATCTTTTTTAACAATCGATTGCACTTCAACATGTGTAAGGAGTTCAACAGAGTGATGTGCCAAAATTTCATCGAAAAAGTCAAGGGTCGTTTCTTTTGTTCCATCTACAAAATAGATACGTCCATCAAGTTCAACTTTTTGACCTTTCCAGTCTACATCTACCCGTTTATTATCTTTATAATATTTACGAATTGTTGAGTTATGGTTGACATCTTTTTCAAGCAAAACAATATCTCGAATCCCTTGCAAATACCCTTCTACAGCAGTTGCAATGCCTGCAGGACCAGCTCCAATAATCGCCAAGTTATGTATATGTTTCATAATTTCTCCTCATGATAAAGAATTATTTTAGCGTAATTTATAAGAGTTTTGTATATACTTATTTCATGTATTACGTAATCAAAAAAATTGCCGATAGCCCATTAGCGTCGTTTATGGGATTTAAAGTTCCTAAGTATATTACTTCAAAAAACAGTGATACTGTAATTTTTGAATTTACCAAAGATGGAAAAGTCATAAGAAAATGGATAAAGAAAGGGGAGATTATCCTTCTGACAGATAACTTAGAGCTTTTTTTAAAAACCATGAACCAGTTTAAATCTATTGAGGCTGTGCAACAAAAACTCGTCGATGATGCACAAAAACAACTAGACCAGTGCATAGAGAACTTCTCAGAGACCATGAACCAACAGATAGAAGAGTTCACAAGAGAAGATATGCAGTGCATCTTAAAGAGTTTGTAAAGATGGTTATTTAGCCTAAATTTTGCGGAAATTTTGTCATAAATTTTTGCAACTTTGGTGCGATGACTGCCATACAATATCCAGCCGAAGAGTTTCTACGGTAGTAGTTTTGATGGTAAGATTCTGCAGGATAAACTTCAGGCAACACGCTCACCTCTGTGACGATTTTGTCACTGTAATGCTCTTGTGCTCTCTTAATCGCTTCTAAAATCATCTCTTTAGCTTCCTCAGACTCATAATAAACCACTGAGCGGTACTGTGTCCCTTTGTCAGCACCCTGTTGGTTGAGTGTTGTCGGGTTGTGAATAGCAAAAAATACATCAAGAAGTTCTGCGCGAGAGATACTATCTGCATCATAAGAGATGTCAATAACCTCAGCATGACCTGTCGCTCCCGTACACACATTCTCATAACTCGGATTTGCCCTTGCTCCGCCTGCATAGCCGCTCACTACAGACAAAACACCCTTGACATTGAGAAACACAGCCTCAGTACACCAAAAACACCCACCACCTAAAACCAATCTCTCTTTTTTCATCATTATTTTTCCTTTGTACTCATAATTTTTTTAGAAAACTAAAATTGCTTTATACCTAAACACTAACATAGCAAAAGCCAAACTCC
>DJAA01000049.1:0-1035 GCA_002428085.1 Sulfurimonas sp. UBA6014 | reverse complement strand
AATGACAGATGCGGAGATTACTTTATAGCTCGCAATGACGGACATGGAGATTACTTGGCACATCATAGGCATAGTGCTATACAGAAATTTAGACAAAATTATTACACAGTAGCCTTGGAGTTCTTCGTGTTATACGATTTATACTCAGAAATTATGCTTGGTTAAAAGTTCCTCATACATTTGTTGCATACGCGGGACTTCTACGTGGAGTTTTTTTGCCTCTTTCACAATAAAGCCACTCAAAATCTCTAATTCATCCCTTTTTTTGTTGGTAAAATCGAGATGCATTGATGTTGAGGCATCGTAAGGGAGAGACTTTGCGATGGTAAGTGATTTTTCGACCTCATCAAAAATATCAACCCCTTTTGCATAAGCAAGCATTGCAATTTCTTTTAAAGTCTCCTCCGCCTGCACTAAATAGTGCGCGCACACATACCCTATACTTTTATCATAGTAACTCGTCAGTGTGGCAAATGCAGAGATAAAAATGTATTTTTTCCATATGTCAGTCTGTATATCTTCTGGGATTTTTGCGCGCAACTCTGCCTCATCAAAAACACTTTTAAGCTCTTTTGCCTCTTTTTCAAGACCACCAAAGACAGCAGCAAAAACTTTCCCTTTTTTGCGGATAACTCCAGGGGACTCTTGATGTGCGAGGATGTAAAGGCAACCATCAAGGACTTTACTTTTGCTGATGTCTCGCAACACATCTCCATGAGAGACGCCATTTGAAAAGCATACAAGTACACTATGTGTATCCAAGTGAGCTTTTATGGCTTCATAAGAGCTTATCAAATCGTAACTTTTTACACAAAAAAGAACAATATCAAAAATGCCCTCAGCTTCTTGAGACTCTCTGGCATCGAGTTTTACATTCCACGTCTGCGTATCTTCCACGATGCTCAAACCATTTTTTTGGATAGCTCTTAAATGTTCCCCTCGCGCAAAGCCCACCACCTCATGAGAAGTTTTCGTCAAATTTGCCGCTACAAAGCCGCCTACACCGCCAAGACCTACAACTGCTATTTTCATTTT
>DJAA01000037.1:9251-12511 GCA_002428085.1 Sulfurimonas sp. UBA6014 | reverse complement strand
ATCTCATGACTCATATTTGCCAAAAAGTCTGACTTTGCTTTTGTAGCATCTTCTGCACTTTTTTTGGCTTTGTTTATCTCGTCTTCTACCTCTTTGCGTTTGGTTATATCTCTAAAAACTATCACGGTTCCGATGAGTTTATCCTCTTTTAAAAGTGGCGTTGTTTCGTATTCCACAGGAAAAGATGTCCCATCTTTGCGCCATAAAACTTCATTGTCAATTTTACGGCCTACTCCATCTACTGATGTCAAGAAAATAGGACAATTTTTTCTTGGATACGCTGTGCCGTCTGGATAAGAGTGATGCACGAGAGCGTGCATGTTGGCATCAAAAAGTTCTTGCTTAGTATATCCGAGCATCTCTATGGTGCTTTCATTGACAAAAGTGCTCTTTCCAGCCGCATCCAACCCCCAAATCCCCTCATTGACGGAACTGAGGATAAGACGCGTTCTCTCCTCTGTTTGAAACAATGCCTCTTGTTGCTGAACAAGTGACTCTTGCTGCTCGGCCAGTTCTTCTGCTTGTTGCGACATTTGCAAAGCTTGTTCTGCGAGGAGTTTATTGTTTTTTTCTAACTCATCACGGCGCACAAGAAGCTGATGCTGCGATGCTGCAAGCTCCATGGACTGCATTTGTGTTCGCTCAAGTAACTCTTTCGTTTCAATATTGCCTTCTAAAATTCTTAACTTAATAGCAACCGAGGGCAAAAGTATCTCTAAAAATGCTATTTGTTCTAAAGTAAACGCATCAAATGAGCCAAGTTCGAGGACTCCCACTGCTTTTTTATCATTGAGTATCGGTGCGATAAGAAGGGTGTGAATGTTTAACGTTCCTACTCCTGAAGTAATGCCAACAGCAGTTCCTGTGTCTAGTTTTAAAATCATTGTTTTTTGACTCAAAGCCGCTTGCCCAACGAGTCCTTGCCCAAAAGCGAACTCCGCTATATGGATAGCATCATCACATGCATAACTCCCTTCTCGGACAAGTTGCATTTGATTTTTGTCTGCAATATACAGCGCACCATAAACCGTCCCCATGTATTGAGATATTTTAGCGAGCAGTGTATTTCCAAACTCTGCAAATGTAGAGATACCTAATAAAGTTTCATCAAATTCCGCCAATTTTTCTTTGATTTGACGTTGCAACTCTCTCATTTTTGCCCCCTCTTGAAGGACAACGATTGAGTTTGCAATGTTGCCTACCTCATTTGTATATTGTGTATAAGGGATTACAATATCGAGGTTTCCAGAGGCAAGTTGTTCGATAGATGTTCGTAAAGTCTCCAAAGGACGACGGATAGAGAGAATGTTCAGCCAAGAGAAAAAAGCACCGCCAATGAGCGCTAAAAGAAACAGGTAGAAAAATACCATCTCACTTTGCTGATAAATAAGAGCGCCCTCAATAGCTGAGCGTTTAGCCGCTTCTTCTTTTGCTAAAGAGATCTCTTCGAGTTTTTGTTCTGTATTTTCAACCAATGCTAAAAAATAATTGCTTTGCAAAAATGTCTCAACCGATATCTCCTCACTATTTTTATGTTTTTCAATGAGTGGTATCAGTGTGTTAATATTTTTTTCATATTCAGCATATAGGAGATGAAACTCTACTAATCGCTCTAAATTTTCTCCCCTATCGATACTCATCTTCCCTTTTTCTAACTCAATCGAGAGCTCTTTCATGTTTTGCTGCATCTTTTTTTTTGCTTTTTCTCGCGTAGCAGAGTCGAGTGCCAATGCCATTTGACGCACGTTTTTGGAGATATGGATGAGGCTGATGTTTGCTTGTTTCAAATGGCTTACGCCAAGAAACCCTTTTTCATAGATGGTTTTTACATTGTTATTTAAAGTTGCAAATACGTACAAACCATACACGCCTATAAAAAGGGTAATGAGCAAAACTGCAGCGAATCCAAATATAAGCCTAAAACTCAACTTCATGCTCTCCAATAATGGAAGGAATCCTTTCATAAAACCACCTCAAATCTTGCCATCTGCTGTGCTTTGAGAGCCATAACCTCATCACTATCGGAAAATCTTGCGGCAATTGCACGAAATTCATCTTGGAGCTCTAAAAAAGCATCGACAATATCCGCATCAAAATGTCTATTTTTCCCCTCAACAATGATAAAGACAGCTTTTTCATGCGCCATTGCCTCTTTATAAATTCTGCGGCTTATGAGTGCATCATAGACATCAGCAACCGCCATGAGCCTTGCGGATATAGGGATAGCGTCCCCACTTATGCCCATTGGATAGCNNTTTTTCTTGATGAGAATACGCCATCTCTTTGGCAATACGGAGAAACTCAACCTGCGTTCCAAGCTGTTGCTCAGCATAAGCGATAGCATCGCGTCCAAGTGTTGTGTGTGTTTTCATGATTTCAAACTCCTCAGGGGTAAATTTTCCGTTTTTTAGCAAGATATGGTCTGCGATACCCACTTTTCCTATGTCATGAAGAGGAGCTGATTTGAAAAGAGTCTTTATCATGGTTTCACTCAAAAAATGGGCAAAACGGGGATGATTTTTGAGCTTTTGCGCCAGTGCTGCAACATAAAACTGTGTTCGTCTGATGTGGTTGCCTGTCTCAGAGTCTCGTGTCTCAGCAAGAGAAGCCATAGCAAGGATAGTGACATCTTGAATCGCAGAAATTTCACGGGTCCGCTTGTGAATCTCAGCTTCAAGATAGTTATTTTGGTCTTTTAAAAAATCAGCTGCCGCCTTATTTTCGATGTGAACCTTCACTCTTGCCATCAAAATCGGCGAAGAGATAGGCTTGGTGATATAGTCCACAGCTCCCATCTCCAAACCTTTTTTCTCATCCGCTATCGAACTCATGGCCGTTAAAAAAATCACTGGAATATCTTTTGTTTTGTAGTTTGATTTGAGCATTGTGATAACATCGTAACCCGAGAGTTTGGGCATCATGATGTCTAAGAGTATCAAATCTGGCATAAGGGTATTTTCAAGGTACTTGAGTGCTTTTTCTCCACTGTTTGCAACTTTCACTCTGTAGAGATTTTTGAGCAAACTCGCCATAAGTGTTAGATTGTCAAGTGTGTCATNNATGACAAGTATTGTTGGTCGGTGCATATAATTATCTAAATCAAAATCTGCCATTTTCTATCCTCAATTTGCAGTAATGTAACATCTAGTAGTGACAGATATGTCACAATTGTTTTGTAGACTTTTAGCTAATTTACGCAAAGGTTATCCATGGGGATCTCAAAATCAGAGAATGGTGTGTCTAAATTTTCATTTTTGAAA
>DJAA01000037.1:8511-9184 GCA_002428085.1 Sulfurimonas sp. UBA6014 | reverse complement strand
TCTTCTAGAAGTTTATCGAGCTTACAGGTTTATATAACCGACATAAATTTGAAGAGACATTTACATACGAAAAAAGACAGGCAAATCGGTACAAAACACAACTTTGCATCGTCATGATGGATATTGATAACTTCAAACTTGTTAATGATGTTTATGGGCACAATGAAGGGGATATATTTCTTCAAACTATCTCACAAGAGCTGAAAAAAGTTTTTAGAGATACCGATGTCATCGGTCGCTGGGGAGGAGAAGAATTTATGATCATCTTGCCCGACGCTGCGCAAACCGATGCGCTCAATATTGCCGAGCGTTTGCGGTCAGCGGTGCGTTCTCCGCCAGTGGTGATTGACAACAACGGTGCTTCACTGTCCATCACTATTAGTATTGGCGTCCGCTGTGTNNCTATGAAATCACACAAAGAGTAAGGCAGCAGATAGAAGAAAAAATCTTTGGAGAGGTAGGGAGCAAAACAGCCTCATTTGGGATCACTAAAATACATGAGGATGACACTCTAGATATCGCAATAGGAAGAGCAGACACAGCCTTATACGACGCAAAAGCAAATGGAAGAAATCAAGTCAAAATAGCCGCTTGTGATGTTTATGTGGAATGAAAATATTTTTAGAAAAAAGAAGGTTCCCTCACTCAAACAACCTAGATTGCTTCGTCGTAC
>DJAA01000037.1:0-8471 GCA_002428085.1 Sulfurimonas sp. UBA6014 | reverse complement strand
TCTCCGTCATGGCATGCGAAGAGAAGCAATCTGAGTTGTTCTAGTGAGCCTCTCTAGCGTGGAATATAAAAAGTATATTTTACCCCTTTGTCGGTTTCTAGTTTCATTTTGCCTTTGAGCTCATTTTCTATCAAGCTTTGTATCATCTCGGAGCCAAAAGAGGTTTTTCTTGAGGTGTTCATGCCTGTTCCGTTATCAGAGATTTCCAAAATAGTTTGCGTCTTATCGCTCGAGATGTTGAGTTTTATCCATCCCTCATTTTCTTGATTATTGAAGGCATGTTTTATCGCATTCATAACAACTTCATTGACTATCAAACCACAAAATATGAGTTGGTCGTTACTGAGTGTGGCATCTATTTGCATCTCAAATTTTATATCCTTTGTTTCATAGCCGTTTTTGAGTGCGTTGATGAGTGTTGTAAAATACTGGTTTGCATCAATGCTTGTGCGTATTTTTTGTTTATAGAGTATGTCATGAACATTTGCCATACCTTGGATTTTATACGTCACTTCTTGTATAACTCTTTGAATCTGAGGGTTCATAAAAGGGACGAGTTTGAGCTTGAACAAAGAGAGAATAAACTGCATATTGTTTTTTACCCTGTGATGAAGCTCTTTTTTCAAAATACTTTCACTGGCAATGAGCTTATCTTCTTGCTCTTTAATCAAAGCGTTGGCTTCTTCCATTTTAAGTTGATAAAAATGGGTGATTGCATAGATGACAATTAAGACCAAAGAGAGATAGGAGACTTCATAAAACGAGTAATTGGTATGGATAAAATCTTGAAAAGGGGCAAAAAGGAGCATGCCTATAAAAAAAACGAACCAGTAAATCCCTTGCCTGGAACTTTGAAAATAGATTAAAATAGTGGAGTAGGTAAAGAACCACGCATGCTTTACATCGGTTGGATCACCAGCATAGACGATGGTAAGAAAAAAGAAAGTGTATTGCGCTGTTATGATCGTAGCAACAAACTCAAAGGCTTTTTTAGATTTGCGCAAGGTTATCATCATGATGATATTCACAAGAACGATTGTCACCTCCATGATAATGATAACAGTATGTGTCGAGATAGCGTTGCTGACATAATCACTTATCATGGCATAAATAAGTGCGAGTGTGGATAAAAAGATACCGACATTGACCATCTGGTATCTATTTCTTACACTCATCTCTGAGAGAGGAAAATCCCATCCACTTGTGTAGAAACGATCAAAAAAATTTTCAACAGTGAACCTTTGTATAAGAGTTTGTAGAATTCGTGCGTATAGTACTCTTTTAAACTTTTTTATGCATCTTTTTTACATAATCTTCAACCTGTACCCTTCGCCATGGTGTGTCTCGATGGAGAGAGGAACAAATTTTTCTCTTGCTCTAGATATAAGTTGGCGCATGCTCCCTTGTGAAACCTCTTCATCATTCCACACATATTGCGCTATCTCATAGGTACTGACTATTTGATTTTTTTTGTGGACAAGGAGATCTAAAAATAGATTTTCCTTCATGGTCAATTTTATCTCTTTGTCATATGCATAAAGAATTTTGTTGCTCATGTCATACATAATATCTTGGGTTAAATACATTTTTTCAATATCATTTATTTTATATCTATTAATGGTAAGTTTAATGATTTTTAGAAGCCTCTGGCTATCGTAAGGTTTGCTGACATAATAAGAGTGATTTGTCTCTGCGACATCTTCAAGTGTTTCATCATCTCCATGAGAAGTGAGGTAGATAACAGGGATATTTTTGATTTTGTTGAGGGTTTTAACGAGGTCGATGCCATTCATCTGCGCATCTCCTAGATTTATATCGGTTATTAAAAGATCAAAAGAACTATGCAAGATGTGCTCAAGCGCGGCATGAGAAGAGAATGCAAGCAGTACTTTATACCCTGCATTTTTCAAATCATATTCCAATGCTTTTGCGGTGATGGAGTTATCTTCTATCACCAGTATCTTAAGTTTACTCAAAAAGAATCTCCCGCATACGTTAGTTTTTATAATGAACACTTATATGTTACATGGAACTTGTGATTCGCTTGCTACATAGGTTACATTGGATAGATTGCTTCGTCATTCTTCCTCGCAATGATGAGGATAAGGAACAACAAAGCAATCCATAAGTCTAGTGTACCATATTTAATAAAATTTAACGAATAATTCAGAATTATATTATTTTTGCTAGATTGATTTTGCCATATCCATAAGAATTATTTCTCCCATCAATATAAACAATGTCGCCTATCTTCTATCTCTGCTCTCGTTGCGTCAGGTTTTTGCTCAAGGAAAAGAGCAATAACACCGCTGACTATTGGAGCAGCAGCAGATGTTCCGATAAATAAAAAGACATCATCATATAAAAAATAGTTTTCATCGCTAGATGCAAAGCCATTTTGGCACATGTCATCAAGGGTCGCTATCCCTATATCATACCCACCTGGGGTCATGACGTCTAAATTTTCCCCATGATTACTATACCAAACCTGCAGGTTATTTTTATCAGTTGCACCAACTGCGATCACCTCAGGAATGGAAGATTCATCATTTCCCATATCATCACCAGCATTTCCAGCAGCAAAAACGATGATAGTTCCTTTGCCGCCTCTGCCATTTTAAGCATAAAAACCACTTTCATAATTGATATACCGCTGTTGCCAGCAGTAAAGCTCCTCTTTGAACAACATATTGAAAATATCAGCATCGGAGTCATTATTAGAAGAGCCTCCGCATCCCATCAACAAGAGTGAGAAAAAAAAATATTTTTTCATCATGACTATCTTCTTGTTTTTGTTCTGATAAAATCGGGTTGCGCATATTGTATTGCATCATGCTCGCTGAGTTTGTTGGATACATCTATGGCGAATTTTTTATGCTCAACTTTTAAAAGATAGAGATTTTTAGCAAGCATTTTTTCAAATGAGAGATTAAACTGCGAGAGAAGATTATCTATTGCAACTCCATCTCTGATTTTTACAATGATTTTGTCCTCAACCCCTAAAATAACCCCGTTTTCATTCTGATAGTAATAATCGTCAAATGCAGATACGATTTGGATAAGAGCTATCATGATAAGAAAAATTGTTTTCATTTTTTTCCCTTTATGTAACTTATGTTACGCACTTAAATGAACGCATCCATTTAGGTGGTCACTATTTGCGGCATTGTATGCAATAAATGCAGCAGAATTCACTGTATATGCTGCAATAGCAGCATCAAGGAAACCATCAAAAGCAGTATAGATATTCAAAACATTTCCAGCTTGCTCAAATGAATACGCATCAATTGCTCCAACCAAAATTACTGTATCAGTATTTGAATCAACCACTACTCCTGTAAAATCCGCTGCTATTGAGATTCCCTCTGATGCTGATGAACCAAAAGTCTCATCTTTTGAGTTAGAAACTACATCATTTGCTGCACCTGTTGTTAAAAATATCTTTGCCATTGTTGCCATTTTGTTTTCCTTTAAAGTACCTTCAAAAGCTTTGCCTGTACTTGTGTCTACTCCTTTGCTGAGAGTAACTGTCAAACCTGCAAGATAACTTTCTCTACTGCGACTCCAGAAACTGTTCTTACTACTGCTACGAGTGGTTCTGTATTTGAACTACTTCCTCTCCCCACCATCACTACATCCTACGAGACCCATGGAACTAATAATCAAAGCACTAAGGAGCACTTGAATATTTTTTTTACCTTTATATAGCATGTCACATCCTTAAAGTTTATTTACAGTAAAAATTCTACTTTTATATTGTTATATAGTTGTGACATTACGAAGAGTATTGTTATTGATTGTGTTGTGAGCTATAAGAGAGTTCTAAACTTACGCATAGAAGGGCAATTGAACAAGTTATTGAGGGGTTAAGGGGCAATTTGGATAGTCTATAGATTGCTTCGCTTTGCTCGCAATGACGGTCATTGCAAAGAAATGAGGGTCATTGAAAAGAAATGACAGTTGTTGACAAGAAGTAACCGTTATTGCAAAAAAGTAACGGTCATTGCGAGCAACGCGAAGCAATCTCAAAGAGCTTCTATAAGAAGCCTCATCTAAAATCTATACGTCACATCAAACCAAGGGATAAGTGGGAGTCCAGTTACAAACTCCTTCTCACTGTAATCATCGTTGTAACGAATTGAGGAGATATTTTTATTGTTTGTAAGATTCATAATCTCAAACGACCACTCAAAAGAGGTATTGTCAGCATATTTTATCTCTTGTGCAATTTTTATGTTGAGGGTAAAATAATCTGGCAGCCTTGAACGAAACGGCTCTTCATATAAAGGGCGTATACGTCCAGTTCCATCTTCTAAATATGTTCCCACTACATCAGTAAAAGGGGCGCCACTATGATAGTTGACTCTTGTAGAGAAGGCGAAATCGTCATAAAATTTGACGCCGCCTACAAACTGGAGCGTGTGAGGAACTTCGCCATAAAATCGATACAAATCATCACTTTGCGTGGAGAGCTCTCTTTTTGAATTTAAATAGGTGTATGCCAAAAATCCATAGTAGTCGCCTGAACGCACTTTGAGATTCACATCTATCCCATACGCATACCCGCGTCCTTGATTGAGATAGTTGTAGGTTGCATCTTCTATCACTAAATCTCTATATTTTTTAAAATACCCATCGATGTTAAATGTTGTCCCCTCAAGATAGCTGTTGTCGTAGTGGAGAACATAATGTTCTGCCCGCTCATAGGTTGCATTTGGATTTCCTAAATCTTTTACGATTTTATACCCAAGAGGAATTTGGGTATAAATACCAGTGGAAAAAGAGACGTTATTGGCGTTATCAAGTGATTTTAAGAGAGAAAACCGCGGGTCAAAATAGCTCTTTAGCTCGTTATAATCGGTAGTACCCAACCGTCCGCCGTATCGCATAAGCCATGAATCGCTTAAAGAGTAAATATCTTCAAAAAAAAGTGTCCCGCTATTTGTTGCAATCGTAGTATTGATCTTGTAAATATCCTCAGTCGTTAAGTCATAGTCTGGATTATCATCGGTTGGAGGTCTTGAGATGTTCAAATCAAGTGGAGTGATAAAATTTTGCAGCTCAACACCTGCGACAAACTTATGTGAACCCTGCGAAAAAGTGCTTTGATGGAAAAAACCATTTTCATATGTTTTAATCTTTAAAAAGTACCCATCAAAGAGTTCTAAATTTTGAAACTCGTATTTGCTATACAAAAGCGAGTTGGTCTCATGACTGTTATAAAAACCAAGATGACGCAAACCCAGCGTCGTAAATCCATAATCTGCATTGATTTCTCCTGTGGCGGCAGGGTCTTTAATAGCGTTATCGTAGCTTTGTATCTCTAGCGAATCCCCTGCACTGATAAGCTCAAGGGAGTAGAGATTGTTGCTATCTTTTTGATACTTCATAAACAAACTAATGTCATAGTAGTTTGGAAACTCTGTATATGTTGTGTTTGAGTCGGCATCAATTGTCCCTGTTGCTTTTCCGATTGAGGCTAAAAGGAGGTCAAAGTAGCTTCGTCTTGCCCCAAAATAAAAACTAAGATTATCGCTAAGCGGAACATTTATCCCAGCCGAGGAGTCAAAAAGTCCAACATGACCATATCCGCTGAGCGTATTATCAGGATATTTTGGGGTGATGTTGATTACTCCCCCCATAGCGTTTCCATAAGTCGCATCAAATCCTGCCAAATAGGCATCAATTTGCTCAATGGTATCAGGAGAGATGACTGAGTGCAAACCCCCTAAATGAAAAAGATATCCAATAGGGAGGTGGTTGATCGTTGTGAGGGACTCTTCAGGTTTAGAGCCGTAGATAAACAACTCTCCCTTCGTGTCACTCACAGAAGTAATACCGCTCAAACTTTGCAACGCCTTTACAGGGTCACCTTGCACACCAGGGATAAACATCGCCTCTTTAGTGGTGAGACGTTTTTGGGAGGGCATAGAGTTTACATGTTCACTATTTTCAAGATACTCTGGTTCTTCAAAAACACTCTCAAATGGCGCTTGCGTCTGGCTTGATTGCTCTGCGCCAACATCTACAACCCCTAAATTAACCCCATACGAGACACTCCATGCCAATAATAATAGTGTTAAAAACTTCATCATCATTCACCCTTCTCTTTTGTAAGTATGGAAATATTTTCAATATTGTTGTCTTTAAAAATATCAAGCACTGCAACAAAACAATAATAAGGTGCGTTTTTATCCGCCCCAACTTGAAATATGGCTTTTTTATCTTGTTGATATTTCGCCCGAATCATTTGAGATAAATTTTCTTTGCGCACAGGCACATTATCAAAAAACAACGTACAATCCTCTTTGATACTCAGAACATAGGTAAGATTCTTTTTATATTGCGTCTCATTATTTTTGGCAGTTGGAACATTAAGCTCTATCACTTTTAGTTGCAAAAATGTGGTAGTTGTCACAAAAAATATGAGCAATATAAGGAGTAAATCTATCAAATTTACAGGGGCAATATCAAGGTGAAAAGCCCTTTTTTTCTTGCCTCTACGCATCGTGTCCTCTTAAAAGTCTGTAGAGTTTTTCTTCAAATTTTGTAACAAAATAGCTACTGACAAACTCAAAAGTTTTATAAAACACCATAGCAACAACAGCCACAATAAGCCCCGCCATCGTGTCAACAATAACCTCTTTAATCCCTCTCGCTATCACAGATGGGTCATTCAAACCGATATTTCCAACTCCCTCAAATACATGCCAAACACCTATAAATGTCCCAATAAGCCCAAGCATTGGAGCAAGGATAGCAATCACGCCGATGATGGTGACATAACGCATCATGTGTGATTCAAACATGTCAAGCTTTACCCCAACAAAAGCGTTGAGTAATGTCTCAGAGGTTCCACTAAAGTTTTTTATCTCTAAGAGTGTATTTTTTACAAAGCCCTCTTTGAGTCCATCAAGCTCACCTAAAAGCTCTCTATCTCTGAGTTGCTTCATTGCTCTAAAAGTTTGAAAATATTGGTACCCTTTTTCAAATGCCATCACTACAACTGCAATCAGCGCAATAATCAAAATCTTTATAACAAAGTCCCCATGTGCCCAAATATCTGCTATGCTCATCTTTTTCTCCTATTTTAATTGAAAGTTGATTGTAATCTCTACCTCAAGCGGGGCTTGAAGCTCCTGAGGTATTTTTTCAAATACCTTTATTTTTTCAAACATTCTCTTCACCTCATTGTTGAGTGAACTAAATTGTGACTCTTTAAGTATCTTGAAGTTTATAATCTCCCCATTTTTTAAGACACTAAAAGAGACATTAATACTATCTTCTTGGCGAAGTTTAAGGGCTTTGAGAGGGTATTTTTTATTTTGATTGATCGTGTCGTAGAGCTTGGCGTAATAGGCATCTTCTACACTGCTCTTTTTAGGAGTGCTACTTGGAGCTTGCACAGGAACAACGCTCTGAGAAACGGCTGGTTTGGATTCTATTTCTGGTTCTTTTGGTATCTCATAAAAGATTTCTTGAATTGGCTGTGGCTGTGAAAATTTTTGCCGTATCACTTTTTGTTCAACTGGTTTTGCTTTTTTCTTTACAATGGGCTTCTTTTTGAGCGCTTCTTTTTTTTCTATTTTTGGTTGCGGTTTCTCCTCTTTTGGAGGACTTTGAAGCGTAACTTTTACAATATTGCTCTTAGGAGGTGCAATCTGTACAACTTTTTTGGGTGCAAAAGAGATAGGGATAAAAACCATCATCACAACAAGTAAAAAATAGACTACAACTCTCATCATGCTTATCCTGTTTTTTGAAGCCTTAAAATTATATCTTTTTTAAAACTCAGGAAAGAAAATATATCTTAAGATGCGTATCTCTTTTTTTGGTATAAAGCGTTTTGCGCAATCTTTATGAGTGATGGCATCTCTAAAAACTAGACTGCCGCGCTTCGCATGCTATGACAAAACTCCGTCACTGCAAGACTTCAAAGAAGTCGCGGCAGTCTAAAATGAGTTTTTAAATTTCTACTTCCCATTTTCTCTTTTTATCAGACGATATGAATCGTTGTAGCTGCAGCGGCTCCAACTGCAGTCGCAGTCGAAACACCAACCAGCTCTACAACTGTGTCATCTACGCCCGAAACAAAACCATCGGATGCCACGACATAAGTGTTTGCACCATCATAGTAGGCCACCACACCTGAGGTTGTGGTAGTGGTAGCAGCTGTCAAGAAGTCGGAAAGTATAGACCCAACCAAAGTTGCAATACCGTTTGTTACAATCCACGCCGTCAGCGTATCCGCTGCATCAGTCAACAACGTGGTACTACCCAGAGCCAGCGTATCGCTGCCAGTGCCCGTTGCTATCCCAAAGTTGGCAATAGTATCGATACCCGTTTGAATTGAATCACCTGCCACTACGGTAATCGCCTGAATAGTGGTATCGGCGAGACCCAGTGTGATATCATCCTGACCGCCACCGGCATTGATTGTCGCACCAACAGCAGTAGAAGAGACGCTAATT
>DJAA01000059.1:47537-62836 GCA_002428085.1 Sulfurimonas sp. UBA6014 | reverse complement strand
AAAAAAAGGAAAAAGCATGTTGAAAATAGTTCTATCGCTGTTACTGATGTTTATCTTAACTCAGGCTTCAGATTATAGTCGTGCAAATGCCGCGGCAAAAGAGAGTCTAAAGGGATTGGATTGTGAGTTTGAAGATTGTCCAAAAGAGGCGCCTAAACCGCAAATTATTATACAAGAAAAAGTGGTTTACGTAGAAAAACCAGTCGTTGTTGAAAAAATCGTTGAAGTAGAAAAGGTTGTGGAAGTAGAAAAAGTTGTATATAAAAATAAACCTGAGCAAATCACGGTGCAAACGAACACGGCATCTTCTTCATGCCAAGAGATAAAAGAGGCACTTCCTCATGCTGCAAGTGGATATTATGATATTTTTATAGAGAATAAGAAATACAATGTATATTGTGAAATGAGACTTGCAGGTGGTGGATGGACAAGAGTTTGGCAGGCTGATAACGAAAATTATCATCAAACGCAATTTGACTATGATTTACCGTACAGTTTTATTGATAAAACTGCTTACAGTATGATTTCATTTGATAATCAAGAGAGACAACTCTCTGCATATAATTTTAAAACACCCGATGAGTGGAAAATTCAACATCCGTTTTCTTATAGTAGAAGCAGTGTAAGAGTAGATGCATATGATTCTTATACAAAAAAAGAGTATCGAAATAGAAATCTATTTTATGGTTTTGAAAATTTTTCCTCAGCATGTAGAGATTATTTTAAAGGTGGAGAGTGGGGCAAAATATGTATAGAAAATACGAAGGCACCTTTTTACGCTAGTTTTGCTCATACTGAAAATGACTTTTGTAATACTTCTGATCAGGAGTATAACACAGTTCCATGTCAAGAGAAAAAATTTACTATTTTTATGAAGTGATTTATGCTGTTATCTGGTAATACTTATCGTTTGAGAGATAAGTATTTACCATAACATGACGTAGATTTTGTTCTTGAATTTCTTGAATATTTGTAGGGTAATTTACATCTATAGAAGGTGTTTGATCTATAGTTTGGTGAGTCTTTCTTAAAATACTAAAGAGTTTTATCCCCTCTTGATATGCCACTTGTGCACTTTTTATAGTATTTTGATTTATAAACTCTTTTGTTAGCTCTTTTGATTTTGATAGCCCACTTTCTTCTTGGTTAAGAAGTTCTTGTTCTTGTCTGGTGAGTTCGAGTTTATTTCCAAAAGTTTTACTATTGGCTACATAGTCAATAGGTAAAGATATACTTTTGTACCCTAAAATATCTTGAGGTTGTTCGCGATGTAAGGAAAATGCAGAGGCTTCTTTTGAGAGAGAACTTCTCTCTTTTTGAGTTCGCTCTTGGTTGTTGGTGCTAATGTAAGTATTGTATGATGATACAAACACTCTCTTTTCCTTAAGATAATATTTTCCAATTATATGGTTTTTATTATTAATTTATGATTATGTATAGCAATAATGTGTAATAATTATGAAATGTATCTCAGATACAATAGATTTCTTTTATCACTAAAAACTAAACTCAACGATTCTCTAACACTAGTGAAACGTTGGCAAGTTTGTTTTTGGTTATAAAAGAAGTCTAATTTTGTACGAAAGAAAAGGCAATTTTTATGAGTGCTAAAATAGTTATTGTAGAAGATGAAGAGGATTTATTGGAGTTGATAGAGTACACTCTTTCTAAAGAAAAGTTTGACACGGTAGGTTTTTTAAATACAAAAGGTGTTGCTCAAATTTTAGAAGAAGAAGATATTGACTTGCTTATCATGGATAGAAATCTTCCTGGCAGAGAGGGAAGTGAGTTTGTGGCCGAGCTAAGAAGGGAGAATATTTTGACTCCAGTTATTTTTTTAAGTGCAAAAGATACCGAAACAGATATTGAAGAGGGATTTATGCGAGGCGGGGACGACTATATGACGAAGCCGTTTAATATGAAAGAACTTTTACTCAGAGTAAAAGCACTCCTGCGACGCACGGCAAAAAAATACAATGAGGGGAGTTTGGTTTATAAAGATTTAGTTCTGGATAAAAGCGCAAGGACTCTTTTTGTTGATGGGAAAAATATTGATGTTACAAAATTGGAATTTGACCTTTTATATGAATTTATCAGCAATAAAAATAGTGTCTTAAATCGAGATTATCTTTTAGAAAATGTTTGGGGAGATAGTGAAGTGTATCAATACAGAACGGTGAATGTCGCCATTAATCGCTTAAAAGAGAAAATTGACCCTACAAAAACCAAAGAGTATATATTGACAGTTCGTGGAGTTGGGTACAAGCTTTGTTAAAAATACATCAAATATTTCTTATTAAATTTTTCTATCTTTTTGGTGGAGCTTTATTTTTGTTTTCTGTAATTATGTACTTCTCTTTAAAAGAGAGTACCCTTGAGCATAATAAACAGCATTTAAAACATGCTCTGATGCTTATTGAGTTAAATATGCTGTATCAAGATAATTTAGAGGCATATGCAAGTGAGATTCATAAAAAAACAGACCTGAGAGTTACCATGATTGATGGTGATGGTGTAGTGATTGCTGAGACGCAAGCAGATAAAAGAACCATGGAAAATCATAGCAACCGATATGAAATTATGCAAGCCAATCAAGAAGATTTTTCGTGTATTGTCCGCTATTCAAAAACACTCCAAACAGATTTTTTGTACGTAGCTAAAAAATGTCTCTACCGTGAAAAACCAATCTATTTAAGATTGTCGATGAGTTTAGAGAAGACTCTGCAAGATTTTTACTCTTTGTGGGCTAAATTAGTTTTTGCTTTTTTACTGGTGATGTTTTTAGCTTACTATTTTTCTCGCGTCATGAGCAAAAAAATAGTTTATGATATCAAACAAATTACAAACTTTTTAGATGAAATAACCAATAAAAACTACACAGCAGCGATAAAAATCCGTCATTTTTATGAATTTTTAGAAATCTCTTTGATGCTAAAAAATCTTGTAAAAAAGTTGATGAATAGAGAGAAGCAAAAACGAAAATATACGGCAAAGTTAAGATTGATGAATAAACAAAGAGAAGATATTTTATCGGCTGTCTCTCATGAGCTCAAAAATCCTGTTGCCTCTATCATGGGATACGCTCAAACTCTTGAGGAGGACCTAAATATTTCTCTAGCTATTCGTTCAAAATTTTTGTCAAAAATTAGCTCAAATGGTGAAAAAATTATCCAAATTTTAAACAGGCTTGCCCTGTCGGTTAAACTTGAAAATAATGATTTAAAGATAAGAGAGACAGATTTTGATTTGAAGAGTTTATGTGAAGAAGTTGTTGCTAATTTATCTTTAAAATATAAAGACAGAGATATTATTTTGCGGGCAGAGTCCACTCTTGTGCGGGCAGATAAAACCATGATGGAACTGGTTTTGATTAATTTGCTTGACAATGCTTTAAAATATTCAGAGACCGATGTGGAGTTAGTGCTTGAAGATGGATTGGTGCGCGTCATAGACAAGGGAATAGGAATCAAGCCAGTTGATATACCAAAGGTTGTGGAGAAATTTTATAGAGTCAACAAAAACAGCTGGGATAACTCTATGGGAATCGGACTTGCGATGGTAAGCAATAGTTTAAAAGTCCATAATTGTGAGCTTCATGTAAGTTCAGTTTATGGAAGAGGCTCTACTTTTAGTTTTGACATTAAAGAGATACTCAAACAATAGCAGTGATTTAAAGCTATATTTTTGATTGAACAGTAATTTTTCTAGCCTCAAATAATTCGATGGCTTTTTGAATCATGGGCTCTTGCGTGATGTCTGTACCATTGAGTTCTTTTGTCGCTTGGCTATTTATTGAGACATCTCCTATGCAGCTCCCACTTCCACCCATCTCGGCATCTTCTATCATGGAGGTGCTTTGTGCGTTTGTCATGGAAGGTTGTGCGATGACGTATGGATTTGGTGTGCTTTTTATCTCTAAGTCAACTGCATCAAAACTATTTTGTTGCAGTTTTTCTAGTGCATCGTCATTTTTTTTTTCTTCTATTTGCTGCGAACAAGCAATCCCTTTGATTTTTGTCTCAAAACCAAAAAGTTCACGAACAAGCTGTTTGATAACGGAATAGCCGTGATTTAGAGATTTTTTGCACTCCTCATTTGCACAGCTCTCCCAGGTTAAGAGATTATTTTCATAAGAGATAAATCTAATATAGCGGGTAAAACATTCCCCGAGGTCAGAATTTCTGTCTTTTATTTTAAGGATAAGTTTGTCAAAAAGCTCTTCTTGTGGAGGATGAGTATCTGAAATCTCTTCTACTTTTGGGGCTCGCTCTGGCGTTGCTGTTTGTATTTTTATCGTTGCAATGTCTGGGCGTTGAATCTCTTTTTGAAGGGATTCTATCATCTGGTCGATTTCTTTGATACGAAGGGCTTCAACCATTTTGAAAAAAACAAGTGACAAGACAAAGGAGCCATCAGCATTGATGCTAAAGAGGTATTTTGAATCACTTAAAATCCGAAAAAATCTGTCTAATACCAAGGTAGAAAAAAGGGCGTCTTGATTGTACATTTTATCTTTAAGATAGGCTATAAGCTCATCAAGAACCATCTCTGCTTCATACTCTTGGAGTATTTTAGTAAATGTGATAATCTGCGCATAGTCTTTGGCAAAGATGGCGCTAAACAAATCGGCAATAAATTGAGGGTCAACAAGCCCCAGCATATCGGTGACTGTTTTGACATCGACATGATTTTTAGAGTAGATAATGGCTTGGTCAAGCAGAGTGAGCGTGTCTCTTAAACTTCCACTTCCACTTCTTGCGAGTATCTCTAAAGCCTCTTTTTCATACTCTATTTTTTTATCATGGAGGATGTAAATTAAGTGGTCAACTATTTTGGTAGTTGCGATACTTTTAAATCGAAAGTGCTGTGAGCGACTCAAAATTGTTGCAGGAATTTTGAGTGGATCTGTTGTTGCTAAAATAAACTTGACATAAGAAGGTGGCTCTTCAAGGGTCTTTAAAAGTGCATTAAATGCCTGCGGGGTAAGCATATGGACTTCATCTATAATAAAGATTTTAAATCTTGCGGTAGAAGGTTTGTATTTAGTTTGCTCAACAAGGTCGCGAATATCGTCTATGCCGCGATTTGAAGCAGCATCCATCTCGACAATATCCATATGGCGTCCTTCAAGGGAGAGTATGCAGTTTTGACAAATCCCACAAGGCATTCGGCTTATTCCCTTTTCACAAATGAGAGCCTTTGCAAATATGCGAGCAGTGGATGTTTTTCCACTTCCTCTAAGTCCTGAAAAAAGATAGGCATGAGAGAGACGGTTAGAGTCAAGTGCAAGTGAAAGGGTTTGGGCAATGGTCTCTTGTCCAATAAGTTCATTAAAGTTTGTAGGGCGATATTTTCTAGCTAATACTTCAGAAGTCTCTTTCAAGCCAAATGCTCCATTTTGAATTGGCACGATTTTACCATTTTAAGGGTTAAACTAAAGTAATGAGGTGATGGATATGTGTTCTTGTTCTTGTTTGGCAACTTTTTTTTGCAAAGCTAGGAGAGAGTGGATTGTATTTAAAGATTTAAATTTACTATGCGCTTCTATGATGATAACCGATGCGCTGACGGTGAGGAGTTCAAATTTTTTATCGTTGCCTTCCCTATCTTTTGATAAAATAAATCCATTTTCTTTATCTTCTTGAGAGTAAAATGACTTTACATCATTTGTAAATTTTTTTATGATATAGATGATATTTTGCAGTCGTGTCTCTTGCATAGCGTCGTTTTCAAGCTTGACAGAGCAAAAGAAATCATCGCCTCCAATATGGGCTATAAAAAAAGAGGTGTCTAAATCTTTTTTCATAATATCCGCAAAAAGAAGTATCACTCTATCCCCATTTCTAAAACCATACACATCATTAAATGCTTTGAAGTTGTCTAAATCAAAGTAGCATAAAATATGACTTTCGCTATGGTCTGTGGCATGGTCAATATACTCTTCTATCATTCTGTTTCCAGGAAGTTTTGTGAGTGGATTTTGCTCTCTTGCATGGAGAATATTTTGATCATGCATAATCTCGATGATGGCTCGTGAAGTGAGAAAACCATAGTATGCTCCCTTTTTTGTGATAAGAATGCCTACTGTCTCTGGAGAGTTAGAATAGAGCTCAATAATAGTTGATAAACTACTGTTTATATCTATAGCAGGACATGGAGAGAGGAGATGCTTGAGCTTTGATTTGTTGATGTTTTTGTTGAGTAAAATAGATCTTCCATAAGGAGAGTAGATATAGTTTTTTAGCTCTCTCTCTTGAAGTAATCCAAGGGGCTGATTAAATTTATCTAAGATAGGGATAATCTCGGCATTTTTATGAATATTGAAATAATTAATAACATCAGTCATAGTGTTGTTAAGCGTTAAAGGTTCAATCTTAAGGATAGTTTTTTCTATTTTATAAGATTCTTCTTGTTTTCTTTTATTTTTGCCTATTAATTGAATAATATGTGGATAACTCTCTTGAATTTTTGTGACAATTTTTGTTGGTTTTTGTATAAAATACCCTTGAATATAATGACACCCAATCTCTTTGCAGATAAAGAACTCTTCTTGTGTCTCTACCCCTTCTGCAATGACATTTATCCCTAGTTGTATGGCAAGATTGACGATGCTTTTGAGCATTGTTTTTTTCTTTTTATGCAACTCGATATTTTGGAGAAAATATCTATCAATTTTAATGATATCGGGATTACTGTCGTATAAAAGTTTGTATCCACTATACCCAACTCCAAAGTCATCTATAGCGATGCAAAAATCATCTTTTTTGTAGTGAGCAATAGCCTCTTCGAGGTTACAATTTTTTAAAATCTCATGTCTCTCTGATATCTCAAAGCAGATATGATCTTTTGAGACATGGTATGCTTCTAAAATTTTATTGGTATTTCCATCTGAAAAATTGGGCATAGCAAGAAGTCTGTTGTCTAAATTATAGAACAATTTTAAATCTTGATACCCCTCGATAGTGGTAAATTTTTTGATGGCTTTTTCTCTGAGTTTGAGGTCAAAAGTATATAAAATATGCTCTTCATATACTTTGTCAAAAACTGCAAAAATAGAGTCAAAGCCTATCTCTTTATAATTTCTAAGGAGAGCCTCAACGGCAAAAATTTTTCCACTGTTTATATTTATGATAGGTTGAAAAGCTATATCTAGCTCATCAAGTCTTTGAAGCCATTTATTTGATAGTTCGTTTTTCATAAAAGTATGTTAACGAAAGGATATTTCTAAAGGGTTACATGAGAGCTTAAGCTAAATGCAACCATTTTTTAGCGATTTTTCTGAGTGCCTCTGGATTTTCGGAAGCAAAAAATTGGACTTTTGGATTTTGGTGTTTTGTGTGAAAATCAAACTTTTCCCCCAAATGTTCCACAATTGCATCTCCTGAATGGATGAGTATAATGTTTTTGCCAAAATAATTTTGCAGAGCTTTTGAGAGGAGTGGAAAGTGTGTACATCCTAAAATGATGGCATGCGGCAGAGTTATATTGCTGAAGTAGTGTCGCAATGTTGCTTCGATGATTTCACCATCATAAATTTCCTCTTCAACAAGTGGGACAAAAAGCCCTGTTGCTTTTGTTTGAAGGTTGCAAAATCCTAAAGCATTTAAACCTGTTTCATAGGCTTTGGAACTGATAGTTGCTTTTGTTCCGAGCACTAGAATATTGGAATTTTTGTCTTTGAGCGCATTGGATGTGGCTAAAATACCCGCTTCTACAACCCCAATAACAGGGCAAGTAGCATTTTCTCTCATCTCCTCCAGTGCGTATGCACTCACAGTATTGCAAGCAACAACGATGAGGTCAAGTTCAAAGTTTTTAAAAAATTCTACTGCTTCAATGGCATAGCGAATAATCGTGTTTTTGTCTTTAATACCATAAGGGACGCGAGCCGTGTCTCCAAAGTAAACAATCTCTTCAAAAAGCTGATGTTCAAGTAAAGATTTTACAACTGTTAAACCACCGATTCCGCTATCAAATACTCCGACTTTCATATATATGTCTCCTTTACCAAGGAAGTAATTCCTTGGTAAATTCCTCGCATTAAAGCTATGCCTATCGGCAAGAATAAAAATTTCATTTTTTACGAGTTTTGGTTCATGCTCTCAAGAAATTCGGCATTTGTCTCTTTTTTACCCATGGTTGTGTAGATAAATTTAAGAGCTTCCACTTCGTCATCTTGTTTGTGAAGCATTTGGCGTAATATAAATACTTTTTGCAAAGTCTCAGGAGTAATCAGAAGCTCATCTTTTCTTGTTCCTGATTTTAAAATATCGATGGCTGGAAAAATTCTTCTGTCAGCAATTTTACGGTCGAGGACAACTTCTGAGTTTCCTGTTCCTTTGAACTCTTCAAAGATAACTTCGTCCATTTTACTTCCCGTGTCTATAAGTGCGGTAGCGATGATGGTTAAGCTTCCGCCATTTTCAATGTTTCTAGCAGCTCCGAAAAATCTTTTTGGTTTATGGAGTGCATTTGCATCAACGCCACCTGAGAGAACTTTTCCGCTTGAAGGCGTTACGGTGTTGTATGCGCGGGCAAGACGGGTGATAGAGTCTAGGAGAATGACAACATTTTTGCCAAGCTCAACGCGTCGTTTTGCCTTTTCTATCACCATCTCAGCTACTTTGACGTGGTTTTTTGCAGGCATATCAAAGGTCGAGCTGTAGACATCTCCCTTGACACTTCTCTCCATGTCGGTGACCTCTTCGGGACGCTCATCCACAAGCAAAACCATTAAGTCAATATCGGGATGATTTTTTGAAATACCATGAGCAATTTCTTTGAGAAGTTCTGTTTTACCACTTCTAGGAGGTGCGACAATAAGTCCGCGTTGTCCCTTTCCAATAGGACAAAAAAGATCCATCATGCGTCCCGTTAAACCTTTTTCTCTGTATTCGAGTTTGATTTGTTCTGAAGCATACAGTGGAGTGAGGTTTTCAAAAAGAGGTCTTTTTTTACTCTCTTCAGGAGGCAAGCCATTGACTGCTTCTATCTTGATGAGTGCGTAATATCGCTCTTGCTCTTTTGGAGGACGCACTTGACCAGTTACAACATCTCCGTTTCTGAGTGCAAATCTTTTGATTTGTGTGTTTGAAACATACGCATCATTGATACTTTCATTGAAACTTTTATCGATAGAGCGGATAAATCCGTACCCATCTTGCATGATTTCTAAAATTCCACTAAAGAGGATAAATCCACCCTGTGCAGTTTGTGCTTTTAAAATCTCAAAAATAACATCTTGACGTTTGAGCTCATTTGGGTCTTCAACATTGAGTTCTGTGGCTATTTCTACGAGTTCTTCAATACTTTTTGTACGAAGGTCATCAATAGTTGTCCCTTTGGCGGGTGAATGAGTTCGCGTTTTGTTGGTAGGTTTAGAGGGTTTGCTAGAGAGCTGTGGAATGTTTTCGGTTGTGTTGTTTTCACTCATAAAGTAATTAACCTTAATGTAATTGGAATTTTGTTTGGAAAGGGACTGAAAGCTTTAATAATACAATTTTACACTAATAGAAGTGGGAATGTCAAGATGATATAAGAGAAATTTAAGCATAGAGAAATTTATTAAATCCGTCAAATTCTCTGAGTGTTCTTTCTAGAAAACTTTGTGCTTCATCAAAAATCTTCTCTTTATTTTTCATTTGTTTTAAAGAGTTGTCAAACATCTCTACAATAGAGTTTTTAGCGACGGCTTTTGTATCACTCTCTTTTTCTTTGAGGGGAGCAAAAATATCTGCTATCTCTTTAGCGACTTTGCTCGCTGGTGATGTTGGAGTCTCTTGGTCAAGCTCTTTCATGAAGTCATCGATAAAAGGCTGGGCTATTTTCATGAACTCTTTTATCTCTTTTTGGTCCTGTTGGTCTATTCCGTTGCCGCTCATAGAAAACTGAAACGACTGCATAGAGGAAAAAGAGAGTGTACTTTGGCTTGCATCATCGCTTTGTTTTTGGCTAAGAGAGAGTTCTTGCTTGTTTGCAAAGTCCATATTGATGACATCACCACTCGATGTTTTCATCATAATATTTAAGTCATGTGTTCTGTAGGCATCAAGGCTATAAGATGTGTTCATGGAAGACTCCTTGTTTAATACTCATAAATCGGCACAAAAAACAAATCATAAAGTTTTAATTTCGATTTGTATACAATCTATTTATGAAAAATACATACAAAATATTGGTAACCAATGATGATGGCTATGAGGCAAAAGGGCTTTTGAGTTTAGTGAGTGCCCTGAAAGAGTTGGAAAATGTTACGGTAACAGTTGTTGCTCCTGCAAATGAAAAGTCGGCATGTGGGCACTCATTGACATTGGTGCGACCTCTTCGTTTTGTGAGTGTAGATGATGATTTTTACAAGCTTGATGATGGAACTCCGAGTGATTGTGTATACCTCTCTTTGAGTACCATGTTTGTAGAAAAAAAGCCCGACTTGCTCATCAGTGGAATCAATCGTGGCTCAAACATGGGTGAAGACATCACCTATAGTGGAACAGTCGCAGGGGCGATGGAGGGAGTTTTACATAACATTCCTTCTATCGCCATCAGTCAAGTTATGGATTTTTCAAACCCTGAGGGCGATTTTGTTCTTGCACGAGAGACGATAAAAAAGCTCGTCTGCAAGATTAGAGAGGGCTTTTTCCCTCTTCCTCATAGAGAATTTTTAAATGTCAATATACCAGCTGACCTTGAGGTTGCTGACATGAGGGTTACGTATGCGGGGTATCGTTTTTATGCAAACGATTCACATCTTCATAGAAATCCAAGGGGTGAAGAGCACTATTGGCTAGGACTGCATCCACTAAAATTTTCCCCAAGAGAGGGTGCCTTCGGGATGAGTGATTATGAAGCAATACAATCTGGATTTGTCTCTATTACCCCGATTCAGCTTGATTTGAGTGCTTATAAAAGTATGAAAACTCTTCAAGATTGGTTGGGATAAGCTTTGAAATATGACCGCATAGAACTCCTTCTTCAAGAGGATTTTGCCAAAGTACAAAATGCTAAAATTATACTCTTAGGAGTAGGGGGAGTGGGGAGTTTTTGTCTTGATTGCTTAAGTAGAAGCGGCATTTTAGATATCACTATCGTTGATTTTGACACCTACGATATCACAAATCAAAACCGTCAAATGTGGTCAGAGCTTCATGAAGGTGAGCTCAAAGTTGAAGCGCTGCTGAAGCATTATCCACACATTAAGGTTATCAATACCCACATAGATGAACAGTGGGTTTGGGACTTTGATTTTGAGCCGTACGATGTTGTTTTGGATGCCATTGATGATACCCAGGCAAAACTTGCCATCGCCCAAAAATGCCATAAAAAACTCATCTCCTCTTTTGGCTCAGCAAAACGACTAGATCCAACTCAGATAAAAGTGGACGATATTTGGAAAACTTACGGCGATAAATTTGGCTCAAAGATTCGCTATGAACTTCGAAAAAGAGGGTTTAAAAAAAAGTATACGGTAGTTTTTAGCTCAGAAGAAGCGGTGGTTAAAGAGAAGGGGAGTTTTATGGGGGTCACGGCTTCATTTGGACTTGTCATGTGCGCTCAAACTATCAAAAAGCTGACACAAAAGTTATGAAAATTGTTTTGTATGCACTTCTTTTGCTTGGGATGTGCAACGCTTTACTTGCGGAACATTTAGTTGAGTACGACTATGAGCTTGATGCTTACTACTCAAATGTTTCGATGTTTATAGACTTAGATACAGAAGAAGAGATAGTAGATGCTACTTCCTACTCTGAGGCGCAAATATATACAGATTTATTTTTAAATTCGCTTAGTCCCAATATATTTTTAGTTGAAGCATCTCTGCATCCTATGGGAATTGGTGGGCTTTATTTTAGACAAAATCATGGAGAGATGTATGAGAAGTCTAAGATTGAAGATTTTAACTTGGTAAAAGCGGTAACAGCAGGTTTTGAAGAGCCATATGCCCTCTCATTTTTTGTAGGTAATATGATGATTTTTAAAAATCAAGAAGATGATTCTATAGGAAAAAACAGAGCTTATATGGGTTACCTCGTAACCATTGGCGACTACTCCATTAAAGATAACTTGGCGCACTGGGATAGATGGTTCGATTTTGAGTTTAAGCTCAAAGGGACACGAGAAAAGGAAAATAGAGATTTAGACTGGAGTTTTAGACTAGGCTCTCGCGTTCATGAAAACAAGGATTTCACAAACACTCTCTATGTCGGTGCAAGAAGAAGCAGTATTGATTACCAAAAAAGTGTTTGGTCTTTTTTGTACAACAGTGCTTTTTCAAGTATGTTCTCAGTGAGTGCAGATACATTTTACTTAACAGAAGCAGAGGTCATGCTAGAAAAAAAATGGCCTCTTAGTTGGTCGAAAAAGATGAGCTTTGGTCTTGGTTTAGGATATTTGTATAACAGCGGAACAAAATATAGAGGTGCATTACGTGATGAGGGGATAGACAACCATCAACTTATGTTGCGTCCAAATTTTAGATGGTAAAAAAGGGATAAAATGTTTGATTTTTTAGAGAGCGATTGGTTCAATATTGGTTTAGAGATTGTGTTTTTACTCCTCATCTCTTATGATGTGAAAAAGTATATCCAGACGAAGAAAAAAGAGTATATAGTGAATGTAGTTCTAACAATAGGCTTTGCGATATGGGTACTATTGCCTTACTATAAAAGTTATTACGGTTGGCAAGTGTCACAAAAAAGTGAAATGATTTCGTCATGTCAAGAGACCAATAATACAAAACTATGCAACTGTATAGACGAAGCGATATTTAAAGAGTTTACATATGAAGAGTATAAAGCTTTAGATAAAAATGCAAGTGAGTTTCAAGAATTTATGAAAGAAACGAAAGAAGAGTGTTTAGACGATTCATGGTTTTGACTTGGGTGCACTATTTTTATGATAAAAGATGAACCGAAGGTAAAACTTTCGGTTCGTTTATAGAGAGTTTAGTTTAAATTTTTGTAATGTTCAAAGTAATCATCATGTTCTTTTGGATCGAGGAAAAAGAAGTTCTCACCGATGTAATAAAGCGACAAGGTAATGCCGATTGCTCCGAGTGATATTGCCCATTCTGTCCATGTAGGAGAGTAATGTATAAGCGTAGGAACAAGTTGATACTCTGTTGTTTTCATCATCTGCATTGGGTAAACGAGGGTGTCATGTACCAAATCGTAACGCATAAAGAAAATACCGACCATTCCGCCTATAGAGGCATAAATGAGTGGTTTAATGGCTTTTGCTTTACTGACAAGGATGATGACAAAAGGAATCACCATACCAAGCAAAAGCTCTCCGATGAGAAAGTTTGGAGAAGTGAGCATGTACATCGCCGTATCGGCACGCTCTGGAACACCGCCATAAATAGCCGTTAAAAGTCTCCAAAATTCAAAAAATATAAGTATCCCGATGAGTAAACCCAAAAGTCTAGCAATGTGCACTAGGAAATTTGTTATCTCTTCATTAAATTTCATTTTATATTTGTATCCGTACATTAATAAAATAAGATAACTTCCCGTAATCATCGCCGAGAGAATAAAATAAATAGGGTAAAAAACACCGTTTGCCATAGGTCTGCCGACTAAGAAACCAAAAACGGCTCCAAGATTTGAGTGCGCGGCAATACCGATAAGGAGTCCGCCCAAACCAAACATTGTGGACCATTTGTGGTCATTTCTTGAGAGGAAAATAAACTCCATAATAATGAGACCCAAATAAATAGAGTAGAGCACGCCCATACCCCAAATAGCCGAAGTGAGTCCCGGAGAGATGGTGTTGTAAATAGCCATAGTTACAGGATGCCCAATCTCAAAAGCGATGACGGCAAAACCTGAAATAATGGTAATAATCGCGCCAAAAATCGCACGTTTGCCTATAAACTCAAAACTTTTAAATTTAAAAACGTGCCCAAGAGCCGAGATGATACAAAGTCCTGTTGAGCTGACAACGAAAAAGACATACATCGCAATCATAAGCCCCCATGGATGCTCTCGTGTCACTCCATACGCATGATGCCCATGAATGAGGTAGTTTGTAACGCCTGCCAAAAACGCCATAACAAGGGTAAAAGTAAGAATTCCCATAAAAATATTAAACGGTGTTTTATCAAACTCAAACAGTGTTTTTATCGTAATTTTTCTGTGTGGTAAAATTTTATTAAACATGGTAGCCCCTTATGTTAGATAGAAAAGTTTTGGCTTCGTGCCAATATGCGGTTTGAGTGTAAAACTCTCCCTCGTTCTGAGCAATATACTAATCTCACTATTAGGGTCATCAATGTCACCAAATGTTCTTACTTTCGTAGGACAAGTGTTTTGACAAGCCGTTGTTACTTCGCCTCGAACCAAACGCGTGTCGGAACAAAAAGTACATTTGTCAACCGTCATAGTTCTGTCGTCAACATACCGTGCATCGTAAGGACAAGCGACCATGCAATAACTGCATAAAATACATTTATCGACATCGACTTGAACGATGCCGTTGGCATCGTAATAGGTTGCCTGAGTTGGGCAAACCTCTTGACAAGGGGCGACTTCGCAGTGTTGGCATTGGCTTGGCATAAACGCTGCAGATGCAATGTCAAGTGCCGGCCATTCGCCGTTGACGTCATTTGCTCCAACCCAAATTCTATGTTTGTCCGCACCTAAAAGAATGCCGTTTTCTTCCTTGCAAGCGACCTCACATGCCTTACAATTGATACAATTTTTATAATCGAGTGCCATTGCATAATTTGCCATAATTACACCTTCCTTATTTCTACATTAGTTTCGTGCATAGCCGCAGCACCGTAAACAGGTTCCATGGTGTCACTGATGACAGTGTTGTCATTGCCGCCGTTTTTATATGCCCATGTCAGAGCATCACTTTCCGAACCAAATCCATGAATAAAAAACACCTGATTTGGTGCGATTTTTTCCGTAGGATACGCTCTTAAATGCGTTTTACCCGTCTCTGAACTCACTTCAATCATATCTGCAAAATGAATCCCTTTTTCTTTGGCAACTCTTTTGTTTATCCAAATAAAATTTTCAGGCATCAAATCACGAAGCATCGCATTGTTTGCAGTTCCGCTTTGCGTAAACTGTGCATGACGACCTGTGAGAAGTTTAAACTTGCCCTCAGGCACGCTAAACGCGTACTCGTCTCTCCAGAGCGGCATAGTGTCAATTCCTTTTTCTGCAAAAGATTGTATGACACATTCCACTTTTCCAGAAGCAGTCTTTGGTGCGCCGCCGCCTACGCTGTATGATTTTTTGTTCTCAGGATAATACTGATGCTCATTGACACTGAGTTGTTTAAAGTAGGTC
>DJAA01000059.1:44333-47502 GCA_002428085.1 Sulfurimonas sp. UBA6014 | reverse complement strand
AACCGCATGATGATTGAGCTCTTCTTGAGAGAGTTTAAACGGCAAATTTAAGTCAAAACCGGCAAAAACTTCCTCTTCGTCGCTCTCTAGAAGTTCTTCTTGAACGTCTTCATCGTATTTTTTTGTTATTTCAAATAGAGGTTTCGATATTTTTTTAGTTAAACCATTCAAAATCGCAATAACGGGCTTACTCTCATAAAGAGGCTCGATGACTTTGTTTCGCACAGCAATGGAAGGTTCTACTCCTTCAAATGTTTTTACAGGGTCGGTTCGCTCAAGGTACGTACACTCCGGCAAGACGACATCTGCGTACATGACGGTGTCGCTTGGCATTGTGTCGATGGCTACGACGAGTTGCATTTTTTCAAGCATTTGAATTGTTTTAGCCGTATTTGGCATATTCATAACAGGGTTGTGTTTGTAGCAAAACATGCCGCGCACTTTGTACGGATGTTTGTCTGTTAAAAAATTATTTCTCCATGAAAGCCATGAGCCGCCGCCGCTTACAACCGCACAGTCTGCATAGCCTGCTTCGCCTTCTTGTGGATTTTCTTTTTTTGCAATGGCTCTTTCTAAGCTATTTGCATAAAGCGGTGCTAAACCTTCATGTTCTTGGAGCGCTAAAGACGATCCAAAGACAAGCCCGCCTTTACAGTCTATGGCTCCGTGCATTGCTTGAAAAATAGCCATGGCACGTCTGAGTTGAAAGTCATTCTTTGAAAAAGTACTTCGTCTTCCCGGATAATAAATCGCTTTTGGAGCCGCCGCGGCAAATTCACGCGCAATGGTGTAAATGTCTTGCGCTTTGATGCCGGTAATTTTCTCAGCCCATTCAGGAGTGTATTTATTACTCAGCACCGACTCTTTATACTCTGCATATCCGTTAAAGAATTTTTCAATATATTCTTTATTTTCAAGCTCTTCGGTGAGAGTTACATAGGTAAGTGCCAATACAAAAGCAAGGTCGGTTCCTGGGTTTATAGCCAGCCATTTATCTGCTTTGATGGCAGTATTTGTAAAACGTGGGTCGATGCAAATGAGTTTTGCGCCGCGACCTTTGGTTCTTTTAAAAGCGTCCATGGTGTCGGGAGTGACGATAGCCTCAGCTCTGTTTGCGCCCGCCATGATAATGTATTGGGCATTTTCAAGGTCCGATTGCGGGTAAGAGCCAAGCGTGACACCGTAGCCCGATGCAACGGTTTGAAGACAAATAGAAGCATGATTGAGCCAGTTCGACGAGCCGAAAGCTTGATAAAACTGCTTAAAAGTATGTTCTGCCATTCCCTCGCCTGCACAAAATAAAAAAGAGGAGCGGTTATCTTCTTCTTCATCAAGTATTTTGCCCATGCCAGGGAATTTGTCGGTTCCGTTTAAGATGGCTTCATACGCTTCATCCCAAGTGACACGCTTAAATTTGCCTTCTCCCTTTTCTCCGATACGAATCATCGGGTACTTGAGTCTATCGGGGTCATACAAGGCTTGAATACCTGCATTTCCACGTGGACACAGCATGTTTTTTGATTTTGGAAATAATGGATTTGGGTTGAGTTTTGTGATGATACCCTCTTCAACTCTCGCTATTGCGGCACATTTATTGACGCACATTTCGCATAGAGTTGCGATTTCAACTGCATCTGCAGTGCCTGTTTTTGTAGTGCTAAGCGGTATGGCACCCGAAGCAGAAACTGCCGCATGACCATCGGAGAGCAAATTTGTCGTACTGAGTGCTGTTCCTCCAAGAACAGTCATAGCAACTGTCCCTTGAAGAAATTTTCTTCTTGAAATTTCTACTTTCATAAAAAGAACTCCTGTAAATTTCAACGTATCATTCATTGAAAAAAAATATAATCCTCCTAGTTTAGATAAAGTGAACTTACGAACAACTTAAGTTAATCTTATTTTAAATATAATACTTACTTAAGTGTGAAATATTGTCCAAATCTTCATAGAGCGTTTTTGAAAACTAGATTGCCGTGCTTTGCTCGCAATGACAAAATTTCGTCAAGTCGCGGTAGTCTATAAGGAAAATTTTAGATAAGCCTTATAATAAATTTAATTGGAAGTACATGAAAATATTTTGTTAAAAAATGAAGATATAAAAAAGAGTAGTTTTAAAGAGTGAGTGGGATACTTAGCGAAAAATCCAAAGTACCGCTCCCATCACTATGACGGTGATTCTTGAGTATTTGTCTTGCGATGGATGGGGGCGAAATTTTTCAAATTTTTTTGTAAAAAAACCCGACACATCCAAAAAAGCTATCCAAACCTGCGTTGCTATAGAAGCTACAAAAATCATAAATAAGATAAGTTTAAATAACTCAATTGACCCGTCTAATGTTGGCATAAAGATTTCCTTGAAAAAGTAAAATAACAAAATAGTAGCATAAACGCTTTAAGTTTGTGGAGAGTTTGGCTAGAATGCTTTTTACTACAAAATAACAAGTTTAAGGTATTGTCTCGTGTCCATGTTTCAAAAATCAGTTTTAAAAAGTATTTTTCAAGATGAAAGTTTAGTAGCGCTAAGATGGGCAGAGTTTCAAAAGTACCTCGCTAAAGTAGATTTTATAAAGAGCGTCAAAGAAGAGAAGTATCAAGAGGGTTTCTTTAAAGATGTTTTTGAAAACTGCTTGGGCTACACGCTTGACAATACCAACCCAAACGATTTTAACTTAGAACGAGAGAAAAAGAACGAAACAGACGGCAAAAAAGCCGACGGTGTCATTTACGTCCATGGTCAAATACTCGGTGTGGTCGAACTCAAAGCACAAGACACCAAAAACCTTGACAAAATAGAAGCGCAAGCCTTCAACTATCACGCTTCACATTCAAGTTCAAAATACATCATCATCTCAAACTTTGACGAACTGAGATTTTACATCGACAAAAAAACAGCGTACGAGAAATTTAACCTTTTTTATCTTGATTTTGATACGTTTAAAAAGCTTCACTTGCTACTCAGTTACGAGAGCATAAAAGCAGACATTCCGCTCAAACTCAAAGAAAAATCTGCAAATTTTGAACAGTTGATTTCAAAAAATCTATACAGAGATTTTTCGCTTTTTAGAATGCACCTTTTTGAAAATATAGTCCAAAAAAATTTCACTTCAGTCATTCCGTGCTCCGACACGGAATCTAGCAACATCCTAAACAAATCAACCCTCCTACGCCT
>DJAA01000059.1:44017-44296 GCA_002428085.1 Sulfurimonas sp. UBA6014 | reverse complement strand
ACTCCAAACACCATAAACGAAATTCGCTCACGGCACAAAGCGGACGGCTTTGGCGACAGAAGCATGTACGATTACTACAAACTTTATTTCAACGCTATAAACCAAGGCAATGAAAAGTTGAGTATTCCAAAATACAACGGCGGACTTTTTGCAAAAGATGAGGAACTAGACGCCCTTGTCATCGACGATGTGTGTTTAGACATGGAAGCTCAAAAACTAAGCGATTATGACTTCGAGAGCGATATTTCGGTCAATATTTTAGGGCATATTTTCGAGCAG
>DJAA01000059.1:32679-43999 GCA_002428085.1 Sulfurimonas sp. UBA6014 | reverse complement strand
AAGTACGACTTTAGTCGTACCAAAAAGTCCGACTAAAGTCGCACCTCCGATAAGCAAAAGAAAAAAAGACGGCGTTTTTTACACTCCCGAATACATCACAAAGTATATCGTAGAAAACACACTAGGAAAGCTTTGTGCAGACAAAAAAGAGTTCCTTGACATCCAAGAAATCCACATGCCAAACAACGCCAAAAAACTCACAAAAGAGGACATCGTCTATAAAGAAAAAATCCTCACTTACCGCTCATGGTTACACGAACTCAAAATCTTAGACCCAGCATGTGGAAGTGGTGCGTTTCTCAACCAAGCCCTAGAATTTCTCATAAAAGAGCATACATTTATCCGTGATTTGCTACTCCCGTTTCAAGATTTGACATTACGATACGAGATAGAAAAAGACATCTTAGAAAACAACCTTTACGGTGTGGACATAAACGAAGACGCAGTAGAAATCGCAAGACTTTCTCTTTGGCTAAGAACCGCACACAAAGGACGAGAACTGACGAGTTTGGCGGAGAAAATAGTATGTGCGAACAGCTTACTCCACATGCCGTTTGAAGAGAATTATTTTGATGTTGTGATTGGAAATCCGCCGTATGTGGGACTGAACAAAGTCAAAGATGTTGATTACAGCAAATTTGAAGTTTATGAAAAAACGGGAGATATTCTGGCTCTTTTTATAGAAAAAAGTATTTATCTTTGTAAAGCCAATGCTTTAATGTCGTTCATCGTCTCAAACAGTTGGCTCAAAACAAAGTATGGCGAATCACTTAAAAAGTTTTTAGAAAAAAATGGACAAACAAGCGTTATAAATTTTATTGGAACGCAATTGTTTGAAGATGCTACGGTTGAGAGTTGCATCGTGAACTTTACTCGTTGCCCTCGTCACCCTGAACTTGATTCAGGGTCTCAGATTGCGGATCGAGTCCGCAATGACGCAAGGCAACCTCTAACTATCAAAAATATCCGCAATTTCGACTCAAAAACCGCTTCAATCGAAACACTTTACAACGCATTAGAAAATAGCAGTGAAGATGAGAGCGAACCTTTACTTATGCAAAAAGTTGAGAGTATCGGGACAGTGCTCAAAGAGTGGGATATTAAAATCAACTATGGAATAAAAACTGGTTTTAATGAAGCGTTTATCATAGATGGTGCAAAAAAAGATGAGCTTATCGCAAAAGATAAAAAAAGTTCAGAGATTATAAAACCACTTCTTAGAGGGAGAGATATACAAAAATATGAGCTTGATTTTGCGGATAAGTGGCTGATAAATTCACATAATAATCCACCTATCAATATTGATGATTATGGAGTGATTAAAGAGCATTTTTATAGTTATTATGAAAAACTTGAAAAACGACTTGACAAAGGAAAAACGCCTTATAATTTACGAAATTGTGCTTATATAGAAGATTTTTTAAAGCCAAAAATTGTTTGGGGAGAAATATCTGATAAGCCAAAATTCGCTTATGACAATGGAGATTATTTCATAGAAGCGACAAGTTTTATTATGACTGGTGAGAGTTTAAAATACCTTTTGGCTTTTTTAAATTCTAAACTTTCAAAATGGTATTTTGAGCGAATATCGACAACTACAGGAATGGGAACTTCAAGATGGAAAAAATTTAAACTTGAACTTTTACCAATAGCAAAAATCCAAACCCTAGCAATTCCACATGCCAACATCTCCAAACTTTTACAACTCCAATCACAAAAGCGATACGACAAAGAAGCAAAAATAAAAGTAGCTTCACATAACGAGAAAGATATTTTTATAACCGAGTTTTTGTTTGCGAAAAATAGGGGAATGATAGAAGATTTAAGAGGACATGGCGAAATTCATATAAATTATTTTAGATTATTGCCTTTTATTTTTTCTCATAATTTGTTTGATGAAATTTATCAAAATTTAGATAATCATAGAATAATTTACTCTATTTTTGATGGTGAAAATAGAAGAATATTTCATGTCTTGGATGAAGAGTATTTTTTGGTTTCGATTTATGTAATTAGTGAAGATAGGTTTAAAAGACAGATAAACAAGAAGTTTAAATTTATATCAAATCTATCAGAGAGGGCGGTCATTTCCTCTATCCTGAGTCCAGCGGGACCTTTCTGGCGTCAAATAGACTTGATAGAAGAATTATACACTCATTTTGCAAAAAATCACACAACACAAGAAGATTTTATCGTGCTAGTCGATGCAATTTTAGAGTCAAAATCAACAATTAAAAAATACAAAAAACACTTTGAAAGTCTCAATGCAGTCGATAAAATCGAGATAAAAGAAGCCATAGAAAAACTAGAAAACATCATCGCAACTGCCGAAATAACGATAGACAAAATGGTTTATAAACTTTATGGGTTGAGTGATGAAGAGATTGGGATTGTGGAGGAAAACTAAAAATGGATTTTATTGTAATAACGCTTTTAGTCGTGATTGTAGCAGTTGCCGTTCTTTTTATTCTCGGCTCGTTTGTCAATATTTTTAGGTCAGACAAAAAGCCACAGAGTGATGCAACAGATAAATTATTGTGGCTAGGATTAGGCGTGTTATTGGGTATTCATTTGTTTGATTAACATAGAAACTCGGCATGTGGAACCAAAATTTATTTCAATTGGCTTTGTTTTGCTATTATTCATTTTTAAAATTTAATGAACCGGAGTTCGCATGGTAGAATCGTTTTTAGCTTTTGGGTTGTTTTTTATAACAGCCGTTTTTTTGGTGGTTGTGTTTGTATATCTTTACGCCATAGTTACCCCGTATGATGACTATAAACTCATATTTGGGGAAAATAATATGGCTGCATCTTTAACATTTAGCGGTGCGATTATAGGCTTTTCAATTCCACTATACAGTGCGTTAGTGAGTTGCGTTTCCTATGGAGATTTTTTAATCTGGGGAAGCGTTGCTATGTTTATTCAGCTTGTTTTCGCTTTAGTTTTTACAAGAATCCCTAATAAGTTTTCTCTCAAAGAGCAGATAAACAACGGTGTTGTCCCTGTTGGAATACTCATGGCATTTTTATCTGTCTCCATCGGACTTTTAAACGCAGGTTCTATGAGCTATTAAAAGCACCTTTGCTTCTCTTAAGTCTTCGTGAAGCCCTTGAGAGAATTTTCACTTTCAACAAAGAAAAACAAAACAAAGTTGGCATTGGGCATAAAGACCTTGTAAGTGTTTAATTTTATAAGTGTATAATTTACCTTAAAAACAAGGATTGTCGATGAGAAAAATATTGTTAATTGCCATTTTAGGCATAGCGGTTTTATTTACTGCTTGTACGCAAGAGACGCAAAATAAATTTGGTAGGAGTATCCAAAATTGGACAGGGACGGATGGTGTTTTGGATATTTACATGGGAGAGAAACTTGTGCAGAGGTTTATCAAAATAGACAAGCTCTCAACGGCAGAAGCAACAGAAGGAACGTCTCCAAGAGCGTACCGATACGGGTATGGTTACCTCGATGGTAACCAAAACTTTAAAGTGGATGAGGGTGAGAAAAAGCTCTATTTTGAGATAAGCGATTACGCGACTCCGTATGTGTTTTATGAAAATCCTGGTGCGCAGTAGTGGAGATAATAGAACTTTTTAAAAAACTTGTAGAATCTAAAAGTGAGACTCCAGATGATGGAGGATTGCTTGATTTTATAGAGAGTTATTTGCCTGAATTTACAGCGATTCGTATCGATGTAGAGGATGTTAAAAACCTGTTTATTTATAAAAAATTCAGCGAAGGCGAACATCTTTGTTTTGCTGGACATGTGGATGTAGTTCCTGCTGGAAAAGGTTGGGATACTAACCCTTATGAAGCGGTCGAAAAAGAGGGGTATATTTACGGTCGTGGGACGCAGGATATGAAAAGCGGAGTAGCAGCTTTTACTCAAGCTGTCAAAGAAGCAGACGATTTTAAGGGTACTTTATCGCTTTTACTCACCTCTGATGAAGAGGGCGAGGGGGTAAACGGAACCATAAAAGCGTTGGAGTATTTGAAAGAGCATAATTTATTGCCTGATGCGGCAGTTGTGGCAGAGCCAACGTGTGAAGAAGTTTTTGGAGATGCTATAAAAGTAGGGCGTAGAGGTTCTATAAATGGGTATCTTACCCTTTATGGCAAACAAGGTCATGCAGCATATCCTGAAAAAGCACGCAATCCCATCCATATGATTGCTAAGATTTTGGAAAATATCGCTGGAATCGATTTGGATGCGGGTGATGTGTTTTTTAGTCCCAGTAAATTTGTCATCACCGACATTCGCTCTGGAATGCAGGTGACAAATGTGACACCTAGCCATCTTGAGATGATGTTCAACGTCCGAAACACAACACTCACTACACAGCATGAAGTGAGTGCATTTGTTGCAAAGCACTTTGCAGGTTTGGATTATACACTCAAACTAACGCAAGGCTCTTATCCTTTTAAGACAAATACGCAGACGAAAGTTGTGAGAAATATAGACGCAGCGATAGAAAAAGTGACAGGTATAAAGCCAAAACACTCAACCGCAGGCGGTACTTCAGATGCAAGATTTCTGGCACCCTTAGGGATTGAAGTGATAGAATTTGGCGTAAAAAATGATACCATCCATAGCACAAACGAGCGAACGAGTAAAAAAGAAGTTGAAGATTTGTATGCTGTTTTCAAGACTTTAATCAGTACTTGGAAATAGGAATAAAATGATGAGAATTTTACTGTTAGTCATCATGATGGTATCGGTGCTTTTGAGTGCTGATTTAGGGTGGAGCCATAACTATAAAGAGGCATTAAAACAGGCAAAAAAAGAAAAAAAACATCTCTATATGCTTATAACCTCTAAGAATTGCAGATGGTGCAAAAAATTTGCAGCAACAACCTTACAAGATAAAGCGACCCTTGCTACATTAAACAAAAAATACATTCTTTTAAATGTGGATAAAAATTTGGATTTTTTTCCATCCAAGTTTGACGGGTCAAGGGTTCCAAAACACTATTTTTTGACCAGTAACGGTGAAGAAATATACTCAATTTTAGGCTACTGGGATAGTGAAGATTTTGCCTCCTTTTTAAAAGATGTGGATGCAAGATATGTGAAAAATTTTAAAAAATGATTTTACGTTCTTTTGTAAAAAGAGCGTAAAACGGACGCGTCCGTTTTAGTGTTTAACATCAGTAAAAGGAAAAAAATAAAATGAAACTTATACAAACAAATAAAGCTCCATCAGCGATAGGTCCTTATTCTCAGGCAACTGTAGCAAATAGTTTGGTGTTTACATCAGGTCAAATCGCACTTAAAGCAGACGGAAGCGATGAGCTTTTACATGAAGATGTGGTGGTTCAGGCAGTTCAAGTTTTTAAAAATCTTGAAGCTGTTTTAGTTGAGGCAGGAAGCTCCCTTGAAAACGTCCTTAAAACAACTCTTTTTTTAGCAGATATGGCTGATTTTGCCCTTGTTAATGAAGTGTATGCAGAAGCTTTTGGTTTACATAAACCAGCGCGCTCTACTGTAGCGGTAAAAACTCTTCCTAGAAATGCTCGTGTAGAGATTGAGGTTATTGCTTTAGCAAATGGGTAAAACAAAGAGTTTGCCCATCGCTAAAATTAAAGTTAATATGAGCGGATGCGAAGATGACAAGAGGTGCATTGCTTTAAAATTAATGAGTAATTTTCAAGCGCATCATCCATTTTGTCATGACTGAGAGAGTCTAAAAGGTCATCTGCATACATGTTAATCATGGTCGCATTCTTTTTTGCAAATTGATTTGCGTATGCTTGGTCATCAGGGAGATACTCTTTGGCATCCGTAGAGAGAAGTGAAGTTAGACCCGATTTGAGTTTTTTCACCCCTGTTTGCATCCCTTCTTTATTGTTGTAAAAGCCAGATGTTTCAATCTCTTGCATCGCACTGAGCATAGTTCTCATATCTTGTGCCATGTCTGCTTTTGGTTGAGCAAAAACAGAGGTAGCTACTAGAAGAGAGAGGAGCGTTATTTTTAGTAGTTTCATAAGACCTCTTTTAGTATTGAATGATTTCTTTTGTGTACTCGTTGAGTGTGACTGTAGGTGCACTTATCTTTACAAGCTCTTTGGCTTCTCTTTTTCCACCATAGAAAAGTTTAAATTCTGGTTTAAAAGTTTCAAAATATTCGTGAAATTTGTCAGGACCTAGAACTCCTACCGCCCAGATGGTATCATCTTGTGCAACTTCAAGAACAATAGATGCGAGTGGCTGTGCAGCAGGACCTGAGAGCCGTTTCGCACCTCCTTTTGCATCAAATGATGAGAGGTGCGACGAGCATACTATAACGCCGCCTGTTTCGTATGCCATGGTTTTTTTATCTTTTTGAACATACTGCAAAAAACTGTCATTTGGCGTTGGATGGGCTAGCTGATGGGAGCAAATAGCACTATAGGCTACGATAGTTTTTTGTGGGCCTACACCACTTTTCCATAGATATTCTTGCCCATCTTCAGCTTGGAGTTTTACATCTTTTTGGACAGCATCTTCAAGGTTAAGCAAGAGAGACGGGGTCGATTTATATGGGTAGTTAAATATATAATTTGTCTCTTTTTTAAGAGCACTTGCTTTGATAGCTGCTCCACTTGCATCTACGAGCTGTACTTTTTCATAAGCAGAGTATAAAGTTCCATCATTTGCATAGAGCCTTGTGCCAATAGTTGAGGGGGATACTGCTATGAGTATCCCTGTTGTTCCTGCAACTTTTAAAAAGTTTCTTCTATCCACGAATATCCTTTAACGTCGATTTAGTTAGCTAAAAAGGTCGCTCGTGATGCCACGGTACCAGTCATGAAGCGCTTTTGCAGTACCTTGAGAGCGATACTTTCCTGTTTTTGCATCTTTTGGAACATTTGCTTTACCTGCTATGACTGAACCATTCCATGAGAAATCGTGTGTCACTAAGATGCCCTCTTCAGGCTTATCTCCCACCATTGAGTAGCATACATTTCCTGCAGCTACAGGAGTTGTCTGAACTGGTAGTGTATATTTTTTCCCTTCAAGCACAAAGAGTATCTCTTGAGCACACTGTTTTCCTGCCCAGTTTGCAGTTTGACCACTTGGAGGAATTCCATGAGCTACAACATCCCCAATCGCATAAATATTTGCATCTGTTTTTGTTTGGAATGAACATCCATTCATGACTACATTATGATAAGAATCTGAAGTCACTTCTATGTCTGCCATCATGACAACAGAATTTACTTTATTATTTGGAATAAGGTTGAGCACTCCATAGGAGAGTTTTTTCTCTACTGCTTTTAAGATAGGCTCGTCTGTAACAGGGTCTTTTTCTCCTGTAGGTGCTTTATGGATATAGGTCACAGTTTTTGTCTCTGTATCGACATCTTGAATCGTAGCAAAATCAATATGCTCAATCATGTCGCCATAAAGTTCACTCCACGCTTCTTTAAATGCAGCCCCTTTTGCGATAGTATTTGTAGGGTTAAGCATAATAACCTTGCCACGGATATCCTCTTTTTTCATAAACGATGCAATCATACACGCTCTCTCAAATGGAGCTGGAGGACAACGAAATTTACCCGCTGGAATAGTGATGATGACATTGCCATCTTCCATGCCAGCCAAAAGTCTCTCTAACGCGATATGCTCTCCTCCTGCGATGAGCGCACCTGGAGCTACACGAGAAACATGAGCGATTTTATTTTTATCCCATGTCGGAAATTGTGTTTCATAATCATACGCAATACCTGGAGATAAAACTAAGATGTCATACTGCACAATGCCTGCAGCAGTATGAACCTCTTTTGCTTTACGGTCTATGCCGATAACTTCAGATTTGAGCATACTGTAACCATACTTTTCTATCGGTTTTGCATAATCAAAAACAAATTTTCCAAGTGTCATCCCTTCGAGTTTCCCCAAGTAAGTGTTTGATGCAGGGCAAGACATAAATGCGTCATTTTTTTCTATAATCAGAACATCTACATTTTTGTTCCCTTTTTTAATCTCACTTGCAACAGTGAGACCACCAAAGCCACCACCAATCACGACTACTTGGTGTTTGCCTAATATTTTTTTTGTACCACCAGCATTAACTTTTTCTTCTGCCTTTGGTTTTGCTTCACTGCTGCTACATCCAGAAATTGTTGTAGCTGTTACGGCAGCTAATACTCCAGTTGCACCTAGTTTTATAGCATCACGACGATTCATTTTCATGTTTTCCCCTTTGTGTGTTGTTGAAAAACTATAAGCGAATTTCAAGCTACAAAAATAGTACAATTCATTATGTTAAATGAAACTTAAAATCATTTATTTATAGAATAAAAACTTATAACTAGAATATATAAAATAATAATATTTTATTATATTTATGTCGATTGTTTACGCCATAAAGGTTTGATAATAAAATCATATTTTCGCTGTGATGGCAAGTTTTTTAACTTTCATGAGCTATATTTTTAAGAGAGAGACAAGATTGATTAAATTTTCNNTCTTATAATAATAAAATATAAATATGTAACTAAACGTACTAAAAATATCTCTTGATAATTTTGGTTAAAGTTATTTAAAAGGGAAAAACTTATAATACACCAAAGGAGAATAAGGTGTATTATGTTTACGTAAAGATAACTCTGCTCCTGATGTGAGCAGAGTTATTGGAGAATATATAAGAAATGTTAGAAATTGAGTGTAGCTATCATACGAACTATTTGATTTGCCTCCTCACCTAGCGTTCCACCAGGTACATAAGTTTTATTCACATTGATATACATGGCAGCCAAGTCAATATCTTTAATTTTTGTATTAAATACAACATCAATTTCATTGACATCAATATCATCATTTATAAGATTCTGAGCAATATACCCCATAGATGCTGGACCGCCTGTGTTTGCATTAGGATTTAGATAACCCATATTTTGACCAACATTGTACATACCATACGATGCTGATAAAGTTCCAATACCATCAAACTTGGCACCTGCACCAACTAAGAAAGATGTAGTATCTGGTTGAGCCGCAACCATACCGTCACTAAATATAGAGGCTGTAGGAAGTTTTGTTTTTTTATAGTTTGTTGCCGTATTTGCTAAAGGCAAGTTGCCCTCGCCAATAGTTGAAAATGCTGCATGAGCATTAAATATTCCGACATCTACAGAAACTTTAGCAGCTAAAGCGTGTGTCATTTGAGTGTCGCTAACAGCATCAACATATCTTTGTGTCGCACCTTGTGTTCCGATACCTGCGCTGATGAGTTGTAGAGATGCTTTTTTTATAGGTCCTAAATCACTCATAGATGGGTCTGCTTGTAGCCAGTATGCTTGACCAACGTTTGGAATAAGGTAGCCCCATACTTGTAGAGGCATAAAACTTAAACTCTTATTGATTGCAGCTGCAGCTAATGCACCGCCACTGTTTCCTACCTCTGTATATCCCATATATCCAACATATTGAGCCTCTGCGCCAAATACTTGCGGCGCATAGACTAAGTTTTCTGTTGCACCATTTCCTTTTGCTACCCATGCAGCAACTAAAGTTGTATCTGGCAAGTCTGCATTGGTCACTAATACTGCTTCAAAAGAGTTTGACGTAGCATTCCATTTTTCAGTATATGCAAGTGGTGTGTCAAGCTCTTGACGACCAACTTTAAAGTTTGTGCTTTCTCCTAGCTTATAGTTGATATACGCTTCATGAAACCAAAAAGGTTGAGCATCTTCGCCGTTTACTGTTGTAGATGCGCCCATTCTTCTTGTTGTCTCAGCACCGACTACATGACCCTCTAATCCCATAGAAGTAATCCCATTTAGAGTTACGCCATAAGTGAGATGGTCATTAAGTCCACCTGTAGCATTTAGCTGAGCTGCTAAATCTCCCCATTCATTTTTATTTTTTCCATCATATATAAACAAACCATTATCATCAACTCCGCCGTGATCCATAGTTTGATACCAAAGTTTTACATGCCCTTTTATTTTTATGCTATCGACAGCTTTGTCTGTAGCATCACCTGCATATACCCCTGTTGATAATGCTAATGTAACTATTAAACTTAATTTGCCTAGTTTCATTTGTACTCCTTACAATTTTTGGAAAAAATTTGTTCTTAGATAATTTTTTCTTATCTAAGTACTAGTGGTTATTATGAAGAAATAAGTCTTAAAGAAATCTTATGAAATATAAAAACTACTAATATTTTAAAAAAAATTGAGATAAGAAGAACAAATGTATCATTTTTTCGCACTTTGCAAAAAGATATTTATAACAAAAATATCATATGTTCTTTTTAAACTTATAATTTCAATAATAAAAGCAAATATTAAGAGTGATTTTTAGGTTATTAACTCACTATGGTTCATAACCTTTGGTGTGTGAAGATAATGGAAGTTATTTTTAAGTTTTTTAGACTTTTTTGATTTCTTAGATATTTTTGCTCACTCTGTGACACTCATTTATAAAGTGTTTTGCATTTTCAACAGGGACATCAGGGAGAATTCCATGACCTAAGTTGAAGATGTGGCGTTTGCCTTGCATCGTATTTTGGATAACCTCTACACATTTGGTTGTCGCTTCTTGTGAGTAAAGACGGCAAGGCTCCATATTGCCTTGAAGAACATATCTAGACCCGAGTTTTTCTTTGGCTAAAGCCATTGGAGTTGACCAATCGACTCCAAAGACATCAAAATTTCCATACACTTTATCTAAAAAAGCAGGGATTCCTTTTGGAAACATAATAATAGGAATATGAGGATATTTTTCTTTTAAATACTCTGCTATTTCAACCATATATTTCCAAGAAAATTCATCATACATACCAGGCTCAATTGCAGCCGCCCAACTATCAAAAATTTGAACAACATCTATCCCAGCTTCGATTTGTTTTTGCATGTAAAATTTTACAACTTCAGTTACTTTAGCAAGTATTTTATGTAAAAGTGCAGGATTTGAGTACATCATTTTTTTACTAATGTTGTAAGTTTTTGTCCCTTCACCCTCTATCATGTACGTTGCCAAAGTCCAAGGAGCACCTGTAAAACCGATAAGTGCCTTGTCATCTGCCAACTCTTGCTTGACAAGCTTGATCGTTTCATACACATAAGTGAGCTTAGAAGCTGCATCCTCGCCACCTAAGAGCTTCTCTAAATCTGACTCGGTTCTTATGGGATTAATAAAGCGTGGTCCAAAGCTTTCTATAAACTCTAAGTCCATCCCCATTTCATCAGGGATAACTAAAATATCGCTAAAGATAATTGCTGCATCAACTCCAATAAGATCTACAGGTTGAAGGGTGACTTCACATGCTTTTTTAGGGTCATGACAAAGGTTCAAGAAGCTTCCTGCTTGGGCTCTAACAGCTCT
>DJAA01000059.1:27145-32640 GCA_002428085.1 Sulfurimonas sp. UBA6014 | reverse complement strand
CCAAAACAGGCATCTACAAATATTTTGCTCAAATTTTATCCTTTGTTTGTCTTCTAAGAATAAATTTATTCTTTTATAAAGACATGATTTTTATAAAAACGCTAGTGTGCTTTGCCGACTTTACTTAAGAAAAATAAGCCAACGGCAACAGATGCAATAGAAATAGCAAGATAAAGCAAGTCAAGTGCACCGACATAGTTTGTATGTCCTACTTTTTGAAAAAATCCAACAACTAAAACCATGACGATTACTTTAGAGATTTTGTCTTTGAGTTGGTCAAGAGAGTGAATGGCTAAGAGTTGGTTCTCTTCTCCGTTTTCATCTTTTGCAACATCAATATCTGAGATAAAAAGCTCATATAAACCAAAAGAAAAAAGGAGCATTACAACACCGATAAGGTATAAGTCAACTGCACCGATAATCCCACCGACAACATCTTCATGAAAATTTTCAGGATGTGCATGGGTCATATAAGAGTTAATGACAAATTTAGCAGTGTCATATACATCAAAACTCGCAACCATAAACAAAACAATAGCTCCAATAAGACCAAAAACTACTGCAAGAATAATAATAAATCTTGAGCCCCAAAGAGAGTTTTCAAATATTTTTTCTATCATGATTTTTCACCTTCCATTTCGACCCATTTTTGAGCAATTCTAACTGCATTTGTAGCAGCTCCAACTCGTAGATTATCTGCAACAACAAACATGTGAATCATATTTTTTCTAAAATTATCATTTCTGATACGACCGATAAAAGTTTGGTTCATATCTACACAAGTTGTAGGCATTGGGTAAATACTCTCTTTTGGTTTGTCAAGTATCACGATATTTTGAGCATGTGAGAGAATTTCTCTGACTTTATCTGCTTCAACATCGTTTTCAAATGTAAGTGTTAAAGCTTCTGAGTGACCGCGAAGAACAGGAACGCGAACACAAGTAGCACTTACTTCAATGTTTTTATGCATGATTTTGCTCGTTTCATTGACCATTTTCATCTCTTCTTTGGTGTATCCATTTTCCATAAACACGTCAATCTGAGGGATGATGTTGAGCGCTATTTGGTGAGGAAATTTTTTGTGTTCTGATTCGCTGAGTTTAAAAGCAAAAAAGTCTTGCATTTGTGTCACTAACTCTTCCATAGCAGTTTTTCCACCGCCCGAAGTTGCTTGATATGTTGCAACATCGACTCTTATTAGGCCATACGCATCATCTAAAGGTTTTAAAGCTTGAACCATTTGGATAGTAGAGCAGTTTGGATTAGCGATAATGCCTGTTTCTCTCCATAAAGAGATATCTTCAGGATTGACTTCAGGGACAACCAAAGGAACATTTGCGTTCATTCTAAAGTGTGAAGTGTTGTCTATAACAACCGCTCCTGCTTCAACTGCAAAAGATGCATACGCAGCTGTGACATCGCCACCAGCACTAAAGAGCGCTATGTCTATCTTTTCTTCTTCAAATACAGTGTTAGTTAGCTCTTGAATTGGAAGCTCTCTACCCTTAAATAGCACAGTTTTACCAAGACTTCTTGCACTTGCAAGAGGAACCAATTTATTTAAAGGAAAATCTATCTCACCTAAAACTGCTAAAATTTCTTCACCAACTGCACCATTTGCTCCAACTACCGCTACGTTATACTTTCTTGCCATCTACCTGTTTTCCTTATATGTTGTATGTTTTCATTTTTTTACTTAAAATTATTTTACTCATGCCCAAAATTTTTGACGCATTTTCAACATCGCCGTTTTGGGAGCTTAAAACTTCTAAAATAAGCTCTTTTTCCATCATCTCTATATTTTTAGATTCTTTAAATCCGCGGGATTCTAAAAATAGAGCCTCTGGAGTTATCTCATCACCTTCACTGAGTATAACTGCTCTCTCAACAACAGAGATGAGTTCTCTGATATTTCCTGGCCAACTGTACAGCAGTAATTGTTCTTTTGCTTCTTGCGTAAAACTTTTTTGTTTGAAATCGTATTTTACACAATTTTGTTGCAGAATTTTATCTGCAATTTGTAAAATTTCATCTTTTCTTTCATGTAAAGGGGGAATATTTAGAGGAATAGTATTTAAACGGTAGTACAAATCTTCTCTAAAAGCACCCTCTTGAATTTTTTTTATTAAGTTGGCATTGGTTGCTGAGATAACGCGTATGTCTATCTTTGTTACTTTTGAAGAGCCGAGTCGTCTTACCTCTTTTTCTTGCAATGCACGAAGAAGTTTTGCCTGAACGCCATAAGGCATCTCCGCGATTTCATCTAAAAAAAGCGTCCCTCCGTTTGCGAGTTCAAACTGTCCCGCTTTTGCTTGGCTTGCATCAGTAAAAGCACCTTTTTCAAACCCAAAAAGTTCGCTTTCTATGAGGTTGTCCGGGATTGCTGCCATATTTATAGCTATAAAAGGGTTATTTGCTCGCAGGGAGTTTTCATGAATATAGGTCGCAAAAACTTCTTTTCCTACACCACTTTGACCAAGGAGTAAAATACTTGCATCTGTTTTTGCCGCTTTTTTTGCGATATTTAATACTTGTTCTAATGCTTTTGAAGTCCCAAGAAAACCTCTTGAAGAATCTTGCGTGTCAGATTTTTGAGAGATTTTTTTCTTTGCATTTTGCACTTGGCTCTCTCTTTTTATCGCTTTGAGCAAAGTGTCAACGTCAAAGGGTTTAAGCAAAAAATCTTTGACACCTAAATGAATCGATTCTATTGCTCTTTGAAGTGTTGCATTTCCAGTCATGATGATAACTTCATAGGCGCCATTTAAGGCTTTGATAAACTCTATCCCATCCATTCCAGGCATATTTATATCTGTGATAACGAGGTCAAAACTCTTGTCTAGTGCTTTGAGTGCATCTTTTGCATTTTTGAATGTTTTAATCTCAAATTCACCATAATCACCCATTGCAATTTCAAGAGATTTTCTCATGTTAATATCATCTTCAACTATTGCAATTTTCACTAAAACCCCTATTTTAAAGGGGTAATTTTAACAAAAGTATCATTAAAATCGACTTCAAAGCATGTTGTCTGAAGTGTGAGGATGGTTGTGGAAATATTTTGTAACTCTTGTGTGCGCTCTTGATGTTTTATATGAAAGCCTAGTTTTTGAAGATATTCTATAAAGGTATCAAAATTTTGAGAAATAATTATTTTCAAATCATTTTCATGATTTATATCTAAAATAAGTTCTTTTTGTGGAGTTCCAACACATTTTTTCATAGCTTTTGCAATATGAAAAGCTTCATGATAGAGCATCGCATCTTTTACCACATAGCGGTAAGAGATGAGGTATTCGTCAGCTTTTAAGGGCGTAAAATTGAAAAGAAGAAAGATTATTGAGCAAATTGAGAGTGAGAAATTAAGATTTCCATCTCTACTTCGCATAAGCCCTCTTTAAATGTAGTCTCAACAACGTTGGCGTTTTTTACCATGGCATCAACTGAGCTACGAATGGTTGAACGTTGGACCATCATATTTTTGATTAAATCTTGCCCTTCGATACGTACCCCTTTTACTTTTTCAGCGATAAGTCTGTAAGCATCTGCAGTTGCAGCACGTTTAGCAAGTGCATAGGCTTGTGCTGGGGAAGAAGTAGTCATCGGTGCGACACCTTGACCTATGACACTGATACGGATATCTTGTTTTTTTGTCAAAACTTCCTCTGCGGCGGGCTGAGATTTTACTGGAGCCCCTTTTTGTGTTAGTTGCATTGCCTCTGCTGGAGTACACTCAGCGCATACCACCGTAATATTTTTACTTTGTTCGTTGGGTTGAGTCTCTTTATCTGCTGGAGTTTTTTCAGCTATTAAAGAAGAAGCACTGAGAAGTGCTACTAAAAGCAAAGCGTATTTCATGTTTAATCCCTTAATTTAGTACTTTTATTGTACCTAAGATGTAATTGCTAAGTAAAAGCAAGTTTTATTCCAAGTCCAGTCCAGAGTTCTCAAAGTTTTCATTATNNCTACTTCTTCCTCTTTTTTTGGACAACGAGAGATGCTTGAGACATCATCACCTTTGACTATATAGACACCAGAAGTGTTTCGGCTTGATTTGGAGATGGTTTGCATGTCAACACGAATCATTTTACCAGCATTTGTAAGTGCCATCATGTCCATATCTTCATCTACCATGAGGCAGCCGACAATATTTTTGCCAGTTTTTGCTGTCATTTTCATAGCAATGACACCTGAGCCGCCACGGTTTGTAAGGCGGTATTCTCCCGCATCTGTTCGCTTGCCGATACCTTTTTCTGCAACGATAAGAATCTCTTGTTCATCATTTGCAATAATGTTTGCATCGACGACTTCATCCTCAGGAATTTTAAATTTGATACCTCTTACACCACGTGTGCTACGACCCTGTTCACGAGTTTTTTCTATATCAAATTTGATACACTGCGCGAGTTTAGTTACTATAAAGAGATATTTAATGCTTTTATCTGCGATTCTAGCTGTGATAAGCGCGTCATCATCATCGAGAATAATTGCCCGCACACCGTTATTTCTAACGTTTGAGAATTCACTTAAATTTGTACGTTTTACGATCCCTTTTTGGGTGAAGAAAACAAGCCCTTTTTCTTCACTAAAGTCTGTTGTTGGGATGATTGAACGAATTTTTTCATCGGCTACAAGATTGAGGAGATTGACCACTGCTTTACCTTTGGCAATTCTGCTTCCTTCAGGAATACGGTAGACTTTAAGCCAGTGTAATTGACCGCGGTCGGTCACAAAAAGAAGGGTGTCATGCGTGTTACATGTGAAAAATCTTTCTATAAAATCATCTTCATAGGTGGTAACTGCTATTTTGCCTTTTCCGCCGCGTTTTTGTTTTTCATAAGCACCTAAAGGGACTCTTTTAATATAGCCGCGGTGTGTAATTGTCACAACCATCGGCTCATTTACAATGAGGTCTTCTACGTCGATATCGTCATAATCGTCTTCTATTTCAGTGCGTCTTGGATCTGTATAGGTCGCAGATATCTCATCAAATTCATCACGGATGATACCATGTAGTACCTCTTCACTTTTTAAAATTGATTCAAGGTATGTGATGAGAGCTATGAGTTCAAGAAGTTCATTTTCTATTTTTTCTCTCTCAAGCCCGGTGAGTCTTCCAAGGCGCATATCGACAATACTTTGCGCCTGTAGGGTTGAGAAATCAAACTTAGCAACTAAATTGTCTCTTGCATCTTCAATATTTGAGCTAGCTTTGATAGTTTGAATGATTTGGTCAATAATATCGAGGGCTTTTTTAAGACCTTCTAAGATATGTGCTCTTGCTTTAGCTTTTTCAAGATCAAAAATAGTACGGCGGATAATGATGGTTTTACGGTGATTGATGAAATGTTTTAAAATCGGGATAATGCCAAAAACTCTAGGTTCTTGATTTAAAATAGAGAGCATGATGATACCAAAAGTATTTTGCATACTCGTTTGTTTAAAAAGGTTGTTAAGTACTATTTCACTCATGGCATCACGTTTGAGCTCGATGA
>DJAA01000059.1:26555-27097 GCA_002428085.1 Sulfurimonas sp. UBA6014 | reverse complement strand
AGATTTGCAATGCTCTCAATGAGTCGTGCTTTATTGACTTGGTAAGGAAGTTCATCAATGATGATGACCTCTTTTTTGGTTTTTTGTTCTATGTGTGTTTTCGCACGAACTTTTATGCGACCACGACCTGTTTCATAGGCATCTGTGATACCTTTTTTCCCAAAAATAATACCGCCAGTAGGGAAATCAGGTGCTTTAACGTGCTCCATGATTTCGTAAAGGGTAATATCTGGATTTGCAAGAAGGGCTTTGAGTGCGTTCATGATTTCAGTAGGATTGTGAGGAGGGATATTTGTAGCCATACCCACGGCAATACCTGAGGAGCCATTGATAAGAAGGTTTGGAACACGCGTTGGCATAACATCGGGCTCTTTTGTTGTACCATCATAGTTTTCTATCATGTTGACTGTATTTTTTTCTAAGTCTTTGAGAAGTTCTCCTGCATATTTGGTCATGCGAGCTTCCGTATATCTCATCGCCGCCGCACTGTCCCCATCAACGGAACCGAAATTTCCTTGACCATCAACGAGTTGCATACGCAT
>DJAA01000059.1:6760-26523 GCA_002428085.1 Sulfurimonas sp. UBA6014 | reverse complement strand
AGGATGGTACTGACCGATGACATCCCCGACTATACGGGCTGATTTTTTGTATTTTGCACCATAGGAGAGATTGAGCTTATCCATGGCGTAAAGAATTCTTCTATGAACGGGTTTAAGACCGTCTCTTACATCTGGTAATGCACGTCCGACAATGACACTCATAGAGTAGTCAAGGTAACTGTTTTGAAGTGATTCTTCAATATTAATCGTTTTTATCACGTCGTTATTTAGCAAATTTGCCATAGAAAACACCCTAATTAGTTAAAGATTTAAAACAAAAAATTGGATTATGGTATCTTAAAATCCCTTAAGCTATTTGTAAAGCCAAAAAAACCTTCATGATTGTGAGATGCACAGAAGTAAAACTACCTGATTAAAAAATAGGCAGTTACCTGCTTACCAGAGGAGTGTTAAGTTGTTATACTTCTTGGCGAAAATAACTCGAAAGAGAAATCAAAGGAAGACAAAATGAAAAAATGGTTACAACTAGCTTTAGTGCTTTTGCCCTCTTTGGCGTTTGCTGAAGATGTACCGACACTCGATAGTGGAAATACAGCGTGGATGATGATGTCTACGGCTTTGGTATTTCTCATGACTCCAGCAGGACTCGCTTTGTTCTATGCTGGTATGACTCGTTCAAAAAATGTACTTAATACATATGTAATGGTACTTATGGCTTTTACAGTCGCTTTTGTTACTTGGATAGCTGTTGGTTACTCAATAGCATTTGGAACGAATGCATCAGTAGGTCTTCAAACAGTTATGGGTGGATTTGGCAACATGTTCCTAAATGGAATTAGCTGGACTGATTTAACTTCAGTCGGAAGTTATCCTACGTATGTTTTCGTTGTTTTTCAAGGAACTTTCGCGGCTATAACTGTTGCGATTGCAAGTGGTTCTGTCATAGAGAGAATCAAGTTTTCAACATGGTTAGTGTTTGTAGCTCTTTGGGTTGCTGTTGTTTATGCACCAATTACGCATATGGTTTGGGGTGGAGCAGGTGCTTACTTGTTTGACTTAGGTGCACTTGATTTCGCAGGTGGAACAGTTGTTCACATGAATGGCGGTCTTGCTGGTTTAGTTTTGGCATTCTTAGTAGGTAAACGTGCAGGCTATCCAAAAGTTGCTATGAAACCAATGAGCGTTATGCTGACTGCTTTAGGTGCTGCCCTTTTATGGTTCGGTTGGTACGGATTTAATGGTGGATCAGCTTTTGGTGCAAGCTCTATTGCAGGTTTAGCTTATTTAACTACTACACTTGCAACTGCAATAGCTGCGATTACATGGGTATTAATTGAGTGGATTGTATATAAAAAGCCTACATTATTAGGGGCTGCTTCAGGTGTTGTTGCTGGTCTGGTTGCGATTACTCCAGCTGCAGGTTTCGTTGATGTTGGTGGTGCGATGATTATTGGTGCGGCAGGTTCAGTTATAGCGTATTTTGGTGTTGCTGTATTGAAGAAAAAACTTGGATATGATGACTCTTTAGATGCATTTGGAATTCACTTTTTAGCGGGTCTATGGGGTGCACTTGCAACTGCATTATTTGCTCTTGATGACAAAAGCTTACTTTGGGATGGTCCACTCAAAGCTTCGGGTGATAGAATGGGACAATTCTTAGTTCAACTTGAATCAGTTGCGGTTGTTGGTATCTTTACATTGGTTGGAACCGTTATAGTTTATTTTATAGCTTCTGCTTTAACAGGTGGTGGTAAAGTTGATGAAGAGACTGAAAGTCGTGGACTTGATGAAGCTGTTCATGGTGAGAAGGCTCTTAATATATAACGATAAAGGAAGTACTTCCTTTATCTACGCTTTGGGTCGCTATGGCTACTCATGGTGGAGAATGCCATTGGTTAGCATTTAAAAGCTAACTTTCCTTGGAAGTAGAGCGTATCGTTGAGTTGATTAAAACCATAAAAATGGTTACAATTTGAAAATAATATCAGAGAGCAATCCGCTCTCTTTATAAAAATTATGGAGTCTTAAATATGAAAAAAGTAGAAGCGGTTATCAAACCATTTAAACTAGAAGATGTCAAAGATGCTTTAGCTGAAATCGGGATTACGGGCATGACTGTGAGCGAAGTCAAAGGGTATGGCCGTCAAAAAGGTCATAGTGAGCTCTATCGTGGTGCTGAGTATGTGGTAGATTTTTTACCAAAAATTAAAATGGAAATGGTAGTAGAAGATAAAGATGTTGAAAAAGTGACATCTGTTATTGTTGAAGCTGCTAGAACAGGTAAAATTGGTGATGGTAAAATATTTATAAGTAATGTTGAACAAATCATCCGTATTCGTACTGGTGAAACAGACTCAGAAGCTATCTAACTTTATTTTTATCTTTCCACAAACTTATAATGTGGGAAGATTTAAATCCTCTCTTTTTATTGATTAAATTTTAATCAACTTCCTTTTTATAAATTTTACTTTTTTGATAAAATACCCCTCAATTTTACACAAGGTATTGCTATGTTAGAAGCTGATTTTAAATATATAATTGACACTTTTTTTGCACTCTTTTCCATGGTCCTTATCATTTTTATGGTTCCTGGTTTTGCTATGCTTGAAGCTGGTCTTGTTCGCACGAAAAATGTCTCAAGTGTTTTAACTATTAACATCATGATATATGCAGTCGCTTCTATGGCATTTTTGCTTGTGGGTTATAAACTCGCATTTGGAAGTTGGGACAACGCTAACATGAGCATTTGGGCAGCTTTTTTGTTTCAAATGGCATTTGTGGGTAAAACCATAAACATCATGAGCGGTGGGGTAAGTGAGCGAGTGAAGATTATCCCTTTGGCTATCTTTGCTGTAGTTATGGGAGGCTTTATCTACCCCTTGGTTGTCAATGTTAGCTGGGGTGCTGACATGATAGCTGGTACTTTTTTAGATATAAATATCCACGATTTAGCAGGTTCTACCATCATCCACTCAACAGGTGGCTGGGCACTTCTTGCTGCCATACTTATTATAGGTTCTCGTAAAGGGCGCTATGTGCAAGGCGGTCTTCGCGTTATTCCTGCTTCAAATATTCCTCTTGTTGTTCTGGGCGCATTTTTACTTTGGATAGGCTGGTTTGGTTTCAATGGTGGGAGTGTCGGCTCAATTTCAAGTGTAGAAAATGCAAATACGGTCGCAAAAACTATCATGAACACAAATACATCTGGACTTGCAGGAGCTATTATGGCAGGAGTTTTGATGTATATTCGGTATAAACTTTTTGATATTACCATGATTTTAAACGGTGCTTTAGGTGGACTTGTCGCAGTGACAGCAGGACCTGATTTATTTGATATGTACACTCCAATCCTCGTCGGTGTTGTTGGGGGAGCTCTTGTTGTTTTTGCAGTTCCACTCTTTGACAAATTTAAACTCGATGACCCTGTAGGTGCCTTGTCTGTTCACCTTGTTAATGGTATTTGGGGAACTTTGGCTGTGGGGATATTTGTAGAGAGTGTCTCTTTTATGGCACAGTTAAAAGGGGTTTTGATTATCGGGGTTTTCGCTTTTGGTGTCTCTTTTGCCGTGTTATACCTTATTAATATATTTATCAAATTTCGTGCGCAAGATGATGCACAAGTTCAGGGAATGGACGTTGCTGAATGTGGCGTTGAAGCGTACCCCGAATTTAAACGGGCTATTTAGCTCCGCGTTGCATCTCCTTGCATACTAAGGATTTAACACGTAAGTAAAGTCCATTTTGGTACTATTGCTGTCATGATACGACATAGCAGCTCTCTTTTTATCTCCCTTGCAGTTCATGTGACTTTCTTTGTCCTCTTGCTTTATGTATGGAAAATACTACCTTTGCATGAGGAGAAAAAGGAAGAAAATATATGTATAAAATTATGCTGTGTGGCAGAGATAAAACCTGAAAAAAAGATTCAAAAAGAGACTATTGTAGTTCCAAAAAAAGAGTTAACAAAAGCAGTTCAAAAAGAGAAAGCAACCCCTCCTTTGCCTTTAAACAAGGTAGTTTTTGCAGCCAAAAAACCGCCTCATGAAGAGCAAAAATCTCAGCAAATAGTTCAAGCAGAACAAGAGCAAATCCAACCTCTCCAAGCACAACAACCTCAAGTACAACCAGAAAATATGCAACATCAAATACGTATACAAGAGACTCCTCAAGTCCAAGAAACGAGTTTATCACAAGTGTATATTCAAGAGCACTTAGAGCAATTAGTCAAGCTTTTGCAAGAGAATCTATACTATCCAAAATCTGCTAGACAAAGAGGAATTGAAGGGGCAGTAGTTGTGAAATTTATACTTCAACAAGATGCTACAGTCTCTCATATAGAAGTTGTCTCTTCTAAAAGTGGGATTCTCTCCCAAGCTGCTATTACAACTATAGAGAATTTATCTGGCAAATTTCCAAAATCAGATGAAAAACTTACCCTCGAAGTACCGATACATTACAATTTGCAAATCAAATAAACTTTATACACTTGTAATCATATTTCAAGTAGAATGTTTTTATTATTTTTATGAGGGTTTTGATGGATTTTTTATTTAACACGAATGTGCAGTTTTTTATAGCGGCGTATCTTATCGGTGGGATTCCTTTTGGTTTGTTCCTTGCAAAAAGTTTTGCAGGAGTCGATGTTAAGTCGAGTGGAAGTGGTGGCATCGGAGCTACAAATGTTTTAAGGGTAGTGAAAGAGACGAATCCTTCTCTAGCAAAAAAACTTGGAATTGCCACTTTAGTCCTTGATGCGCTCAAGGGTGTTCTTGTCCTAGCGGCTGCTTTTTTTCTTGGACTGAGTGAAGCTACGCTTTGGGGCATAGCAGTTTTGGCAGTTATTGGGCATTGCTACTCTCCTTATTTGAACTTTGAAGGGGGCAAAGGTGTTGCCACTGGGATGGGAGTTATGATGTTTATGCTCCCTTATGAGACCATGATTGCTCTTGTTGTTTGGGCTATTGGTGCAAAAACTATTCGTATATCTTCTGTCTCTTCTTTAGTTGCAGTTGTTGCTCTTTTAGTCTCTAGTTTTTATATTCACCCTGATATGGCTCATGCACCCGTTGTTTTGATAGTATTTTTACTTTTTTACAAACATATACCAAATATTATCCGTTTAGTCAAAGGCGAAGAGAAAAGAGTCGTTTGATGACTATCCATGTAGAAGATTTGAAGTTTGCTTGCATTATTGGCATTTTGGATTTTGAGAGAGAAAAAGAGCAAGAGGTCATAGTTACGATTGCTCTTGAGTATGACAATAAAAAAGGTTTTATCAATTATGCAGATATCGTAGAGATAGTTAAAATAGAGATGAAAAAAAATAAATTTTTACTTATCGAAGATGCTCTAGAGAGGCTAAAATTTATCCTTACTGAAAAATATAATTCCACAAAAAAAATTTCTATCAAAATTACAAAACCCTCAATTTTATCCGATTGCAAGGTAAGTGTAAGTACCTGCTATACAATTCAATCTTAATTGTAAGTTAAAGATTTATTAAATAAAGTTGAATTTTTCTTTAAAGTTTCCTAAAATTGTGATATAATCTCGCCAAAATATTTAATACAGGAAATTATGAATGCGTATTCTAATTATAGAAGATGAAGTAACACTAAACAAAATGCTTGCAGAGGGACTTAAAGAATATGGTTACCAAAGTGATGTTGTTGAAACTCTTAAAGATGGTGAGTACTATTTAGATATTCGCAATTATGATTTAGTTTTGATGGATTGGATGCTTCCAGATGGAAATTCTGTTGATATCATTGGCGATATTAAATCTAAAACACCTAAAACTGTTGTAGTGGTGTTGTCAGCGCGAGATGATAATGAGAGTGAGATTGAAGCTTTGAGAAGTGGAGCAGATGATTATATTAGAAAACCATTTGATTTTGATGTTCTTATAGCTCGTATCGAGGCTCGTTTACGTTTTGGTGGCAGCAACATTATTGAAATTGAAGATTTGATTATAAATCCTGAAGAAGAAAAAATCACTTATAAAGACCAAGAGATAGAACTCAAAGGAAAACCTTTTGAAGTGCTCACTCATCTTGCACGTCATCGTGACCAAATTGTTTCAAAAGAACAATTGCTTGACGCTATCTGGGAAGAACCAGAACTTGTTACTCCAAACGTTATTGAAGTTGCCATTAACCAAATTAGACAAAAAATGGACAAGCCTTTAGGGATTACAACAATAGAAACAGTACGTCGTCGTGGGTACCGTTTTTGTTTTCCAAAAGAAGTAAACTAATATTACTCTTTATCGCAGCCCTTCTTGGGCTGTACCTTCAATTTTTTTTATATTCATCTTACTTTTGTTATAATAATAAATACGCGTTATAAAGGTAAAAGTATGTTTTCCAAAAGAAGTATTCGGCGTAATTTTCTTATAAAGTTGATTTTTGCATCGGCTTCTCTTATTATTATATTTTCTTCCATTTTATATTTTTATATAGAAAAATCTATTTATGATGAAAAACGCTCAGAGCTTCTTCAGTATGCTAAAAATATAGCAAATTATCAATCTATTGAACCAAAAAGCATACTTTCCGACTCACAACTCAGTTTAAGTGTAGCTATTATCTACCTAAAAACGCCTAAGGCAGAAGTTGGTTTATATGAAAATACGATTGATGATGCAACCTATTTAACGCTTATTTATCCATTTAACTTGCAAGATGTTAGCTATTTAAAAGTCACCAAAGAGATTACCCCTACAAAAAAATTATTGGACAATATTCTTCATTATATTTTTATTATCAATATTGCAGGCTTTTTGCTTGTTATTATCTATGCCATCGGGCTTTCTAAGATGCTTGTAACTCCAGTTTTAACCTTGAGTGCAAGACTCTCAAACATGAATGAACATTTAATGAAACCACTACAAATTAAAGAGTTACCACAAGAGTTTGAGCCTCTTGGAGCAACTATTAACCATCTTATCTCAAGAATACAAAACTTTGTAAAATATCAAAAAGAGCTTTTTATAGGGACAGCTCATGAGCTTAAAACTCCCCTTGCTGTCATAAAACTCAAAAATCAAGTTACGCTCATAAAAAAACGCTCACCTGAGGAGTATATTGATGCCCTTAAAGTAACAAATAAGACGATTGATGAGATGAATATCATCGTCTCAAATATTCTTAAAATCGGTAGACAAGAGGGTGCGCAGCTTGATAAGCCTGTTGAAGTCGATGTGATCGCTCTACTCAAACAAAAAGCAAATGATTTTAAGCTTTTAGCAGAAAATGAAGGGAAAGAGTTGCGTATGGATTTTCAACCAAATAGTTTCATGGCTCTTTTGCAGGTGACTCTTTTGAATCAAATCGTCCAAAATTTTCTACAAAATGCTTTGAAATTTACCCCTGCGCATAAATCGGTTATGTTAAAAAGTTCGCTTGATGATGTTGGACTTTTAATAGAAGTTATCGACGAAGGGTGTGGAATAGACAACACATTGGACCTTTTTGCTCCGTTTAAAAGACAAGGGAACAAGTCTGGTGTCGGTTTAGGTCTTTTTCTAGCAAAAAGCGCAGCGGATGCTCTTGGAGCAAAAATCAAAATCCAAAATAGAACAGATGGTATAGATGGTACGATCGCATCTTTGCAACTCGATTCAAAACTCTCATGTATTTTTCCGAGAAAGAAATTCTTGTGATATCAGTTACTACTCTCGAAAAACTTTGTTTTTTGTAGCTTCAGGGGGTTGTAGCTGCTTCGTGCAGCAGCCACTAAAACGGACGCGTCCGTTTTAGTGTGTAATATCAGTAACTCATTTAAAATACAATAAAGCTTTATTCTGATATAAATCGGACAAATAAATTACAGATGAAGTATAAGGTTTGACAATGGCTTTAATTATAAATGAAGAGTGTATAGCATGCGATGCTTGTCGTGAAGAGTGTCCCACTACAGCGATTGAAGAGGGTGACCCGATTTACTTTATAGATCCAGATAGATGCACAGAGTGTGTTAATGTTTATGATGAGCCGGCATGTATATCTGTTTGTCCGGTTGATTGTATAGTGCCTGATAAGGACAACGTAGAATCTATAGCAGAGTTACAGTTTAAGTATAAAAACTTACTCGAAGAAGAGTAAAAATACTTTATGGCAAAACGAACAGCAGTCATAGACATCGGTTCTAACTCTGTTAGAATGGTAGTGTATGAAAAAACAAGTCGTTTTGCTTTTCATTTGCTTCATGAGGCAAAAAGTAAAGTAAGAATTTCAGAAAATGCCTATAAAAACAGTGGCAATCTTCAAGAGATACCAATGCAAAGAACTTATGATGCACTTGAAGATTTTTTGCACATTGCCGCTTCATTTCAAGTAAGAAAAATATTATGCGTTGCCACTTCAGCACTCAGAGATGCTCCCAATAAAAATCAGTTTCTAGAGAAAGTAAGAACCCACCTTAAACTAAATATTCGTGTCATTGATGGCTCACAAGAGGCGTATTATGGTGCGATTGCATGTGCGAATCTTCTTTGGGAGCAATCCAATGCTTTGAGTATTGATATAGGGGGCGGATCGACTGAATTTGCCATCATCAATGGAAAAAATATATCCAATACCATCTCAATAGAACTAGGAACGGTAAGACTAAAAGAGCTTTTTTTTGATAAAGAGAAGATGAAAGAGGCGGTTGCTTATATTGATAAAAAGTTAGAAGTTTTAGATGCGTTGGATACATCAACACTCATAGGAATAGGGGGAACTTTTAGAGCTATTGCAACAGCCATGATTGAAATACAAAAATATCCGCTTGATAAAATTCATGGTTTTGAGTCCTCACGCGTAGATTTTGAAAAATTTCTCTATTCTGTTTTAAAAGCTGATGAACCTAAATTAAAAAAACTTGGTATCAAAAGTGATAGATTTGATGTTATCAAGCCTGGTGTTCTCATCTTAGAAAGAGTCCTCAATAAAATGAAGATTACTAAAATAGTCTCTAGTGGAGTAGGGGTGAGAGAGGGTGTTTATTTAGCAGATTTGCTAAGAAACTCGAATGATAGACTACCTACTAACTATAATACCTCTGTAAGATATCTGCTTGATTCGTATATGAGTGAACATACGTATGCAAATCAGCTGAGTACTTTATGTAAAAAATTATTTGATTTGACACATGAGCATCTTGGCATTAGCAGTGCTTATCGGTATGAGTTGGCAATTGCGGCAAAGTTATCTTTTATCGGAAATAGTGTCCATTTTTATTCAAACAACAAACATAGTTTTTATATTATTCAAAATGCTTTGGAATATGGCTTTACCCACAGTCAAATCGTCCTTATAGCTACTTTAGCAAAGTATGCGAAGTTCAAACACCCTTCCAACAGCCACATCAACGAATACAGTATTTTGCTCCCCGACAACTCTACTATGGAGTCTTTGAGTTATCTGCTCTCGCTGAGTATTGCTCTTTTGAGTCACAGACCTATGCATATTGATTTTGATGTAAATTTTAGTGATGGAAAATTATATATAGAGTCTAAAAAAACTCTCTATCTGAGCAAAGAAGCGCTAGAGAGATTAAATACTCTTAGCAAGCTTCAGGTTAAATTTTAAAATCTTTGTCCCATTGTAAACTCGAATGTTGCTGTTTTGTCTCCTGGTTGCTCATTGAGCGGACGAGCAAACATGAGTTGGATAGGACCTACGGGTGAGAACCACTCAAGCCCCATTCCATAACCGCCACGGGAAAATTCGTTTAAAGCATCATCTCCTATAAAACCCCAATCTGCAAAAGCAACTAAACGCATTTTAGCTTTAGGAACAAGAGGAAAACTCAACTCAACATTATTTGAAAAAGTTTGCATGCCTCCGATTCTTCTAAACCCATCTATGGCTGTATCATCTGCAACTATTGGAGAGATTGAGTAAGACTCATACCCTCGCACGCTTCCAAGTCCACCCATGTAAAATCTCTCAGCAATAGGTAAATAGCCTGTATCTGCTGCATAGTAATATCTTGCCTTGTATCTAAAAATAGTATCAAAATCAATGTACTCTTTTAAACCTATAAATTTTCCAAAATTTGTTCTACTTTTAAAGAAATTTGCATCACTGCCAATACCCGATTTTTCAAAACTTTGGCTTAGTGTTATCCCTTCGCGAGGAAGATAGTAGTCATCTGTGTTATCAAAACTAGAACTTATCGTGACTGCACTTTTCGCATACGGTTCAAAATAATATAAATTTGTGAGATTTGTATCAGCAAACTCATCAATCTCATACGTATTGCTTGAGTAACTATACCCCATGTAGCCGCTGATATGTCTTGAAAATCTATGTCCGACGCCGACACTAACACCATCAGTATTGACGGTGTAGTCGTTATACTCATAGATAGATTTAAATATTGAAAAGTTACCACTAAAGTCACTGTCGTTGAGTCTTGGATTTGCGATATTAAAAGAGTAGTTTTGTGTCATTTGTGATTTTTCTGCTTTGACGCCAACGTTGATGCCTGAGCCCCAAATATTTCTATCGTTGACTGCAATGCTAATCATAAATCCACCATAACTGCCATATCCACCCCCTATTTGGATATTTCCTGTTGGTGCCTCTTTAACCTTGACTATCAAGTCCATGGTCTCGTTATCGACCCTTTTTTCTTCGATAGTATTTCCATCAAAAAAACCAAGCCGTCCTAAAGAGTTGCGAGAATCTTTTAAGTCAGTCAAAGAATACATATCTCCTGGGCCTAAATAGAGCTCTCTTCGGATAATTCTATCAAGTGTGCGATTGTTTCCTGAGATGATGACGTCTCGTATTTTTACTTTTTCCCCAGGGACGATTCTAAATATAACTTCAACAGTGTGATTGTCTTTATTTTTTTTCAAATCAGGAGTAACCTGAACGTAGGCATATCCTAAATCTGCGATAATTGTTTTTATTTTTTCTGCATCTTCACGGAATGTTTTTATATTAAAAGGTTCGTCTTTTACGAGCTTGATAACTTCTTCGATTTTATCATTATCTATAACTTCTTTTATTTGATTGAGAATGACTGCAGTGACGATGTAGACTTCACCTTCTTGGATTTGGTAACTCATGTCGGCAGTGTAATGGTCGAAATTTACGCGCACAAAAGGTTCATTTACTTTTGCATCCAAATAGCCGTATTGCATGTATGTATCGCGAATTCTCAGCGGGTCGTATTGTAAATCCCCTAGACTCATTTTTCCATCATTTCGTCCCCAAAACCACCCCATGAACTCATGCTCTTTATTGGCTATAACTTCATCAAACATATCGCTCTCTAGCTCGATAAGCCCCGAATAGTCTAAACGCTCAATAATAATTTTTTCACCCTCATTGACATTAAAAGTGACATAAATGCTCCCATTTTCGAGATACTCTTTTTCTATCTCGACAACTGTATCAATCTTGCCATCTTGTGAGATCGCTTCTATGATCCTTTTTTTGGCAGCTTCTAGTTTTTTCTCATCATACAAAGAGCCTTTTTTTATCTGAATGACACTCTCATAAATATCCTCATCATTTTCTTTCCAACCTTTAAGCTCTACCTTTGAAATGATGGCCTTTTCTTTAAAATGAAATGTAAGAACTCCATCCTCTTCATCGACCCAAATATCCTCAAAATATCCTTGTTTAAAATAGGTTTGTATGGATGTATTGATGATTTTTTCATCGATAGAATCACCTGCTTGAAAATCAAGCATCCTAAGTGCAACAGCCTCTGAAATGTGAACCATTCCTTCGTATTTGATTGATTTGATAGTGATTGCAAAAACGTTGACACTTAGCAGAGTTAGCACAAGCGCTAAAAATATTCTCATTGAGATTCCATTTTATAAAATAAGAGAAGATTTTACCTTCTATGAGGTTAATGTCAAGTTAATTCTGTATAATTCACTACTTTTAAAGAGAGAAGAGATATGAATGTAGCAATAGTAGGACTAGGACTTATGGGCGGCTCGCTTGCCCTGAGTTTGAAGCACTTAGACTTTATAAAAAGCATTGTTGGAAGTGACCATAACGACCAGCACAAAAAAGATGCTCTAAGACTCGGTCTTGTTGAGAAAATTGTAGAATTTGAAGAGGTAAAAAAGTGTGATATTATCTTTCTTGCCATCCCTGTTTATGGGATTATCTCTGCTCTAAAGAGTTTAACTGACGTAAGTGAAAATACTACCATCATTGATCTTGGTAGCACAAAAGAGGTGATAGTAGCCTCTGTGCCTGGCGAAATTAGAAAAAACTTCATCGCGGCTCACCCCATGACGGGGACAGAAAACTTCGGTCCAGAAGCTGCCATTGAGGGACTTTATGATGGTAAGGTTGTTGTTTTATGTGACCTTGAAGAGAGTGGAGAAATACAAAGAGAAGTTGCGAAAAAAATCTTTAAAGCACTGGGGATGAAAAAGTATTTTATGACATCTCAAGAACACGATCGTCATGCAGCTTTCATCTCACATATGCCCCATGCTATCTCTTTTTCTTTGGCAAATATGGTCATGAAGCAAGAGAATAAAAAAAATATCTTAGCCCTTGCAGCGGGTGGATTTCGCTCCATGAGCCGACTTGCAAAAAGTTCGCCGCACATGTGGGAAGATATCTTTAGGCAAAATAAATCCAATCTCCTTGAAGCCCTTGAACTTTTTGAACATGAGCTCTCAAAACTCAAAGAGAGCATTCAAAACGATGAGTGGAGAAAAGTAAATAAAATTCTAGAAGATGCAAATAGACTTCATGAAATTTTTAACTAAAGTGCTGTCCAATTTGTATCGGTTTGAGAATAGATTTTTAAGCTTGAGTTTATTGTATCGTACCACAAAGTACCGTTTATAGGGCTTGATGGCTCAGTGTCTGAAACAATAGCACTGTTGTATCCGCGTGTCTGTGTGCTAATCTCCGAACTTCCATACAGTTTATAATGGTTTAACTCTCCCACACCTATTTCAAGTATCAAATCATCGCCTTGCGCTGTGGTATCGGTAGCTGTTGTTTGTAAAATCCTATCTTCGCCTGTGCTTACAAGTCTTGCGGCTATGTTCTCATTGGGCGATATGCTTGTATTTGTATCGGCATACGGTGTATTTGTCCCATCCGAATCACCTAAATCAACAGTAGCATAAAAAATTTTTGCACCCCAAGCATCAACACCAAGACCTAGATTTAAAGGAAGTGTGTTGTTTGCATCTTCTTTTAAAAGTTCAAAATAAGCATCATCGTCGGGGTTTTGCGCTAAGTTGATTAAGCGACTTCTCACCACTTCTAAAATAGTTTTCGTGTTTTGTTGCTTGAGTACATTTGACTGCAAATGTGTGTAGTAATTCATCGTCGTAAAAACCGCTGCAACGATGCCTGCGATGATGACGGCAATCATGGCTTCTGCTAAAAGATACGCTTTACGCATCAAAATGACCCTACGCCACGAGTTGCATCGATGAGCCCTTTTTGGATGAGAACCTGAGTTAAAACTACTGTAAAAAACTCTATAAAAACTGCAAATGCCATAAGTAATATGGAAAAAAGTGTAATCATACGAAAAAATTTAGTGCTGAGCTCAAGGGCGTCTGTTCTTGCCCTGTCACTTATCTCAAGCATGACGGCACCCACTTGAGCTGAAGAGCCGACACCCGTGAGAAGACCTTTTTCTATATCATCATAAAGTTTGCTATGCAAAATAAGTTTGCCCTCGTATTTGACGCTGTCCAAACTCTCTTGCAAGGCACTTTTAAAACGTCGCACGGTTGTTGTTTCTATGGCTGATTCTAGGGCTTTTTTGAAAGATATGCCACTTTGAAGCATCTCTCCTAGCATTCCAAAGAGCATAAACTTTTCAAACTTTAAAACAATGGCGGAGGTAAAGGGGAGGAAGAGTGCCAACTGCTTTGCGGTTGCTTGTAAAAAGTAAGAGTTGTTAAACAAGGAGATGAGCAAAATCATAAAATAACTTCCAATGAGCATGAGACTTACAAAAAGAGTGTTGCTCATAAGTTGTGCCATTTCAAGATGCGCTGCAATGAGGGCTACAATCTCTTTGCTGTACTCTTGTGCTCTGTCTATTTGGTAGGGAACGGCAAAAAAAGTCACGCCAAAAACAATGATAGTGGCGATGCTAAAGTAGATAATCGGCAAAGAGATCTTGTCGTTTGACTCCCTTTGAAATGCATCTTTTACCTCAAGGTATTTGATGAGTTTTTGTAAAGCAGTGGTAAAACTTGCCCCTTTTTCTCCCATTTTTAAAAACTGTATCACATCTAAGGAGCCAACATTTTGGTTGTTTAGTGCGACTGAAAATGGAGCACCTTCTTTAATGTCGTTATATATTTTTAGGTAAGTATTTTGCTCTTTTTTTGTTTTTGCACTCTTGGCAAGAAGCTGCATGCCGCTAGAGATATTTTTACCGTTTTGCAACGTAAAAAGCAAAGTTTTGAGCATAGTGTACACATTAATGCGCATCGATAAAACCTAAGGATAAAAGCTCTGCGATGAGAGTTTCATAATCGCAAAAGCCTTGATCAAAAAGATACTTTGCAGATTCGTAGTAACTAAACGTGATGAGTTTATCCCAAACTGAGGTCACAGAACCGTTTTTAAGTGCCATGTAAAAATCGTAGCGGATTTTGACATCGGGCGGTATCAAAACAACATCGGTTAAAAGCACTCTTTTGTTATAGCCCGAAAAGTTGCACTTTATGCAACCTTTTTTTTCAAAACCGTTTTGCTCGGATTTGAAGTAGTTTTTCCCACTCTCTTGCATACTTTGTGTTTTACAATCACAAAGTTGTAACACCAGTCTCTGCGCTATGACTCCGCTGAGAGAATACGCCAAAATAAAAAGGTCACCGCCCTCATCTCGAATGCGCTCCAGTGCCATAGAAGCATTGGTTGTGTGGAGGGTGGAGAAAACCATATGTCCACTATGTGCAGCTTTGAGTGCTATTTGAATGCTCTCTTTGTCGCGCATTTCCCCTATAACTATGACATCAGGGTCTTGACGCATAACAGATTTCATAGCAGTCGCAAAGGTAAAGTCAATCGCTTCATTGACTTGAAACTGTGTTACGAAGTCTATTTTGTACTCGATGGGGTCTTCTATGGTGTAGATGATTTCATGGAGGCGGTTACGCTGGGTAAGTATGGCGTTTAAAGTAGTTGTTTTTCCGCTTCCTGTAGGTCCCACCGTCAAAAAGAAACCATTTTTATGGTTTATAAAATGAAAAAGGTGTTCACTCATCGGATGGTCTTTTGGAAAAAGCTGTGCGAAAGATTTTAGATTGTTTGCTCTGTCTAAAATACGAATAACAATATTTTCTCCAAAATGGGAAGGGGCGATTTCTATACGAAAATCAATCGTATCATTTTGAAATTTTTGGCTAAATCCGCCACTTTGAGGTTTTTGAACATTGATGAGGTCAATATTAGATTTTTCTTTGATGATAAGTGAAAATCTTTGTGCTAAGTCACTGTTTAAAAGATATTTGGACTCAATTTTTCCATTTTGTCTGTAGCGAAGCCATGAAAATGCTTCGTATGCATTGATGTGGATGTCACTGACGCCATGAATCACGCCATGATGCAAAATCATCTCAAAAAGAGATAAAACCTCATTGTCCTCTGTGTCGTCGGCATTAAACTGTTTTATCTTTTTTTCTATCATGTCAGCATCAACGCTGAGAATGGCATCAAATTTTTCTTTGAATTCTCTTACAGGAATTGCACGCTGGATGATTTTTTTGTTGAGCTGCTCTTCAAGTTTGGCGAGACGTTTTGGTCCTAGTAGCTCTTTACACTCTACAGAGTAACCCTCTTTTGTCTCTTGGACGATAATGATTTCATACTCTTTTAGCAAGTCAAGACTATAGGGAACAAGCTTCTCTTTTTTTTGTATGAAGTGATGTTCCAGTGCGATTTGTAGGATGTTTTTTTGCAAACCGATTTGCTGATAGTAGTATTTCTCTTTTTGGCAAATCTCAAGCTGTTTAGGGGCTAAAATATTTTTTATATTCATGATGCTTTTTTAAAAATGATTATAGCATTAATTAGGATTTAACGAGACAAGTAGAAGTTTAAGTTCGCTGTGGTTCCATTGTTTGTGAGTTCGTACTGCGTAGCAGAGTAGGTTGCTTCTAGCTCTTGCAAGACCTTGTAGTTTGGTGAGTTAAGGGGTGTTGTCGTTGAGACATAAAAAATCTCACCGCTTTGTGTTGCTTTATAGGGTGTAAAATTGTTGAGTGGAGCTGGTATAAAACTCCCATGCCCGCCATCAAGCGCGTACGAGGGAGAGGTATTACAAACGAGAGTATTTAAAAGTGTCGCACTTGCAGCTATCTCACCCGCCTGCGTCGGCAGAGTATTGCTCAAATCTTTACACTGTAAAATAGTCGCTGAGATAATGTTTAAATGTGATTGGAACTCTGTTTTTATGTTTTGTTTTGAGAGGGTGAAGACATCAAGGTAATTCAACGAGAGTATAACCATAACACCCGCAAGTGCTATGGTTAAAAGCAATTCTATAAGAGAGAATGCTCTTTTCAAAAGAGAGTTATTTTATAAAAAATATTCTAAATGGAGCAACGCCAAGTGCACCCGTACCGACACAATACATACTTGAATAGGCACCAGTATTAAAGTATGTTGTGCTTACAAATACAGATGCAGAAGTTACATTTAAAGAAGTTGTACCATCAACTAGACTATTAAGAATTGCGCAATATTCTGCTCCATCATCAGTTGCAGCTAAATCAAAGTAATAAGCCGTATCAGTTCCGCCTGCTACTGCTCCTAGTCCACCAGAAGTTAAATTTGCTACTTCTGAATATAACCATGTTCCAGCCGAATTTATTTCTGTAATTGCTGTTGGCGTTTGTGTTAAAATTTGAACAGCAGGATCGCTTAAAATTGCCAAAGTAGCAGGTGCAGCACCAAACTTTATTGCATAAATGTCATAAGCATTCGATAACTGTGTTCCTTGTTCAATCAAAGCTGCAATACGAGCCTGTTTTGTTGCCAACTCAGTTTCATAAAAAACCTTTACGTACTTAAATGTCATGACAGCTAAAACCCCAAAAAGCACTATCGCTATCAACATTTCTACTAGAGAAATACCCTTTCTCATCCCTTTTTGATCCCTTGTCATGCTACTTCCTTGTATCATGGTATATCCTTCTCTTTTTAAAGTTATCCTCTTATATCGGCACGAACTATTTTAACTTTAGTGTATAAGGTCTTATTTTGATTAAAAAACCATAGGCATCTTGTGTGCACTCTTTGCCTATGCAAGTACTTATGAGATTGACTTCGTCATTTTTTATGATGTTAAGGAGTCTTTTTAGGAGTACATACGAGAAAGTGTTGTGTATGGCTCCTCGGATGACGAGGAGGTTTTCCTCTGCTTGTGCTATTGCATCAAGGTTGAGCTCTAGGATAATCTCATTGTATTTAAACACCTTTTCCTCTAACTCTGCGGCATCGGCATACGCGATGATAGGCTTACTTGCTACTCGTTTGAGTTCATAAAGGGACTCAACATCTTTTTTGACTAACTTATCTTTATAGATGATATCCAAATAAAAAAAGTAACTCGATACACTGATAGTAATGAGGATAAGGACGAAGAGGACAAGAAGATTATATTTTTTCATAACAATACTCTATCGTTCCATTGACGTTATCTTGAAACTCTATCTTTGCATTCGGCGGAAGCATTGTGATAAAGGGCTCCATTTCAAGTGCTTTGACCTCGACACAAAAAGTATCCCCACTGAACACGACACGAGAGAGAGAGGCGTGCGTTGCCTTTGTAAGACGTTCTATGTCTTCTAAAGTTCCCACAACATCAACTTTTTTTGCAATTTTTTCGGAGTGAGAAAACTCTTTTCTCACAAGTGTTTTGTACTCATTTGACAAAGCGTGTTGGTTGCCTTTGTTTATCTGCGTCTCTTTCATGTAGCTGTAGCCGCTGTAAAAAATGGTGGAGGTGAGCAAAATGGTAAAGCTGAGTGAGACAAACCCCGCTCTTGCTTCACGGCTATTATTATCAAGATTGAATGAGACAAGTTTTACACCCTCGGCATTGTCTACAAATGCTTTTTCATACCCTCTCTCAGTGGCAAACTCTTCAGGCTTGTCTAAGATGTAATCGACAATGCGTCTGTATTCGCAGACAACACCTACATGTTTATAGTCGAGTTCAAAAACAACGACTGTTTTGTTTTCACACTCTGATACTTTTTTTAAGATATTTTCTTGGACAATTTTGTCTTTTGGCAAAAACGCAACAAAATTGATACAAGTAGGGGATTTTCGTACAGATATTTTCATAGCAGGAGAATCCAAATCATGCCGCGCTAGCTCATAAACGCGGTTGCGAATCTGGTTGCTGTCACTTGTGAGTTCTATACATCCTGCTGTAAATATTGCCATATTTAGCCCATCACTTTATGACATATTTGATAACTCTAGGAGTTACGATGATGACCATCTCAGTCTTGCTCGTCCCCTCATACTCGCTGCCACCTAAGAGTCTTGCCCCTGTTTTTGCTAAACCGGGAACTCCTTTGTAGCCCTTGTCTGTTTGGTTTCTAAAAAGTCCCGAGATTACGATGGGTACACCTGGTTGGACTCTCATACTATTTTTGATGTTTTTTGTATGCGTTCTTGGTTGCGAATAGGTTACGTCATTGACGACAAAATTACTATAGCCGACGATGTCGTTTATTTCCAAAGAGATGTCTGTGAGAACCGTCCCATCCATCATGTTTGAGTTAAGTGTGACCCGAAGACCACTTAGTGCCGTGGCGCTCACCGTAGAGGTTTGAACACCGCTGTCTCCGACTGCTGTTGTGCTGAGTTCTTTGATGTAAGGCTCTTCAAGCCCATCAATGAGCGTCACATCTGTCCCTGCAATGCCTAAGAGTTTTGGTCTTTGGATGCTCTCCACTTTTCCAAACTGAGACAATGCTTCGGCTATGGCAGTTCCTGTAAGATTGTCCGTATCAAAAATAGCTCCAAAGGTCGCTGTTGTCGCAGTTGCTCCAGATGTACCAAAAGCTGAAGAGGTCGTTGATACTAAGTTGATGCCGCTGTTGTTTCCTGCTAGGAGGCTCCAGTTTATCCCTAGGCTGTAGTTGTCTTTGAGTGCGACGTTGTAAATGGCGATGTCGTACTCAATGACGTAAAGATTGTTTCGTAAAACAACAAGATACTGCATAATATCTTTGTACTCTTTTTCGCGTGCGGAAAATGTGATGGAAGAGGTGATGAGGTCATGGACAACATTTGAAGCTCCAAGTGTTGTGAGGGTTTTTTTGAGCTCCTCTGCCAAACCATTCAAAGAGGGGATTTTTAACGTTACAGTTTTGACATACCCCAAATAGTAGGTGCTATCATCATAACGGATACTTAATTTGTCTCCAACTGCTTTTTTGAGGAGTCTTCCAAAACCGATGTTTGAGGCTGAGACATAGACTTTGGATTCACGGATTTGGTACTCGTCGTTGTTTTCATAGCCGTTATTTGCATTTGTGGCAAGAGTTGTGCCATTGATATTTGTGGTTAAAGTGTTGGCTGCGCTGGTGTTATATGGCAAAAGCGTATCGGATTGGAGTTGAAATATGATATCTTGGTTCGTTGCCTCTGTGAGCAAAGAGATCACATCATTGAGTTGCGCTCCTGAAATTTTGACATGTTTGATGATTTCTGCATCGGGGATAGTTGAGCTGTCGATACTAAAATTTTCAGCACTCACTTCCACAATTTCTAAGGCATCTTTTTTTAAGAGAGAATTTTGCGAAGCATTGAGTTCACCTCTGAGTTCTT
>DJAA01000059.1:0-6697 GCA_002428085.1 Sulfurimonas sp. UBA6014 | reverse complement strand
TCATTGCGAGCAAAGCGAAGCAATCTTTTGAAAAGTTTTATCGTTTGTGTCATGGCTGCTCTCTTTGGTCTTGGGAGCTAAAATAGACACTTTGGGCCCTTAAATAATTATCTTTTAAGAGAATATAATTACTTGTGATTTTTTCAACTTTTAAAATTTGCTCATCTAGGTAGAGTGAGTCATTTTGGCGGATGATGATGTTTTTATCACCTAATTTTACTAATGCAAATTTTCCTTTCGTGCTCTCAACGAACCCAAAATAGGTCATTTTAAGAGTTTTTCTCTCAGGAGCAGATTTATTTATTTGATTTGTTGAAGTTGTTTTTATGATTTGTTTTTGGGGCTTTGGAGCTTGAGATTCACCAAAAAAAGGGTTGTATGCTGCATGGGATATGCAAGAAAAAACTGCTAATACCATAAATATTTTTTGCATACACAAAACCCTTTTGTTATTATTAAAATTAATAATAGCAAAAACCGTGCCACTGGGAGTTACAAAATAAATATTTTAAGAAATTGCGTATTTTTTTAGGCACGCTTTTAAAACTTTTTTATCGTACTCCAAGTGTTTCTTTTCATAAATATTTTTTTCTAAAATTTCTATGATTTGCCTTACCTTTTCATCATTTTTATAGGGAAGAAGTTTTACTAAAAGTGTTTTTGGGTCTTTCATAAAAGATTTACTTTTTTTGCTAAAAAATCTCCAAGGTCGTAGTAAAGCCAGAGCGATTCCAGATGCCAAACCTAATACAAAAGCTAGCGCTAGCCAAGCTTCATGAGGCTTATTGGTAGCTGTGAAGAGAGGCTTTTCTTGTAGATTTTCTCCCTTTTTTAGGAGAGGTTTTTCTTCAGGTTTTGCATTTTTTACATGGATGTGTATCTCTTTTGTAGTGATTGTTTTTATCTCTTTGGTTTTAGGGTCAAAAAATTTGAGCTCAAAAGGGGGAATTGTGAAATTATTTTCAGCCACAAAAGCCATCTTTTGTGACAATACAGAATTTTCTATCATAATCTTTTCATCAAAAATACTGACTCCATTGATGAAGGATTTAAAAGTTTTTATATCTTCTAGATTGCCTTCTCCTTTGACTTTGATGGTGAGGTTAAGTGGTTCTTGCACGTTGATAGAATCTTTATCTGTGAGAGCTTCTAGGGTGAAATTTCCTACCAAACTTATACCTTCAGGTAAAGGTTTAACTTTTAAATTGAGCTCATTTGAAAAATATGTTCGCCATTTGACATTTGCAGCCCAAGAGCCCCAAATCTCTCTGGTGTCGCTTCTTTGGGCAATTCTTAGTTGTGCGGGAGTGATTTTTATCTCTCCTTCTCTTTGGGGTGATAAGGTGTAGCGCACTTTTGTAAGCGTGTACCCATTCTCTACAAATCGCTCAGGTTTTGACTCCGATTTTACCCAAAAACCTTTGAGCTCAGGTGCTACAAACTTGCTATCTACTGCCTCAGCATCGAGCTTTTGTTTTAAAAGCATCACAAGCTCAAAAGGCTCACCGACGTACATTTCTTCTTTGGAAGTTGTAAGGCTTAAGAGAAAATCAGCATCCTTGGCTGCGGCTGATGAGAGCTCTTTTACCTCAATTTTTATAGAGTTACTGCGTTGGATTTTTCCATCTATCTCGATTTGCATTGATGGGATGCTGCAGCTTTTTTGCGGCATAAACTGGTAGCTTAAAACATAGTTTTTTGTGTAATCGTTATTAATCATCTGAATGCTTGTTTGAGAAGCACTTGAGAGAATATCCACGTCGCAAAGTCTGTTGATTTGGGGCTTTTTTACATTTTCGCCTGAAATAGTTAAACTGTATGTCACCATATCCCCCACAACAACGCTTGTCTCATTCACGCTTGCTACGACAGACGCACTTAGGCTCAGAGGCACCACCGTGAGAAATAAGATTATTTTACCAAGGTTTTTCATCAAAGTCCCCTTTTTTTGGCTCTTCGTCATTGAGTTTGTACATATAAGTATTTTTTCCCGCATTGAGTTGGTCTATCCATTTTTGTTCTTCCGCTTCACTCATCTTTTTTTCTGCTGTATCTGAAGAGTCGTTTGTGTTTTGATCCTGTTTGTCTTCTTGTTTATTTTTTTCATTTGCTTTTGCTTTTTCATTTTTTTCATTTTTTTTAGAATCTTGATTTTTCTTGTTGCCTTTTTTTTGGTCGTCTTTGTTTTCTTTTTTCTTTTCTTCTTGTTTTTGCTTTTCTAGAAATTTTTTTACCTCTTCAAGATTTTCTCTTGTCTGCTTGTCCTCTTTGATTTTTAAAGACTCTTCATACGCCTTGAGTGCTTTTTGAAGCTCCTCTTGAGTGGCAAGTTTTGTGTGTGCATTTCCCATGTTGGCTAGTTTTTTTGCTTGATTTTCTTTATCAGTAAAATTTGCTCTTTCATACGCTTCTAGTGCCTGAGTATATTTGCCTTGTTTGTAGAGAGCATTTGCCTCATTGTAGTCTCCATGAGGGTCTTTTGTGCTTTGTGCATAGTTTTCATATATCTTTGCCGACTTCTCAAAATCGCCCGCTGTGTACGCCTCTTTCGCCTCTTTCAAATCGAGAAAATCAAATATCCCTGCCTTGGCAGGAACAGTAGCAAACAAAAGGGCAAAAAGGGTAAAAGCTGAGGGCAAATGGACAGCTTCTCTTTTACTCATGGAACTTGTAGCGATGAGCAAAAGAAGGAGTGCTAGCCCTGCAGGATAGTAAAAAAGTGGGATGTACTTTTGAATCTTTTGGCTTTTAAGCTCTTTTTTCTCCCCTTTCGACTGCATTTGAGCAATCATGGTTTTTATGTCTGCATCAGATGTTGTGTTTTTGATGTAAACGCCTCCTGTTGCTGTGGCAAAAGCTTCAATTTTTTCGTTGAGTTTGGAGACGATGATATCTCCTTTGTATTTGATGAAATTGCCGTTATTAAGTCGCACGGGAGACCCTTTTGGAGTGGCAATACCCAAAATATAAACCTCAATATTTTTCTCTTTAGCACTTTGAATTTCCTCTGTAAAATCACCGCTATCACCGCCATCACTCAAGATAAGCAGATATTTTTTTCCTTCATTTTCTATAGACTTTTCTACCACATCTAAGAGGTTTAAAAAACCTGTCCCTTTTTCTGTGATAGAGTCTGTATTGAGCTGGGAAAGTAAAAAACGCACGACGCTGTGGTCAAAACTTAGTGGTGAGACAAGGTATGAATTTTTTGCAAATGCCATCACCCCGATTCTCTCATTTGGAGCCAGTTGGATGAGCTCTAAGGCTTTTTGTTTTGCAGCTTCGAGGCGATTTGGGTAGATATCTTGTGCGAGCATGGAGTCTGAGATATCTAAAGCTATCAAGATGTCGGCACTTTTGGCTTTTACCTCAATAAAACCCTCTTTGATGACGGGTTGGGCAAGGGCAAGGATCATCAGTAGTCCCATCAAAAAGAAAAGTGCATTTCTTGCTTTAAGTGTCAACGTGTTTGCATGTACGCGAAGTTTATCCATGACTTCTTGGCTGAAAAAATGTTCATGAGACTCTTTTTGGGTGAGTAAAAGAGCAAAAAGAACGACGAAGGGCGGCAGCATAAAGTAGATAAATTCAGGGTGTAAAAAGCTCATACATGCCCCTTTTTATTTCTCAAATAAACATACAGCATCAAAGAGATGAGAGAGACAAAAAGCGGGTAGACATAGTAATATTTGAGATATGAAAAACTCTCATTTTTGATTTGTGATTTTTCGATTTTGTCTATTTGTTCATACACTTGTTGCAACTCGGTGGCACTTGAAGCTCCAAATGCAACTCCGCCTGTAACATTTGCTATCTCTTGTAAGACGGCTGCATTATACTCATGAGGGGCGCCAATACCGATGGGATAGACTTTAATCTTCTCTTTTTTTGCCATGTCAAGCGCTACGTCTAGAGGGATTTTATCTATCTCCGTTGTACTGTAACCATCTGTTAAAAGTATGGCGATTTTGCTGTTTGACTTTGTCATCTTCAACAAGTTTACCCCCTGCGCAAGTGACTCATAAAGGGCGGTATATTTTCCTGCTATCCCGATTTGAAGTTGTGAGAGTATTTTATTTAAAATGTTTTCATCGTAGGTAAGAGGTGAGGCTATAAAAGAGAACTCTCCAAAAACCACCAATCCTAAGTTGTCGTTTTTTCGCTGCGTGATAAAATCGCTTACAATACTTTTTACGACATCAAAGCGGTTGAGTTGGGGATTTGTATTATCAAAACCTTGTTGGCTCATGGATTGTGAAGCGTCCAAAATCAGAGCTATTTCAACCCCATTTTTTGGGTCAAGTTCATACGCTTCATCTTTTACAGGTGACATCAAAGCTAAAATTAGCATGACAATACCGAGCCATTTGAGCAAAAAAAGGAGCTTCGAACTTGAAACAGAAGAGTTTGCAAACTGCTGTGTATGGGGAAAATAGAGAGAGTTAAGTCTTATCTTGCAGAGTGTCTCGCATGCGATAAAGAAAAAAACCAAAAACAAAAGTTTTGGAAACTCAAAATAGAGCCCGTCAAACATCAATCATGCCCTTGTAGAGTTCTATGTAGCCGATGGACTCCTTATCAAAAGCATCCACATTTTTTTTGTACTTGTAAATCTCCAGCCTTTGGGTGAGATTTTTATACATCTGTGTATGCCTTGGTGAATCATTTGCAAAGGTTGACCCATAAGCTGTGATGGCATATGCAGCACTTTTAGCATCGCGTAAATCGAGTGAATTTAAGAGTTTGAAGTGTTCTTTTCGTTTGTTAAAAACGCTCTTTCTTTTAAACCATACATAGACCAAATAAAGGATGCCACCTACAAGAAAAAGAGCCAAAGTGACAAATCCTGCAAAATAATATAAAGAGTATTCTTCAATCTCGACTAGGGGTTTTATGTCATGTAATGGAATGTCAAAATTTTGCATTATCTCCCCTCAAAAAGACGTTTGAGTGCAACGCTTACAGAGCTTGTTGTATAAACTTTCGTAAAACGAATATGGTGCTTTTTCAGTGTGTCGTAGAGTTCGTGGTCATGAGAGAGAACTTTTTTGGCATACGCTTCTACACTTGAAGCGTTAAAATCCCCCTCTAAAACTGCACCACTCTCAGGGTCAACTAAAGAGGCAAAACCCATTTGCGGAGGTTTTTCTTCTAGCAAATCTCGCACTATAATGGCAAGCACTTCATGTTTTCGGGCCAACAGCGCAAAGTTGGGAATCTCAAAAAAATCACCCACGATGAGGATGAGCGATTTTCTTTTGAGTCTTTTGTAAAGTGTGTCTGCCAAAGCTTTTAAATCGATTTTTTGCCCAATAGCATTGAAGTTTAAAATATCATCAACACTTTGTTGTACTTGGTGTATTTTTTTGCTCGGCTTGAGATGCTTTATCATCGTATCTGTAAAAATATACGAGCTTAATAAATCTCCATTTTTGATGATAGAAAAACCTAGAAGAGCGACCACTTCAGCGATAGTTTCTTGTTTAAATTTTTTAGAACCAAAGTGAACACTTCCGTTGAGTAGAGAAACGATAACCACATTTAATTCTCGCTCTTCACGAAAGATTTTGATGTAAGGTTTTTGCATTTTCGCTGTGATATTCCAGTCGATATGACGAATATCATCTCCAGGCATGTACTCTCTAAGCTCTATGAAATCGTACCCTTCCCCTTGAAAGATAGAGGGGTTATTGCCAATCATTTCGCTAAAGACTTGTCGCTTTGCACGAATGAGGATTTGTTGTAATTTGCTCATTATGGGATCGTAACAGTCTCTAAAACTTTTTGGATAATTGCATCGGTTGTAATCCCCTCAGCTTCTGCTTCGTAAGTCAAAACAATACGATGACGCATGATTTCTTTGGCAATAAACGCCACATCCACAGGAGTTACAAAATCTTTGCCTCTTAAGTACGCCATGGCTTTGACAGCTTTGAACATATCGATGCTCACGCGAGGAGAAGCTCCAAACTGGATAAATTCTTCTAGCTCTTTGAGTCCGTATTCACTGGGGTGTCTGGTTGCATTGACAAGTTCGATGATGTATTCTTCTACTTCAGGGTCAATATGTACTCGCTTGATTTCATCTTTGAGTTCTATGAGTTCTTTAAGAGTCAAAACTGCTTGAATCTCTTCAAAAATACCGCTTGAAATTCGTCTTGCGATTTCTAATTCTTCTTCTTTTGTGTTGTAACCCACTATGACTTTGAGCATAAATCTATCGAGTTGCGCCTCTGGAAGTTGATAAACACCCTCTTGTTCAACAGGATTTTGGGTTGCCATAACAAAAAATGGCAACTCAAGTTTAAAAGTCGTATCCCCTAGTGTTACTTGTTTTTCTTGCATGACCTCAAGAAGTGCGGATTGAACTTTTGCAGGGGCACGGTTAATCTCATCTGCTAAGAGTAAATTGGTAAAAATGGGACCTTTTTTGATTTTGAAATTGTTATTTTGTGGGTCATAAATTTCAGCGCCAAGTAAGTCCGATGGAAGCAAATCGGGAGTAAATTGTGCACGTTTAAAGTGAAGTCCTAAAGACTTTGCCAAGGCATTTACNNGCCGTTGTTTTGGCAAGTCCAGGGACACCCTCAATGAGGATATGCCCCTCACATAATAGGGCAATGAGCAAGCCATCAATCATTCTCTCTTGAGCGACAACAACTTTGCTTACTTCTTTTTTTATTTGTGCTATTTTATT
>DJAA01000058.1:41262-42859 GCA_002428085.1 Sulfurimonas sp. UBA6014 | reverse complement strand
GGCTTTTATGAGTAATTTGTCAGCTTCTTCCTCTGTAAGGTTTTGCGAATTTTTATCTAAGAATTTTATCGCCTTTTTGAGATAAACAATTTTTAAATTCATATTGTTACATATTTTACAGAGGCAACTTCTCNNTATCTTCTGCAGTCATATTTTTGAGTAGATTCACATAATACTCATTTTCATCATCAGAGATTTCATCACTGTCTCTTTTCTCAATAATTTTAACTTCAGATTTCAAACTACTCAAAAAATTCATAATTTTATCCAATGAAGATTCTTTAACATCTATGGTTAACAACATTTTCAACCCCTTTAAGGAATTAATTTTCTTAAACACCATTATACAGAAATTCTAATAACGAAATGTTTATCATGAAAAAGGCAAAAAAGGGTGTCAGGCACTCTTTTATTGTCAATCCTAACTTAGATTGCTTCGTCGTTCCTCCTCGCAATGACCGTCATTGCGAACGAAGTGAAGCAATCTTGGGATAGGTGTCAGGCACTCTTTTTTCACTCTTTTTTATATTTATAACACCTTTCGTCATTGCGAGGCTTTAGCCGCGGCAATCTCTTTCTTTCTCTCTTCCTTCCTTCCTTTGACCCAAATACATATTATTTGTGAACAATCTACTGTAAGATTGCAAGAACGAAAAAATAAATCGTTACAATATGTCCCTAAAGGTCTCTTATGCATTTTCACCGTGTTCATATTGAAGTGACCAATATTTGTGGTTTGGCGTGCAGTTTTTGTCCGCCTAAACTGCAACCAACACAAACGATGACGCTTGCATTTTTTGAAAAAGTGCTTATCGAGTTGCAGCCTTACACCAAGACTCTTGCTTTGCATGTGATGGGCGATCCTTTGACGCTCTCAAATCTCGTTGAGTATTTGGAGCTTGCTCATATGCACGGCTTTGAAGTGGAGCTTACAACGAGCGGCTACTACCTCAAAAAAACACCTATCGAGGTGCTGTTTCATAAGGCAGTGCGACAACTCAACATCTCGCTCAACAGCTATAACAAAAACTCTTTGCATCTTAGTTTTGATGAGTATATCCATGCGGTTTTTGTAGCATGTTCAAAAAAAGTACAAAATTACCCAAAACCATTTATAAACTTACGAGTTTGGAACCTTGATGACGCGCGCAGTGAGGCACCATACAATGCGTCGCTTTTCGAGAAAATAGAGGATTTTTTTGGCATAAAAATAGATGCGCAAGCCATCTATAAAGAGAAAATAAAATCACTGCGAGTCGCACCAAAAATACTCCTCCATTTTGATAGCTACTTTGAGTGGCCTTCGCTAAGTAGCACCCATGAAAGCGATGGATTTTGCTATGGACTCAAATCACATATCGCCATCCTTGCAAACGGGTCAGTTGTCCCATGTTGCCTTGATAGCGAGGGAGTTATAACCCTTGGAAATCTCCATGAAACCCCACTTCAAGAGGTGCTAAACTCCAGCAGAGCACAGGCTATAATCGATGGCTTTTCAAAAGATAAAGCAGTTGAAGAGCTTTGCAAAAAATGCACCTACAAAGAGCGTTTTAAAACAACCGTTTAAAACAAATGCTCTTGGATGTGTGGCTTCAGC
>DJAA01000058.1:33135-41206 GCA_002428085.1 Sulfurimonas sp. UBA6014 | reverse complement strand
GTGTGGCTTCAGCCTCACCTTTAGGCTTTGATGCCCTCATAGGTACGACTCGTGTGAAAATACCATGACCAGATATTTTGAAAGTCGTACTTCCTACAAAATACACTCTTTCATATGCGCTCTCCAGTCCAAATCGAAATGTTTTTCTATATAATGCTTGGTATGAGGGATTGTGCATGCAGAGCAGTCTTGGTGGATGGCATCACCATAAACTGCGGCTTTGCCCTCTTTTGCATCAATGCTACAAAAACTAAATTTTGTTTTGCCTTCAACCTTCTCAACCCCTGTATCGCTAAAGCGAAAATAGGGGCAAGCGCAGAGGTAGCAGTTGAGATACGCTATGTCATGGCACTTTTTATTTTGTTCATAGAGTGGACAAAAATCACTCTCATTTTTTACCATATTTTCAAAAACAAAATACTCTACAATCTCCTCTTTTGTTTTCCCAAGTGCGACAAGTTTTTCTACGATATTTTTGTGTCTTTGTGCGTGTGCATCGAACCATTCTAAGTAAGTCATTTTTTTCCTTTAAATGCTTGTGTAAGATAAATAATAATCAAGATCTCGATTGCTAAAAGTAAAAAGTGCAGCGTATAAACCTGCGCTTGCTTGTCAAATATCTCTAAAAAAAGTTCTAAAAATTTATAAAAAAGATACGAAAAAAGCATCCCCAAAAGATAACCCGCCTGTTTTGCTACATCCACTTTTTCTAAAAAAAGTGTTTTTTTCAAAAATAAAGTCTCTGCTCGGATCAGGTAAGAGCCAAAAGTAAAAGTGAGCTGATACCCCCCATACATCACAAGCGCACTCATGTAGTTGTACGAAAACAGCAAAAAATAGCTCACCATTGTAAGTGTCACTATCTCCACAAAAAGGGATATTTTATAAAAATAATCTCTATTCAAAATCTTCGAGTAAAGTTTCGCAACTCCAAGCATCCCAAAAGCCAAAGCAATCCCGCCAAGACTATAAACAGAGGGCTCAATAGGTCCATAAACCGTAAAAATACTCCCGACAGAAACGCCTAGAAATAGGGAGTTCAGGAACTTATATTTGAGAAACTCTCGTATGTTTATATGGAGCAATTTTTTGTTGTTCATCCTCTTCCTTCGTTTTATATTTTACCATAGAAAATTTGGCGTTATGGAGATATTATTGAGACTTCTTACGCAACCTAGATTGCTTCGTCGTACCTCCTCGCAATGACAGTTTTTGACAACGCAATGACAGTTTTTGACAACAACCATCATTGCAAACGCAACCTAGATTGCTTCGTCGTACCTCCTCGCAATGACAGTTTTTGACAACAACTGCCATTGCAAAAACAACTGTCATTGCGAGGAGGCACGACGAAGCAATCTACAACTAACTTTTAGTATCTCACTTTCACCCCTGCCATAGCGGTGGTTGTAAAGTTTACGGGGTAAATCGCGTCATCTCGTACCCAAAGAGCATTTTTTTGGTTGAAGAGATTGTTTACTTTTGCGAAAATTTCCCAATTGTTTTTCGTATATGTTGCGCTAAAATCGGTGCTTATAAAGGAATCTTGTTTTTGCAAAAAGTTGTTTTTAAAATCATCCGCCGCATATGCCTCACTTCTATAAATCTGCGTCAAAGCAAAAGCAGCATGTCCGTTTGGCAAGTAGCCCAATGTTACTTTGGCGTTGTGGTTGCTTACTCCTGGTAAATGATTGCCCGCATAATCATCCCCGTTTTCTCCCTCTTTGTCGATAAGTGCTTGAACATAGTTATAGTTCAGTGCGATATTCCAGAAGCTACTAAAGAGGTACTTATCGTACACATCCAGACCGTATTTGTGGGATTTGTCTATGTTTGTATTTTTAGAATTGAGATACGTTGGGTCTGCATAATAGTAAATTTCATCACGCAAATCAATATAATAAGCAGAGATTTTGAGCTTGTTTTGTGCGTCAATATTGGTAAAACCTACGGTGAAGTTGTTGGCATGAGCGGGCGAGATAAACTCATTGAAGCCTCCATAAAAAGAGAAAAATCTATCAATATCAGGGGCTTGATACGAGTGAGAAAAGTTGGCAAAGAGGGACGTTTGTTTAGAAAGTGTGTAGTTGAACCCTAGCTCAAAACCATTAAAAAAGTTCTCTTGCTCGAGATTTTGCGAGGGATTGTTGTATGCATATTTTACATTTTCATATCGATAACCCGCTTTTATGGAGCTGTTTTCCAAAGCAAAATGCGTCATGATAAATCCTGCGAGATTCTTTTTCGTCGTCTCGTTGGCAGCGGCGTAGAGTGACGCATGCGCATTACGTGTCCCATCAAAAGTATCGAGTCCCACCAATATTTGTGCAACATCGCTTAGAGAGTTGAGGGTTATTTTTGCAGAATTGTACACATAATCGGAGATGAAAGCGTAAGTGATATTTTGAGATTTTTTCTTTTCATGATTTGTATCAATGTCGACAAAGAAAGCCTCATTTACAAAGTAGCTCACCCCTGCACTCAGGGCATCTGCATCATACAAAAGATGCGACGGGGTACTACTCCCTTGTTGCGCAGGATTTTCTTCATACTCCTCTTGTGTTATAGCTCCTCCATACGCGACATCTGTCCTTGCAAAACTAGCGCTAAGACGCAGCTCTAGCTCTTTTGTGGGTGTGTAGGCGAGATGAAAAGCACCTGTTGAGAGTCTGTTCTCATCTTTGTTGCCTTGTGCGTCGATAGGGCGAATGCCAGCGTTTTTTTGTGCTTCGCCACTTGCGCTTAGCGAGAGGTTTTCATCGCTATGCCCTAAAGAAAACGACCCTGAAGCAGCGCCATACGTTCCGCCATAGAGCATCACCTCTTTATCATTATTTTTTTTGGTGATGATATTGATGACACCCGCATTTGCGCCATCACCCGCAGTGACGATGCCGCTGGATTTGATGATTTCTATCCGTTGTATGGAGCTTGGTGCGATGGCATTTAAAAGAGGTGCGACCATGTCAATGTTGTTTATTTTTCTCCCATCAACTGTGATAATGATATTTTGATATCCATCACCAATACCATATCCGTGCATGTCGAGTTTTTGCGAAAAAGGGTTTCCATAACTTGGCATGGTTGTCACTGAAGTTTGGCTATTTAAAAACTCATACACATTTTGCACATGCGCTTTTTCTATCTCCTGCGCAGTGTAAACTTCTACCGCGTCACTAGATTTGAGCTCGTTGGTTGTGATGGCAGTGGAGGTGATGCTCAGCGGTTGGAGCGTGATGACTTCTTCTGCTTGAAGTGAACTTATCAAAGCGAGCAAAGCCAGAGAGAGTTTAATTTTCATATAGTTTTTTCCTTATTTTGGAAGTGCGACTTCAGTCGCACTAATTTTAGGTGCGACTGAAGTCACACTTCCGTGAGAGGTAGCTTGTCATGTGAAAATAGGGCGGAGAAATAGCGTTGTTTAAACTCTTGAAGTAGCTTTGAAAAAAGTTTTGATTGGGGAAAAGATGAAGAATTTTACGTGTTTTTTTAAAAAAATAACAGTTGCAATGGCAAGGCTTAAAAGAGAGTTGCAGTGGGCAAAGGGTTGCAGGGTCCTCTTCTTCAACCTCTGCTTCAAGTTCAGAGCTTTGAAAATTTTGCAAGTGAAAACTTTGCACACGCGAAGCATTTGCATGAAGACTTACTTGGTTTACAGTGGCGGTAATAGCTCGGAGGGTAAAATAATTTTTACCAAAACCTTTAGGTAGCTTCATGGTGCTCTTTAAATTTTTATAAAATTGTAGCGAAATTGTTTTGAATATATAACCTTTTGAGTAGACTCTATTTGTGGTTTTAAAAATTTCCAATTTCAAAATAGAGATGCTTTTTTAAATTTTTTTGTGTACAATCTTTAAACCTGAATTATGCAATAGGAAATTAAAAAAATCATTCATCATTGAACCTAATGGACATTCATCTAGACGAAGGAGTCGCCATGAAACTATCTCATTTAAAGCAAATCACAGCCTATTTGAACCATTTTACAAAAATATCTGCCATTTATAGAGTTTCAGATACCATCGTGAAAATCGTTTTTGATAAAGAGGATGAGATCTATTTTGAGATGCGTCGCGCAAATGCCAACATCTTTAAATGCCTCTCGTATCCCCGTTCAAAAGTTTACAATGCCCCTTTTGATGTTATCCTCTCAAAACGCTTTAACCGCTCAAACATCCTCCATCTTGACCTTGTCAATCATGACAAAATCTTGAGAATAAAAACATCCGTAGCCTCAACCTATAAACAAGAGATGAGTTATCTACAGATAGAGTTTACTGGCAAATATACGAATGTTATCATCTTGGATGAAGAGGAAGTTGTCCTTGAAGCGCTTCGGCATGTTGACCTTTTTTCCTCTTTTCGTGAGGTTCGTGTTGGGCAAAAACTTCTGAATGTGCCACAAGCACCTTTTGAGGCAAAAGAGTATCCGCTTGCGGATGTCGAGGCGTTTTTGTACGCCCAGCATGACAAAGAACAAGAGCAAAAACTCGAAATGCTTAAAGGGCAAAAAAGTGCCTATTTGACGAAAAAACTCCAAAAAATTGAAAAAATTTACCAAATGCTTGAAGAGGAAGAGACGCTTGTGCAAGAGGCTCAAAAACTCCAGCATCATGGCAATCTTCTTCTCTCAAATATCCAGACGATTCAAGCGTATGCGAAGAGTTTTATTCTCAAAGATTATGATGGAAGTTTCGTAGAAATAGAACTCTCAAAAGAGTACGCAACGCCCGCCATGATGGCAAACTCGCTTTTTGCACGAAGCAAAAAAGCCAAACAAAAAGCGAAACATCTCCACTTAGAAAAGCAAAGTTTGCGCTCTAAAATGGAGCACTTAAAGCTTTTTATCCATGCAGTCCATGAGGCAAAAGATATCGCAAAAATCGAGTTTTTATTTCCAAAAAAAGTTCAAAATAAAAAAGTAAAAGTCAACGAATCGATAGAGATTTTTTTCATTGAAGGGTATAAAATAGGGCTAGGAAAAAATGAAAAAGGAAACATTGAACTCTTAGAAAATGCCAAAGCCAAAGATGTTTGGATTCATATGAAAGATGTCCCCTCGGCGCATGTTATCATCACAACTGACAAACAAAATGTCCCACCACACATCATAGAAGCTGCTGCAAGACTCTGTGTCGATTTTACAACCATTGCAAAAGATAAGTATTTGGTCGATTATACCCCTAGACGTGAAGTGACGATTCAAAGCGGTGCGAATGTGTTATATAATAAATATAAAACCATTGAAGTAGATACGAGATAGTATAAGGAGAGGTTATGGCAATCGGTCCCATTGGAAATACCATTTTTGTCAATCAAATGACAGCGAGTGTCGCTTCTGCGCATGCAAATCAAAATAACCGTTATGATCTCCAGAACGTCCTTGCACAAGCTGCTGTAAACGAAAAAGATGAGAAAGTTTTAGAGGTGCGTCCTACTGAGGAGAACCAAAAAGTAGACGCTGATAGAGAGCACCAAAAAAATGAAGCGGATCAAGAAAATGCAAGAAATGAAAAAAAAGAGCACCAAGAGGAAGAGTCACAAGAGGAATTTACACTCTATAAGCTAGATATTAAAGTGTGATGGGATATAATTTAAAAATTTTTAGGAGAAATTTCATGGCATTTTTTGGTGAGCATCAAGAGAGAGTTGTAACAGGTTTGGTCCTTGTCGCGGCTGCTCTCCTTATCGGTTTGATAAACAATTTTTTTCTTATGTGGCTTGTTTTTGGTGCCATTTATCTTTTGGCATTTAAAGAAGCACTTCTCCTTTTTGATATTAAGAACAGCGCGCTCATTTATATCGCGTTGGCACTTTGGATTGTTGCGGGGATTTACCCTCATGGGGATGACCTTTTTGTCGTAGCTGGCGTTGTTTATGCAAGTGCGGTGGCATACAGTAAAGAGTTGGAATGGAAGAGTTTTCTCCCCTTCATTTACCCCACTGCAGGGGTGCTTTTTGCTTTTACGATGTACCAAGAGTTTGGCGTCCTCTCGCTTTTATGGCTTGTGATGGTTGTGGCACTCACCGATATCGGAGCGTATGGAATCGGCAAAAGTATAGGCAAAACCCCGTTTTGTGAGGCAAGCCCTAAAAAAACTATGGAGGGTGTTGTTGGAGGAATTCTCGTAGCAACAGTGGGTGGAGCCTTTGTTGGGCTCATCATGACAAGCTTTATGGTTGCCCTTATCGTCTCTTTTGTGGTTGCGACAAGCTCCATCTTTGGAGATTTGTATGAAAGCTCTTTAAAAAGAAAAGCAGGGGTAAAAGATAGTGGCGATTTGCTCCCAGGTCATGGCGGAGTGCTCGATAGAATTGATGGCTATTTGTTTGGTGCCATCGTGATGCTCGTTCTCTTAAGAGGATTGGTATAGCCTTTTGATACTGCTTGGTTCAACGGGCTCCATTGGGGTCAACACACTTCTTGTTGCAAAAAAACTCTCCATGAACGTTGATGTTTTGGTTGCAGGAAAAAATATAGAACTCTTAAACACACAGATACATGAACACACTCCAAGTGTCGTTGTTGTGGCAAATAAAGAGGATATTTATAAAGTAAATCACAAAAATGTTTACTGGGGTGAAGAGGCGATTGTAAAAGTCATACAAGACTCAAACAGCAAACTTGTGGTCAATGCTCTCGTTGGCTTTTTAGGGTTACGCCCAACTTTGGCGGCTTTGTCTAGCGGAAAAAAAGTAGCCCTTGCAAACAAAGAGTCATTAGTGGCATGCGGGGCATTTTTAGACATGAGCCGCATTCAGCCCATCGACAGCGAACATTTTGGGCTTTGGTATTTGATGCAGGATAGACCTGTAAAAAAGATGATTATCACCGCAAGCGGCGGGGCATTTCGTGACTGGGATATCGAGCGGTTAAAAAGTGCAACCTTGTCCGATACGCAAAAACACCCCAACTGGTCAATGGGTCAAAAAATCACCATAGATTCTGCGACCATGGTCAACAAAATCTTTGAACTCATCGAGGCAAGATGGCTTTTTGGCGAGGGCAAAGAAGAAAAAATACTTTACGACGCCATCATAGAAACCCACTCCCTCATCCATGCACTCATTGATTTTAAAGACGGCTCAACCACCGCACACTTCGCAAATGCCAGCATGCAACTCCCTATTGCATTTGCGCTTGACGGTAAAATGGGCCAGAACATTCTCCCTCATGTAGACCTTCTCAAAGTCGGCTCCTTAGAGTTTCGTGAAATCACAACTGATAGATACCCGATTTGGCAGATAAAAGAGGAACTTTTGAAAACCCCAGCAAGAGGCGTCATAATCAACGCCGCAAACGAAGCCGCCATAGAGCTTTTCATCGCCAAAAAAATCGGCTTCATGGACATCAGCAGAACCATCATCAACGCATATGAAAAGTTCACAGATGTCCCAAAAAATATAGAGGATGTGTTTGCCCTTGATAAAGAAGTGAGAAGATATATTCGATAGATTTTTTACTTTATTTGTATATAATCATCATATACAAAAAGGGTTTTAATGAAATTTGATTGCTTAGATGTGAGTGAAATATCTCAATTTGATTGGGATGATGGCAATATCTTGAAGAATGAACAAAAACATAATCTTCAATGGCAACGCATTGAAGAGATTTTTTTTAATGAACCTTTACTCATTGTAGAGGATTTCAAACATTCTCAAGAGGAATGCAGATGTTTTGCACTTGGTAAGACAGATGAGAATGAGAAGTTGTTTGTGGTATTTACTGCAAGAAAAAATAGAATCAGAATAATCAGCGCAAGAGTAATGAACCAAAAAGAGAGGGCAGTTTATGAAAACTTTAAAAACAATTCCGAAATTTAGTAGTGAGAAAGAAGAGCAAGAATTTTGGCAAAATCACGATAGTATGGATTTTGTTGCATGGGAAAGTGCAAAACCTGTTCGATTTGCCAACCTTAAAAAAAGTACAAAAACAATATCGCTGAGATTACCTGCAGATATGTTAGAGAGCCTAAAAATAAAAGCCAATGCCGTAGATGTACCCTATCAGTCGTTGATAAAAATGATTTTGCAAAAAGAGATTTCAGCTTCTTAAAATATGTATTTT
>DJAA01000058.1:0-33098 GCA_002428085.1 Sulfurimonas sp. UBA6014 | reverse complement strand
AAGTTATCCTCTTGGATAGAAGAAGAGGTAAAAAAAGTGGTCGGGTCTGACTTGTCTCAAAAAGTTTTTTGTGACATCTTTGCAGGAACGGGGATAGTTGGGCGGACTTTTAAAAAAGATGTGAAACAAGTCATTAGTAATGACTTGGAGCATTATAGTTTTGTGTTAAATAAAAACTATATTCAAAACAGTAAAGCCATCATAGACAAAGAAAAATATATCGCAGAGTTAAATAGTTTGCCTTTGATAGAAGAGGGTTTTATATATCAAAATTACTGTATGGGAAGCGGGAGTGGGCGACAGTATTTTAGTGATGAAAACGGCAGAAAAATCGACACCATGCGAATCAAAATCAGAGAGTGGAGAGAGAGTGGTGCTATTGATGAGAGTTTGTACTATTTTTTGTTAGCTTCTTTGGTTGAAAGTGCGGACAAAGTTGCAAATACGGCTTCGGTTTATGGTGCATTTTTAAAACATATTAAAAAATCAGCAGAGAAAGAACTCCTCCTTGAATCTGCGACTTTTAGTGAAGATGCAAACACGCATGAAGTGTTTAATAAAAACAGCAACGAGCTTATAAAAGAGATAAGCGGAGATATTTTGTACCTTGACCCTCCGTACAACCAAAGGCAATACAGTGCGAATTACCACATCTTAAACACTATCACTCAGTACGATGATTTTATACCAAAAGGTAAAACGGGACTGCGAGAGTATAACCGTTCTGATTATTGCAAGAAACAAAGTGTTCATGAGAGCTTTGAAGAGTTGATACATCATGCAAGGTTTCAGTACATTTTTTTGAGTTACAACAATGAAGGGCTCATGAGTGAGGATGAGGTGAGGGGTATCATGGAGAGACACGGCAAGTATGATTTGAGGACTAAAGCGTACCAAAGATTTAAGGCTGACAAAACTGACAGCAGAAATCATACCGCCGATGCAACGGTGGAGTATTTACATATTTTGGAGAAAAACAGATGATTTTAAGCATAGAAAGTTCATGTGATGACAGTGCAATAGCGATTACAGAAATCGCCACAAATAAACTGCTTTTTCATAAAAAAATATCTCAAGAGCTGGAGCATTCTATGTATGGAGGGGTTGTTCCCGAGCTTGCGGCTCGTCTTCATGCCGAGGCACTGCCAAAAATCTTAGAAGAGTGCAAACCGTATTTTAAAGATTTAAAAGCTGTGGCGGTGACAGTAACTCCAGGGCTTGCCGTGACGCTCATTGAGGGAGTTACGATGGCAAAGGCTATCGCGGTGGCTCTTCATATTCCTCTCATCGGGGTGAACCATTTGGTGGGACATATTTACTCTTTGTTTATAGAAAAGCCAACACAGTTTCCTTTGTCTGTTTTGCTCGTCTCAGGGGGGCACACGCAAGTGATGGAGGTAAAAAGTCTCATTGAAATAGAGACAGTTGCTAAAAGTATGGATGATAGTTTTGGAGAGAGTTTTGACAAAGTTGCCAAAATGATGGGACTTGGTTATCCAGGTGGTCCTTTTATAGAGGCACTTGCAAAAAATGGGGATGCAAAAAAATATCCTTTGAGCATTCCGCTTCAAGGCAAACAATCTTCGCTACTTGCTTTTTCGTACTCGGGACTTAAAAATGGGGTAAGACTTGCCATCGAAAAAGCAGACAAAGAAGAGTATAAAAATATCGCTGCAAGTTTTGAACATGTTGCTACAATGCATATTGTGGAGAAGCTGAAAAAATATTTTCAAAACACGCCGCCAAAAGTTTTTGCGATTGTGGGAGGTGCAAGTGCGAACATGTATCTTCGTGCACGTATAGAAGAGCTCTTAAAACCCTATGGTGCGACGCTGCTGCTGAGTGAACTCAAATACTGCTCAGACAATGCCGCCATGATAGGAAGAGTAGCGCTAGAGATGTATGAGCGTGGGATGTTCTCCTCTTTGCATGAGCTTGAAGTGAGTCCAAAAAGTAGCTTGTAACATCATTGCACAAACTAAAAAATAGCTTAAGAGAGAAGACTCTTTTTATAAATAAGAGAAGAATTATCCAATTTCAATATACTTCCACCATAAAATAAATAACACAAAAAGGGAGTCGCAATGGCAACTACAAAATTCAAAGGTACAGACGTAGAGTTATTAGGAAATGAGGTAAAAGTAGGTGATAAAGCACCAGAAGTTACAGTTGTAAATTCAGCTGGTTTAGGTGATGTAGTAGTTGGTGGCGCTCAAGGACACAAGCAACTTATTATTGTTGTTCCTTCATTAGATACAGGTGTATGTGCTACTGAAACTCGTAATTTCAATGCAAAAGCTGCTTCTTTAGCAGGTGTTAAACCAACAATCGTTTCATTAGACTTACCATTTGCTGCTGGTCGTTTTTGTTCAGCTGAAGGTATCACTAACTTGACTGTAACTTCAGATTTCAGAAACAAAGATTTCGCTCATGCATATGGCGTACTTCTTGGTGGTTCAGTTCTTGCAGGTGTTACTTGTAGAGCAATCTTCGCAGTAAACGAAGCAGGAATCGTAACTTACAAAGAAATCGTTCCAGAAATCACTGAAGAGCCTAACTACGACGCTGCAATCGCTGCTGTTAGTTAATTTTACTCTTTCAATAAAGCTGCTCTTTTTTTAAGAGTGGCAAAAAAATTACTACCTATTTTCCCCTCTTCCTTAAAGATTTAGGCTTATTCCCTAAATCTTGTTTTCTTCCCTTCTTGTATTCTTTAAGTTTACTGCTCAATCTCTTTGATATAATAATGGATATTATTTTAGGAGTTTATATGAAAAAAGTTCTAACTTCCTTGGTTTGTGGATTGATTTTGGCATCAACTGCAAGTGCGGATTTTGCAAGAGTAGAGATGGGAGGAGGTGCTTGGATGCAAGCTCCTAATGGAGCTCTTTCATACACAGATGGTTTAACAAGTGGTTCAGATACGTCTGCAGAAAATGAAGAGGTTACCCCTTATGTGTGGCTTCTCATTAAACACCCCATCCCAGTTGTTCCAAATCTAAGAGTTGAGTATGTAGCCTTAGCAAATGAAGGGACAGCAATAGGTACGTTTGAAGATTTTACGGCTAGTGGTGGGAAAACTTCTCTGGACATGACACAGTTTGATATCATCCCTTATTACAACCTTTTAGATAATACTGCTTGGATTACTTTGGATGTAGGGATTGATTTAAAAATTATAAATTTGGATTATCAAGCGGAGGGTGTAACTATAGGTGCACTCAGCGATACATCCTATAGTGAAGTCTCTTCAGTCGTTGTCCCTTTAGGGTATGTAAGAGCTCGCGTACAAATCCCTACGACCAACATTGGACTTGAGTCAGACGTAAAATATATCTCAAATGGCTCATCTACTGTTTATGACGCTCGTGCGAAAGTTGACTACACTTTTGACATTACCCCTCTTGTTCAACCTGCACTAGAAATAGGGTATCGCGTGCAAAAAATTGATATCGATGAAGAAGATGTAAGTGGAAAAATGGATTTAGAATTTGCAGGCATTTATGCAGGTTTGATGCTTCGTTTCTAATGTCGAAAAACGAGATTGCCGCGCTTGGCTCGCCATGACAATATACCGTCACTGCGAGACTTTAAAAAAGTCGTGGCAGTCTAAAAGTGAGTTTTTAAAAGTGGCGAGTTCGCACCCATGTATCGCTCATCCAAAACAACTATTTCACATTCCAGCCAGATTCCAAACTCTTCATAAACCCTTTTTTGCGCTTCTTGAATCAAAAATATTGCCTCCTCAAAAGTGCCCTTGTCAGCATTGACCAAAAAGTTGGCATGCACGGTGCTAAACTCCATCCCACCAACTCTTTTTCCTTTGAGACCGACTGCTTCTATGAGTCTTCCTGCATAGTCACCAGGTGGGTTTTTAAAACAACTCCCCGCACTTGGAGCACTTGGTTGGTTTGCACGCATTTTTTTAAACATTGCTACTTTCTCGAGATCATAGCCGTAAGAGAGCTCAAAACTTGCTTCTAAAACAGTGGTAAAGATATCTGTATATCTGTACCCAAATGTGATTTCATTTTTTTGTTTTACACCTTGGCAGGTCGAAATCGCGATAAGATGGTTAAAGATTTCATACTCTTTAAGCCCTGCATTCATCTTGATAAGTCCTCCAAGAGTCCCTGGAAGATGCGAGACAAATTCAAAGTTTGCAATGTTATGCTTTTTGCAAAATGAGGCGATTTTCCCCGATGGAGTAGCCGCGCCTATCTTTAAAACTCCCTCTTCAATAGTTATGTAGTCGTATTTTTTACTAAGAACTACAAGCAAAGGAGTTTGCTCACCGATTAAAATATTGTTACATGAGCCGATGAGGTAGTGGTTCTCAAGTGTAGAGTCACACATCTCAAGGAGAGCGACATCTAAAACACCTCCAATTTTCATGGAAGAAAATTTAGAAAAATTGATAGATTTAGTAGCCATTATTCTACAAATGTCGGAATCATATTGAAAATATTTGTAGAGTAGTCAATCATAGAATTGAGCATCCAAGGCATGGTTAAAATAATCACAATAACTATTCCCAAAATTTTGGGAATAAAAGAGAGGGTCATCTCATTGATTTGGGTTGTTGCTTGAAAAATACTTACTGCCAAACCAAGTAACATTCCCGTCAAGAGTGCTGGCAAAGAGAGTAAAAGTGCCGTTTTAAACGTCTCAACACCAAGGGCTATGAGTTTTGCTTCCATGTTATGAATTCCTTAATTCTTGATATTGTGTTGGAATAAGATAGTTTTCTATAGCCACGGGTGCGTCATAAAATCCGTGCTTGTAGCCTATTTCAAAGAGTTTATCGATAGCTTGGTACTGCAAAGGACTTAATGTAATAGAGTTGTCATTCGCATAAAGTTCTAAATATTTCTCTAGTGTTGCTGCGTCGATTCTGACTAAATTACGCTCCATGAGCATTTTTGAGAGTCTCTTTTTGTGGTTGCGTGCGACTTGGACAGCCTTTGTAAGCGTTGCTTCATACTCTATAGCTTTACTGAGAGTAATCGAGCGGCGCAAAGCCATACCTCCAAGAGGAAGTGGGAGTTCAGACCCTGCTAACTCTTGCCAAATATCCCACATTTCACGCTCCACTTCAAGTGCGTCATGATAGGTTAGAATGCTCTCATGAATCAACACACCCGCATGAACATCCCCATTTAATACAGCTTGCTCAATCTCCAAAAAGTTCATGTAGGTAATGCGTGCATCAGGGTAAGCGATGCGAAAAAGCATGGCATTGGTTGTGTGTGCACCACTGAGGGCAACTTTAAAGTTCTTTTTGAGTTTTTCACCCTTTTTTTTGATGAGTTTAGGACCGTACCCTTCCCCAAAACTCACAGCAGTTCTTAGGAGTGCATACTCATTTTTTATGTGTGGAAACAAGGCAAAACTAATCGCCACAATGTCATAAGTCCCCTCAAGCGCATCTTCGTTAAGCGTCTGAATATCCTTGGCTATGTTGTCAAAAAGGGTATTTTTCATATCAACCCAACCAAATTTTATGGCATAGTACATAAAAATATCGTCAGCGTCGGGCGAGTGTGCTATTAATGTTCTTTTCATAAACAAGATTTTAACCTAATTAAGGTTAAAATGTTTTCCTAAAAATATGACAAAATGAAATGTTTTTAAGAGAGTCATTTAAATTTGCATATAATAAGTCTAAATTAACAATAAGTGAGCCAAAAATGGACGCAAACAAACAAAAATCGTTAGACTTGGCAATGAAGCAAATCGATAAAGCATTCGGAAAAGGTGCTTTGATGAGATTAGGTGATAAAGAATTCGAGCCTATAAGAGCCATTAGCACAGGTTCTATCGGACTTGACTTAGCACTTGGTATTGGTGGGGTGCCACAGGGAAGAGTTGTTGAGATTTACGGACCTGAGAGTTCGGGTAAAACAACGTTAGCACTTCAAATAACTGCTGAGTGTCAAAAAGAAGGGGGTGTTTGTGCGTTTATAGATGCTGAACATGCGCTTGATGTTGTGTATGCGAAAAATTTGGGAGTTGATGTAGAAAATCTTCTTGTTTCTCAGCCTGATTATGGGGAACAAGCGCTTGATATCGTTGAGACTATTGCTCGAAGCGGAGCAATTGACTTGATAGTTATCGACTCTGTTGCAGCTTTGACGCCAAAGTCTGAGATTGAGGGGGAGATGTCTGATCAAAATGTTGGCGTTCAAGCACGTCTTATGTCAAAAGCATTGCGTAAACTTACTGGTATTTTGCACAAAATGAACTGTACAGTTATTTTTATCAATCAGATTCGTATGAAAATTGGCATGATGGGGTATGGTTCTCCAGAGACTACAACTGGAGGAAATGCTTTAAAATTTTACGCCTCGGTTCGTATTGATGTGAGAAGAATTGCTTCACTTAAGCAAGGTGAGAGTCAAATTGGTAACCGAGTCAAAGCAAAAGTGATAAAAAATAAAGTAGCCCCACCATTTCGTCAAGCAGAATTTGATATAATGTTCGGTGAAGGTATCTCTAAAGAGGGTGAGTTAGTTGATTATGGTGTCAAACTAGACATCATAGATAAAAGCGGTGCTTGGTTTTCGTATGAAGATGTTAAACTTGGTCAAGGGCGTGAAAATGTCAAAGCCAAATTTAAAGAAGAGCCAGAACTTGCTAAAGAGATAGAGAAAAAAATCAAATCTGCTATGGGCGTGAACAATCTTATAGCTATGGATACCTCAGAAATAGACGAAACAGATGTATAAATCTGTTTTACAAAATTAATAAAAGGCAAGGAAATGTTTATAGATAGCGTAAGTGCAATTGAAGTAATGGATTCTCGTGGTAACCCGACAGTAAAAGCGACCGTAGAGCTCAGCGATGGAACGGTAGCAAGTGCAATAGTACCTTCAGGTGCAAGCACAGGCAAGCGTGAAGCACTCGAACTTCGCGATGGCGGAACGCGTTATTTGGGTAAAGGTGTTTTAACAGCTGTTGAAAATGTCAATAGTCAAATTTCTGATGTTTTAATCGGTCTTTCTCCTTTTAATCAAGCAGTGATAGATGCGCAAATGAAAGAATTAGATGGAACTGATAACTATGGAAATTTGGGTGCAAATGCAGTTTTAGGTGTTTCTATGGCGGTTGCTCGTGCTGCTGCTGCTAGTTTAAACATTCCACTCTATCGCTACCTTGGTGGTGCGAATGCTATGGTAATTCCTACTCCAATGCTCAATATTATCAATGGTGGTTCACACGCAGATAATTCTGTAGATTTTCAAGAATACATGATAGTCCCTAAAGGTTTTGATGATTTTGCTGAGGCATTAAGAGCATCTTCTGAAATCTATCATACTCTAAAAGGTATTTTAAAAGCGAAAAAACATAATACTGCACTTGGTGATGAGGGTGGTTTTGCACCAGATTTAGGCTCAAACGAAGAGCCAATCCAAATCATCATGGAAGCGATTGCAAAAGCAGGATATAAAGCAGGTGAGCAGATTGGTATTGCACTTGACGTAGCAGCTTCAGAGCTTGTTGCAGAGGGTGGTGGTTATAGACTTGAGTCTGAAAATCGTACTGTCACTTCTGCTGAGTTAGTCGATTATTATGCAGACCTTTGTTCTAAATACCCAATCGTATCTATTGAAGATGGTTTAAGTGAAGATGACTGGGATGGATTTAAACTTATGACTGAGAAGCTCGGAGACAAAATTCAAATCGTTGGTGATGACCTTTTTGTTACAAACGTAAAGATTTTGAGTGAAGGGATCAAAAAAGGGATAGCTAACTCTATTCTTATCAAACCTAACCAAATCGGCTCTGTAAGTGAGACTATGTTGACTGTGCGTTTGGCTCAAAGAAATGGCTATACGTGTGTTATGAGTCACCGTTCAGGTGAGAGTGAAGATGCATTTATCGCTGATTTTGCAGTTGCTCTTAATTGTGGTCAAATCAAAACAGGTTCAACGGCTCGTGGAGAGAGAACGGCAAAATATAACCGTCTTTTAGAGATAGAAAATGAAGTTGTTTACGGCGAATATTTGGGTTCTGAGCTATTTAACTAAAAAGTGTTGCAATGAATCAAGAAGAACTTTATGAAGAGATAGACAATACTCAGAGTTTAACACAAAGGTATTTGGGTTTATCTTCAGGAAAGTTCTTGACTCTTTTTTCCCTTGTCATGGGGTTTGGAATTTATCTTGGCATTATTTTATATGGCTCAAATTCATTAGAAGTTCTTTTTGGACTGCAAGATTATGAAAATTATCTCCAGAGTGAAATCACGAGATTAAAAAATGATAATGCGGAGCTTCAAAGAGAATATTTTGAACTTAAAGAGATTTCTGCAGAGTAAGCTTTTTGGTGAGGGGAAAATTTAAAAGTATCTTGTGTATGCTGAGATACTTCAAAAACGAGGGATGGTTTGGTGAAAATTTTTTACATAATGCTTTTTCTTCTTCTCACCCTTGAAGGTCGTGAAAATCCTTTTTTTCCAACTGAAGGTGAAAAAGACATCCCCTTAACTTCCAATCAGGACACATCCCTTCCTGCTCTCAAACGCGCGACAATAGCACTTCCTCCACAGGCAAGGGTGCTTCAAAAAGTAACGGTAGAATTTAAAAATCTTGATGGTTCCATAGAAAGCAAAGTTATTGAACTTGAAAATTCTGTTGATTGGCATTTGCCTCTTTTCATCTCTCAAACTTATGTGCAAGAGCCGCAAATTTCAAAAAATATAATCAAAAAAAATGAGACTTCTAAAAATCAAACGGATACAAATCAAACAGCTAAAACACAAACAAAAACCAAACACTCTGGCTTTACAAAAATAGCATCTTTGGCTCATATATCTTTTTATGCAGATGGCAAAAAATTAAAAATAGTTACAAAAGATAAAACCATTCGAACTTTTGTGTTGGCAGAGCCACACAGAATGGTTATTGACTTCAAACAAGAGAGCTCATTTGCGAGCTACACACAAAAAATTCCCAAAAATATTTTTTCAGTTATAAGAGTAGGCAATCATGATGGCTACTACCGTGTAGCTATTGAGTTAGATGGACTCTACAGATACACTATGCAAGAGATTGCTGAGGGATATATTTTTACGCTACGTTAGGAGTGAGAGTTCTTTGTCACCACTCTTTTTTCTTCCTTGTGCTATTGATAAAATAAACCGCCACTAAGCTCACAGCACCACCTATGAGAATATGCATCTCAATGGGTTCATCTAAAACAATCCACGCAATGATAAGGGCAAATAGAGGGACTAAAAACATAAATGAGCTTGTTGTTTCGCTCCCAAGTTTTCCTGAAGCCATGAAAAAAATCGTTGTTGCAATACTCTGCCCAAGGACAGTTATATAGAGAAGTGCTATCCAAAAATAAAAACCCTCATTAAAAACAGACAACAAATCAGAGTTATAGGCATACGCAAAGGCAGCGATAGTAGCGATAAGAGAGATAACAAAACTATAGTGAATGGGATGGAGATATTTGTGCGAATGTTGCGATACGATAGTGACTCCTGCCCAGATAATGGCACATAATAAAAAATAGGTATTTGAGCCATTAAGGAAGAGATTTATATCTTTGAGTTCAAGCATGATAAATCCACCAACTATTCCCAGTGCAAGACCGAAATACTGAATGTTTTGAAGCCTTTTTTTGAACAAAATAGCGACAAATAAAAAAGTCATAACAGGACTGAGTGTCGTGATGATAACCCCACCAGATCCAGCCAACCCGTACTTTACCCCTAAAAAGGAGCCCACCATAAATGAGATATTAAGAACAGCCCCAGCAAGGGCGTACTTGAGAGTGTTTTTATCCAAAACAACAGGCTGTTTGATAAAAAACAAGAGAGGTAAAAAGGAGAGCGTTACAATAAAAAAACGCCAAAAAATTATGACATCAACAGGGACATCATACGTTAAAATTTTTAAGGCACTCCAACCGCCTGCCCACAAAAACATGGCTAACACGAGAAGATACATAAAGCGTGTGTTGTTCATGCTATTCATGGGGAGCCTTTTTTTCTGCCATGATACCAAATCAATTAAGAGAATATTATGTAAGCTCGGAGTACAATTTTTCTCCAAATTATATGGGAGATTCGATGGAGATTATTATTGCGGGTGCAGGTATGGTTGGATTTAGACTTGCAACGACCTTAAGCGTGAAACACAATGTGACTGTTATAGATAAAAATGCAGACGCTATCAATATGCTCCAAGAGCAAATAGACATCTACTCTGTTGTAGGAAATGTTGAAGACCCTGCGACATACAACTCTGTATTGGGAAAAAAGATTGATTTATTTATCGCCGTCACGGATAGTGATGAGACAAATATTATCTCTTGTCTGATAGTAGATGAGAGTTTGCAGGTAAAAGATAAAATAGTCCGACTTCGCAATGCTTTTTTTGCTAAAAGCTCCATCGCTCTAAAGCTCGGGATAACAGAATCAGTTTTTCCTATCACCCGCACGGCTAATTCGGTCAGATCTTTACTTGATTTTCCAAAAGCAAATAGTGTAAAAAAACTCAATCAAAACAACTTTCGCCTCATCTCCATCCGAGCACAGCATAAACCTCAAGAGTATATTTTAGCCCATTCGCTTAATACGCAAGAGCTTATCATGGTGGGTATTGAAAGAAATAAAGAGTTTTTTATCTCAAGCGAAAAAGATGTTTTAAAGCCGAATGATTTGATATATTATTTTGGAGCTCCTAAAGCGGTTAAAGATATGTGCTCGCGTATGGATACCAAAATGCCAAAAGAGATTAAAAAAATTGTTATTTTTGGTGCAGACTCTTTAGGGATAGAAATCGCAAAAAAACTTGTAGCGCCTGGTGTAAGCATAAAACTTATCGAAAGAAATCTTGAAAAATGTAAGCTCGCTGCAGAAATTTTACAAAATGATGTTGCCATTATCAGTAGTCAGTACGGAAACGACCGCCTTATCAAAGAAGAGGGGCTGCAAAATGCAGATATGATGATTGCAACTTCTAAAAATGATGAAGAAAATATCGTCAAGTGTCTAGAAGCCAAAGAGTATGGCGTAGAAAAAGTTGTTGCCATCAACAATGATCCAAACAAATACGCCCTCATGCATAAGCTTGGCATCGTAGTGGTGCGAGGACAAAAAAATAATGCATATTATGCAATATTAGAAAAAATAGACTCTAGCTCTGTTGTCCATGCAAGACTCTTTTGTGGAGGGAGTGCGGTAGCATTTACAAGAATAATCTACCCTGAGACTGACTTGATAGGAAAAATAATCCGTCCATACTCTGGTTCTAATATTCATAGCGTTTATATCCGTGGAGAAAAAATATTTGTATTTAGCGAGCCTTTGCTGGTGGAAGAAAATGATTATATAATGGCTTTTTGTACGATTATTGAAGAACAAAAGGTGAAAAAGTGGATATACGCTCTGTAAAAAATCTTTTTAAATTACTCTCAGTTATTGGATTGTCTCTGAGTGTTTTTTTAACCATACCAATATTTTTAGGTCTCATGATAGGTGAGGCGTATGGCAAATTTTTACTTTTTGATGCCCTCTTATTTTCAATCAATCTCTTTTTATATCTTGTTTTGTTGCAACATAAAGTTGAGTTAAGCATCAAGCAGGGGATTGTTTTTGTCAATGTTATTTGGATTTTACTCGCATTTGCAGGTTCTGTGCCGCTCATGCTCTACAGTGATGTAACTTTGGCGCAGGCTATTTTTGAATCTGTAAGTGGATTTACAACTACGGGTGCCACGATTTACACTGATGTGGAAGTATTGCCCAAAATGATTTTGCTCCATAGAAGTCTTACACATTGGCTTGGAGGGATGGGAATCATTGTTTTGGGTGTGGGACTTTTTTCTTTGATAAACCCTAGTGGTTCTTTGACTCTTTTTAAAGCTGAATCAACAGGGGTAAAGATGGAAAAACTCACACCCAAGATTAAAGATACGGCTTTGCGTATTTGGGGTGTCTATGTTTTGTTTACCCTTGTGGATGCGATTTTGCTTAAACTTGAAGGAATGAGTGCTTTTGATGCGATAAACCATGCATTTGCTACGATTTCTACTGGGGGATTTTCTACAAAAAATGCCTCCTTTGGATACTTTGACAATCCCTTGATGCTTTGGACAACTACTTTTTTTATGATTATCTCAGGGATGAACTTTCTTGTCCATTTGAGGCTTTTTTTTGGTGATGCAAAAGGGTATAAAACAGAGGAGATACAATGGTATGTAGTTATATTTTTATTTTTGTCTCTTATTTTGAGCCTTGAACATACTTTCCATAGTACAGATAGCTTCATGTATTCGCTCACCCATGCTAGCTTTACGATTGCGTCGGTACTTACGACAACAGGTTTTGCTTCGCTTGATTATTCATTATGGGGGCAAGGGGCTATCGCTATTGTTATTGTGGCGATGCTTATTGGGGGAAATGCGGGCTCTACAGCAGGAGGTGTCAAAGTGATTCGCTATATTGTTGTCATCAAATCTATCATGGCAGATATAAAGCAAATCATCCATCCAAACGCCATTGTCAATATTTTTATTGACCGCAATAAAGTTCAAAATAAGGTCCTCCACTCGACATATGCTTTTGTGATGTTATATGCCTTTACTGTCCTGCTTGTTATGCTTTACCTCTTTGCAAGTGGCTATGACATGACGACTTCCCTGACGACTTCCCTTGCTGCAGTAGGCAATATTGGTCCAGGTTTTTCCCTCACAGGACCTGCGCAAAACTACGCATTTTTCAAAAGTGCTGATTTGGGTGTTTTATCGGTTGCGATGATTATAGGAAGGCTTGAATTTTTTACGGTTCTTTTGCTCTTGAGTCGCAATTTTTGGAGGCAGTTTTGATGAGCAGTAACCTCTGCGCTTTTATTTTTTTATGCGACGTTTTTTGAGTATATTTTTTTCAAATCTGCTGAATGAGTAAAAAATAATACCCGCGAAGGTGAAAACAAGTGGAATGGCATAAAACCAGTTTATTTTCATCCATTTTAGAATTTCAAGAAGCTCGTTTCCAAAAAAATAGGCTGGAATAATGGTGAAGGCAGACCAAGCCAAAGCACTTGCAAGATTGATAAGGGCGAAGTTTTTCCCTGAGTATTTTGTAAGACCTATCGCCATTGGGATGACCGTTCGCATGCCGTACATGTAGCGCTGCACAAATATAATAGGCCAACCGTATTTTTTGAGCAAGAGATGTGCGATTGCAAATTTGCGGCGTCCAGAGGAGAGTTTTGTGTAGATATAGGTTTTGTTATAGCGTCCTATATAAAAATAGATTTGATCACCCACAAATCCACCTAAGGCACCAACCACAAGGGCAATTGGAAGCGACATATCTCCAGTGTGTGACATGATTCCTGCCATGACAAGCCCCATCTCACCCTCTAAAATACTCCATCCAAACAGTACGATATACCCATATTCTTTAAGCCAGTGTAAAAAAAGTTCTTCCATTTATTCCCATAACCATGTCACCCGAATTATATAGAATGAGCCCACCGCACAACGATACTTTTGCCTTGAACTTGAACAAAATCCTCTGTTGTGCGATGGGCTCATAATTCAGATTTTAAAAATCGTTTCATTTTATCTTAGTTTTGATTAAGAATATACAATAAATTGTAAATTGCTTATCTATTTTAATGCTGTCATGGCATGCTTGAGGTGGTAATGGAGTTTTAATGTGTGCAACATCAGTTAAAAATAGTAACTCAACGCACTTTTGAGCGTTGTCTCACTTTGGCGTTTTTCTTGGTCGTATTTTTCTCTATAGTCATAATCAAATTTTAATTGAAAATTTTGTGCAAGTCTAAAATTTTGAGAGGCATGGAGAAGATACTGCTCTTTACCTGTGTCGTAAAATCTCTGCGTAGCCTCTATATTTGTACTCATAAAGTTGTATCTATCTACTACAAATCCTACGCTTCCCCCGAGCCCAGATACACCGCTTTGTTCTACATAAAAAAGTGGTTCAGCTAAAGCGTACAGGTATGCCGATTTATTTCCAAAAGTATATCCAGCGCCTAGAGTTGCTAGAAAATTCGCATTTGTATTGAGATAGTTTGTATCAAATCCAAAGTGCGTTCTCCATGAAAAATTTTTAAAAAATTCTGTTCTTTGTGCTAAAGAAGCAATAGAGATAAGCGTTGCTTTTTCTACTTTGAGTGCATCTTTTGAGTAAGAGAGATCAAGATTTAAGAACTCTATCTGCGTCCCTCGTAAAAATCCATAGCTACTGTCTTGGAGGTCATGATAGGCGGGACGGATTCCTAGAAATCCTATCGTATCTGCTTCTCTGACTCCAAATCCAGCAGTCGCTCTGATAGCTCTGTGGGAGTCAATCGGGTTTGGAGGTGTTTGTCTACTCAATTTTTCCCCTTCCCCGAGTGTGGCTCTTTGCTGTGTAAAGTCATAAAAAAGTTCGAGATATTTCTCTTTTTGCATCGTATTTTTACTAAAGGAATACTCCAGCAATTCTGTCGAAGCTTCTAAAATATAGCGCTTTTGTTGCAAACTAATATTTGCATCCTCAAGGACATCTTTGAGTTGGAGTTGCGCGTCTACTAAAGACCTTGGCAGGTGGATATATTTCTCCTCAATAAGCGTTTCATATTGTAAGAGAATGGATCTTTTCGAGGCTCTATAGTGTGTGGTATCTAAAATACCCTCGATTTTTGCGGCATGAATACTCTCGAGCGGGATAACTTCAAAATGAAAATGCTCTCTTAAGTGGACACTCGGCCTGGCTAACTCTAGAAGCCAAAGCATATTATAAGAGCAATTTTCTGTAAAAAAATAGTAAGTAGAGTGGGTCCCGTTGAGTTCCCATATATGCCTAAACATTTTTAATACTTCTGCCTCGGTGAGGTTGAGGTCATACTCCCAAATATCCCTATTTTCAGTATCTCTATACTCTTTGAGTTTGTCATAATACGGCAAAAGAGAGTAGCTCCCAAAGTAGCCTCCAAAAAGACCATTAAGGGCAAAGGCGACCGCATTGGTGTCATCGGGATTTGCATCGGCAGCGTAGTTTATGGCATAAGAGAGGAGTTTGGATTTATAGGCAGAGTTGATGCGCAGAAATGTGTGGCCAAACATGGAAGCAGGGGAATTTATGTGTGCGGAGGGGAAAACAAAAGTGGCAGATTTTGGGTTGATTCTTTGCAAAATCGCATCGTACTCTTTGCACAAAACTTGGGGCAAATCATGAATGTTGAGTTGTTCTTCTAACCAAGCTTTTCTCGCAGGAAAACGACACGCAGTGGAATTATCATCAAAAACACTCTCATGATAGAGAGCATAGAGGGTAGAGTCAAGTTCATGTTTTGGATTATTTTTGCCATCGTGTGCGATAAAAAATTGTTCATCATCTATCTCACTCTCCCCCTCTATCATATGAAGCAGCAAATGCCAGTATCTTTGTTGTGAGAGATCAAGTTTTTCTGCTTGATTGAGAGATTCTAAAAAAGTAGCGTTTACAAAAGAGGTACAAAAAAGAAAAATCGTGAGAATTTTAAACACAGCAGAAGTTCCTAAACGAATTTTTTCGCTTAGGAAGAGAACCATTTATAAAGAAGTAGTCGCTATATTGTCAAGAACGTCTGACATTTGTACTTTTTGAGATGTGTAGATAGCATTGTAGTTTGTTTGAAGTGATGCAGAAAAAGTCGCTGTATCTTCTACATGTAAAAGTTCTGCCAAAGTGTCGATAGACTCACCATGACCAATAGCAATCTCTTTTGCTAAGATATCCATATTTGAAGCAACAAACTCCTCAGCCATTTCATTCATAACAAACTCTGTTTTTTTACATCCTAAAGTTCCAGAAGTGATACCAAACGTCTGGTTTCCTGAAATACCATTTGTTGTTGCTTGAAGAGCAAGCATAATGGCAGTAGAGTCATCTTTAATAATCATTGACCCAAGACCACATCCTGTCTGGCTATTTACATTTGCCATACCAATAGTTCCTAACGCCAAAACCGCTATAACACTTATGAGAATCTTTTTCATTTAAATCCTTTGTCTATTTAATTTGGACGTATTGTAGTTCATAGTTACTTAATTGACCTTACGTACTTTGATAAAAAGTGTGTAACATCAATTACTTAATGCCAAGCATCTCTGTAACACGACTTCTTTTGAGATGCTCAACACCTATTTGCAAGTGCTTAAAAATAAAGAGCTATGAAAAGTCGCAACATAAAGTTCATGGTCTGCATTTTCCTTTAAAATTATTTTGATTATTATAACTAATTATGATTGTTAAAGAAGACAATGTTTGAAACTTGTTTGTTGGTTAGAATTTTTTACCTTTTTTAACTATAATCCTTTATTAAAAACTGATAATATGTACTTTAGCGGAAGTGTTCTTTTAAGTGCATATCATCAGTAAAAACAAAAAGGTATCCCTCAATGAAAAATAAATCAAAAAACGGCTTTTCTCTTATAGAACTTATGATTGTTATCGTTATTTTAGGGCTTTTAGCAGCTATGATAATGCCAAACTTGACAGGAAAAGGTGAAGAGGCAAAGAGAAATCTTGTGTGTGTTCAGATGAAAAGCATTTATAGCGGTGCATTGGATATGTTTAAAATCAACAACAGTGTTTACCCCTCTACAGAAGAGGGCTTAGAGGCACTTGTGAAAAATCCTGATGAGGAAAAATATCCCAATTATTCAAAAAGTGGTTATTTTAAAGATGCCAAATTGCCAAAAGATTCTTGGGGTAATGACTTTGTTTACCTCAATGAAGATTCAAGTGTGGAGTTGATTTCTTTGGGCGCGGACAAAAAAGAGGGCGGAAAAGATGAAGCGGCCGATATCATGATGAGTGAGTGCAAATAGTAATATTGTTATGTTACTATTTTCCTAAAAGAGACAATGAACAAAGGGATTTTAAAGATGAGCGCGATTTTTGATACAACTATCGAGGATATAAAAGCGAACCATTTGTCTCTTGATTAATGTGTATGAAAAAAGCTTTCTCTCTTATCGAACTTCTCATAGTTATTGTCATCATCGGAGTTGTCTACACCCTTGCTATTGGCAATTTTCAAAAAATAGGGGATGAAGCAAAGCGGGTAACTTTAGCAACACTCAAAGAGTATTTGCTCAATATTTCAGATGCTCGGGGTGCAAAACTTTTATGTTTGCAAGAGTGTGCCAAGTGCGATGTTTTGGTAGATGGCGAGGTCGTTGCAACGCTTGAGAACTTTTTGGATGCAGGGGTGAAAGTCTATCGATATGAGTTTTTTGTTGGTACTTTTGAGCAAACAAATGAAGTTTACTTTAACCAAGAGGGTGTCGAAAAAGATGTTTGCTTCTCATATGAAGTGGATGAAAAAGGTGTGGGTGAACAAGTTTTTATCGCCTCTAGGGGGCTTGTGTATGATTTTTCCACTTATTTTGAGGATGTTGGAGTCTATAACTCTTTGCAAGAAGCTGTTGATGCCAAAGAAAAACTCATACAAGAGGTGCTCAGATGATTTTTAAATACCGTGGCATTGATGCAGATGGAACTCGAGTCAACCAAAAAGTTGAAGCAGTTTCCCTTCTTGAAGCAAAAAATAAACTCAAAGTCAAAAAAATACTCTATACAAGTATAGAAGAGGACACACCTTCGTTTTTTAGCAAGTTTGATTTTGGGAGAAAATATCGGGTCTCTCCAAAAGACCTCTCAGCCCTTTCGCGTGAGCTTAGTATGTATATTCGCTCAGGTATCAGCATCGTCTCGGCGCTTAAAATCGTCCAGTCACATTATGAAAACAATAAAAAAATGAAACTTTTTTTAACGACCGTGAGCACCTATCTTGATGAGGGAAAAGATTTTTACACCGCACTTGAGTCTCAAAGTGTTGTAATTTTGCCAGAATTTTTCAAGCAGTCTATTAAGGTGAGTGAAAATGGGGGAATTTTGGATGAGGTGCTTTTGGAACTCTCACGATTTTTAAAAGAGCAGGACAAACTCGCCAAAGAGATAAAAGCGGCTTTTGCGTATCCGACCTTTATGGTGCTTATCTCGCTTTTGATGATTTCGTTTATGCTTGCGTTTGTTGTGCCTGAGATAACGGGGATTTTTAAGAGCATGAACCAAGAGTTGCCTACCCCTACGAAAGTGGTTATCGCTTTGGGTGACTTTTTTAATGAAAATTTTACACTCCTTTTAGCGATGATATTTCTCTCAAGTATTGCTTTTGTGATGCTGATGAAAAAAAGCTATGCTTTTGCCTACCGTGTCCATGCGCTCATTTTAAAGCTTCCCCTTTTTGGCACTATCGCTCAAAAAAGCGAAATCGCACGCTTTTGTTATATCGCCTCTTTGCTCACTCGCTCGGGTGTTGTTTTTGTCCAAACCATCAAGCTGAGTGCAAATATTTTAAATAATCTTGTCCTTAAAGAGCTCTTTAGCGAGGCGGCAGAAAAAGTTGTAGAGGGAAAACTGCTCTCAAATGCGCTCAATGAATCAACCACAAAAATTGACTACGCCTTCATCCAGTCGGTGGCGCTAGGTGAAGAGACTTCACAAATACAAAATGTCTTGAGCAATATTTCGGAGCTCTATTTTGAAGAAAATCGCGAAAAGGTCAGTATGCTTTTAACACTCCTAGAGCCTGCCCTTATGCTTTTTGTGGGCGGCAGTATCGGCTTTATCGTCGCGGCGATGCTTTTACCAATCTTTTCCATGAGTGTAGGATGATGGAGCAAAAAATGATGCGAGCAAAAATGAGAAAAAATACAACGTGGCATGCTCAAAAAGGGATTGCTTTGCTTATCACGGTATTTTTTGTCATGGCGATAACCGTTGCGCTTGGAGTAGGGCTCAAGCAGGTAAAAGAGGCGACATCTCAGGTGGAGGCTGCAAATTTTATGCTCCAAAGTAATGTTATTTTGGAAGATGTTCTCAGTATGTTAAAAAACTCAAAAGAGTTTGATGTGCTCTTAGAAGAGAAGTCACCGCTGAACTTTTTTGGTTTTTTATCGAGTGTTGCGTTCATCCCTTTTGAGAGTTCGGGGCTCAAAGTAAGTATTCAAATCAAAAGTGCAAGAGCAAAGCTGAACCCAAATACCCTCACAAAAGATCGCTCAGAAGCTCTCAGGGAGTATCTCAGCCGACGGAGAGTCAATCCCGAATATGTCTCTATACTTCTGGATGTCGTGAGTGGTATCAAAGAAGACTACAGCTACAATAGTGGAATATTTAATGAAAAACCTTCCCTTTTTCGCAGCTATTTAGCTTCAAGGGAGCATCTTTTAGAGGTAAATGATTTTTATACAAAAACCTATCATGAAAACACTCTTGAAAATATAGATTTTGAAAATCTTTTTTATATCTCAAAGCAAAGAGATGCAAAGATAGACCTTAACTATGCAACGCCACAAACATGGGAATTGATGCTTGGATGCAGTGACACAAGAGCGCAAAAGCTCTCTCTTGATGGTGGGACATATGAAAAAATAGAAGATTTGAGTTTGAGTGATGATGAAAAAAATGCTTTACAAAAGTTCCAGACAAGCTTTTTTGAACCTTATCTGGAGGTTGTCGTGGAGATGCAACAAAACGCACAAAGTGCAAAAATACGTTTCGAGTACGATATAACTACAAAAAAAGGTTCCAATTTTGCTTACACGATTTAAAAATAAATATAAGAGTCTCTTTTTAGACCCTCTCAGAGAAGTTGAATCCCTTGAGGATGCAAAGATCAACATCATCCTCTCTCCCTCTTTATACTGGGTCAAAAAAGTTTCACTCCCCGTAAAAAATACGAGAGAGGCGATGAGGTTGCTCCCTTCCCTTTTTGAAGATACGCTTCCTGAGGGAAAATACAGCTATTATGCTTATAAAGATAAAAATCATTTTTTCATTTTCGCCTATGAAGACAAAGTGATTTTGGATGTTTTACTCAATAAAAATATCCCACTTGCAAATGTCATGGGGATGTATTTTGCACAAAGTGAATTTCATGACTTGCAAAATGCTTTGCGTGTCAACGAGACGCAAAGTATGTATATGAAAGATGAGGTGCTTCTTCTTGTTCCATCGGCTTGGGCGAGTGTCCAAACGGATATAGATTTTGATGGGTTGCATCTTTCAAATTACTCTATCACACTCAAACAATTTGGGCATATAGTAGACACGAAAAGTCTCTATAGAGCTGCCTCTTTGTTATTGCTTCTTTGTTTTCTTTTAGGGGTTGAGCTCTTTATCACGGCTCAAAAAACCGCTCAAATCACCCAAGCACAAGAGGGACTTTTTGCGCAGTACAATCTCAAATCAACCATGATGCAAAACAGCTCTATGCTCAAAAAATACAGCTCTATGCATACCAAACAGACTAAACTGCGTGAAGTGATGGGAACTATCTTGGCTTTAAAGCTTGAACCTTCTCATGAGTTGCTCGAGTTAAAGCTTAAAAACGGGGTATTTTTTGCAGAGTTTGGGGGAGTTTTACAGACGCAAGAGCGATATATAGCCGAGGCATTAAAAGCAAAAAATCTTGACTTCAAAGGATCTTTTAGAGAGACATCTTGGTATGTGGAGATTGGACTATGAAACAAATCAATCCATTGTATGTAGGGGCACTTCTGGTTCTTCTCTTACTCTTTTTTGGATACAAACTAGGCGCTGCAAAAGAGGAGCTTTTAGAGGCAAAAGAGTCTTTTAAAGAGACAAAAGAGATAGCCATAGGTCTGAGTGGTTTAAGAGAAATTTATGATGATAAACAGAGAGTTGAAAAAGCCATAGAGAGGATTTTACAACAAAGCTCTCTTGCTTCGGCAAATATACAAATGCAACAAAAATCTTCAGGGCTTAGTATCCAATCTCAAAGCATTGATGCCGTGGCACTCAACTCTCTCATGAGCAAACTTTTAAACGGCTCTTACAACATCAAATCGATGGAGATTCAAAAAACAAGCGCGACCCATGCATCTCTTTATGTGGAGGTTCAATGGTGAAAAAAATGGTGAAATTTCTCGGATACTGTCTGTTTTTTATTTTGGCACTTATGTATTTTACCCCTAAGGCAAATATTTACTACTATTTGGAAAAAACGATACTTCCGTATGCTGTTGTTATCAGTGGTGAAACAGTGGAGGATTCTGGGCTTACCCTTACTCTTCATGATGCAAACATCGTATTTGACTCTATAGAGAGTGCGCATGTGGCTGAGGTTGATATAAAAATATTTGGGCTCTATAACGGACTCAATTTACAAAATATCACCCTCTCTGAAACGCTTCGAACTTTTATGCCTCTGCAGGTAGAAAAGGTTGATTTTTCGTATAGCGTCATCGACCCATTTTATATAAATGCACAGGCACAAGGGGAGTTTGGTGAAGCACAGCTTGAGTTTGATATCGTTGAAGAGAGGCTTCATGTGGTGCTTCTCCCTTCACAAAAGATGCTAAGCGGATACCAAAATACCCTTCAATGGATGGATAAAAATGAGAGCGGGGAGTATGTTTATGATAAAAATTTCTAACACAAAAATAACGACATTTTTTACAAATATTCTCCTCCTTCTTGCTTTTGCAAAAGGGCTCTCGCTCCTCATGGCTTGGTATCTTCCGAGTGAAGGAGTGGATGTTGAGTCCAGAAAAAATTACCAGCATCAATACCAAAGAGTTAATTTCTCCAATCTCATAGCAGAAGAGCAAAGCCAGACGCAAGGGATGCAAAGCTCCTCTATGGGAATCACAAATATGCTTCTCAAAGGGCTTTACGGGCTAGGCGCGCATGGATTTGCAATTTTAGCTGTTAAATCAAATCCGCTCCAAACTTCTATCGTAGCAGTCGGAGAGGATTATCAAGGCTATATGCTCATGTCTATAGAGGTTGGAAGTGTTATTTTTGAAAAGGGGATGCAAGAGTACACTTTAGAATTTGAACAATCCAGCACATCCACAAGTTTGTCATCTATGGACTCTGAAGTAGAGCCTTTGAGTGAGGTTTCGCGGCAAGATATAGCATTTTATGCCAAAGACATGAAGCAGATTTGGAAGGATATCTCTATCGTAGAGGTCAAAGACGGAGGGAAAATCACAGGCTTTAAAGTGACGAAAATCAATCCAAAGTCTAAGTTTGCCTCTTTGGGGATAAAAAAAGATGACCTTATCATCAAGCTTAATAATGTCACCCTTGAGTCTTACAAAGATGCATTAGAGGTTTACAACAAAATAGAAAAAATAGACACGATTCAAGTCGTGGTCATGCGAGATAATCAAGAGAAGGAATTAGTATATGAAATTCGTTAGATTTATATTTTTAACACTGAGTTTAGTTTTAGTTTTGTCGGCACGAGAGCAGGTCAATGTCAGTTTCTCAAACTTAGCAATAGATGATTTTATCAAACTTGTTTCAAAGATTACCAATAAAAATATTTTGATAAACAATAAAGTTGTGGGAACAGTTGATTTTGTAAGTGCAACCCCTGTTTATGATGATGAACTTCTTGGCATCCTTATCTCAGTTTTAGAATCCAAAGGTTTTACGTTGATAGAAAATGGCTCACTTTATGAGATAGTTCGCTCCACAGATGCCGCGCAAAGTAATCTCAAAGTGGTCAATCAAGACAAAAGACTCCATGGCTCTCTTATGGTTACCCAAGCTATCACCATCAAAGGGGAAAATGTAGACATCGTCGCTGCAAAGGTGCGCTACCTTATCTCTAAAACAGCAAAACTTATGACCATGAAGGAGAGCAACACTCTTTTGATTACAGACTATCCGAAAAATATCGAGACTGTTAAGGCTGTTATTAAAGATATCGATACCAATATTCAAGCAGTTGTAAAAATCGTCCCTATCAAATTTGCAGAGGCAAAAAAGCTCCAAGCAAGACTTGCTGAGATTGCAAAATCTCTTTTTAATGACAAAGTAGTTGCGCAAGAGGTGAAGATTATTTTGGATGAAAATTTAAATGCTATCATCATCGTGGCAAATGAGAAAAATGTCAAAAAAGTAGAACTTCTCATCTCCAAGCTTGATGTGGAGTCCAAAGTCAGTAACACGGTGCAGATATTTAACCTCAAGAACTCTGATGCAAAGGGGGTTCTTGCTAGTTTGACTGAAATCGTCTCAAAACAGACTTTTGCAGATCCATTGCTCAAGCCAAATATCTCCATGAGCGAGGAGATAAATGCCATCATCGTCGTAGGTGAGCCTAGTGTCATCAAAGGGATTAAGTTTATTATTGATGAGCTTGATATGGAAAAATATCAAGTGTATGTGCAGGCAAGAGTTATCAACATCAATAAAAATAATGCTGAAAATTTAGGGATAAAATGGGGATTTGATGGGGGAATTGTGGGCTCAGATGGAGGGTTATACTCTCTTTCGGCAAAAATGGGAGGAAGTTCGATTCCTGTTTTGGATGTAAAAAATGCAGATGCGATTTTTGAGTCTTTTAAAGTTAACTTCGCACTCGGTGCTACGCTTGACTTTTTGCAAACAAACGGAGCGGCACAAGCAGTCTCTAATCCATCGCTGCTTTGTGTCAACAACAAAGAGTCTTCTATCTATGTGGGCAAGACGATTTCTATCTCAACGGGTGAGACAACAGGCACAGCAGGAACTACGACCGCATCCAAGAGAGAGGATGTCGGTTTGACACTCAAAATCAAGCCACGTGTCTCTTCGGTGGATAAGGTTACGCTTGATGTGGAGACGATTTTGGAAAATATCATCGACAGTGGTCTTAGTGCCGATGGAGAGTCGATACGCCAGCCCGTTACTTCCAAGCAAGAGGTAAAAACGCAGGCTATTTTACGTCATGGAGAGAGCATCATTATCGGTGGACTTGTTAAGAGTTATGACTCAGTGACAAAAAGCAAACTCCCATTTTTAGGAGATATTCCTTATATCGGTGAGTATCTTTTTTCCTCCACTGCAACTTCAACCGAACAAGACAATCTTATCATCATTCTCACCCCTTATGTGATAGATAAGAGTGAAAATTTATCGCAGTTACAAAAAGATTTGGGCGTTCTTGCAAACCTTCAAGCAGAGTATAACTCAGAGATTTTCAAAAAAATAGAAAAAGCAGGAAGTGTCAATATTTCCGACACAAACAGTGATCAAAATCTCTCGGGAGCAAAGTAAATGCTCTCTTTTGAACCGTTACATAACCTCAAACTTGAAGTGTATGAGAGTGCTGCTATACAAACGGAGCTCAGTGTAAAAAATTACCTTCTCTTTAGTGAGCTTGAGGGGGAGGTGTGTGCATTTACTTGTGAGCGCTATCTTGGAGATGCGACCAACTACTACACAAAGCTTCCTATAAAATACCCCTTTTATATGCTCGATGAGGACTCTTTTGATAGACTTTACAACCGCTTTTTAGAGCTTCGCACCGACAGAGCTATCGAGACCATGCAAGAAGACCAAGAGGAAGAGGAAGAGTTATTTTTAACAGACTTTTTGCGAACTTCTTCAGATATTTTAACAAGTGAAGAGTCAGCTCCTATTATTAAGTTTGTCAACGCACTTTTTTATCAAGCTATCAAAAAAAGAGCCTCAGACATACATATAGAGGTGCAAGAAAAAAGGGGCGAGGTGCGATTTCGCATCGATGGGATGCTTATAAAAAATGCAGACCTTGACAAAAAAGTAGTCAACCTCATAGTCAGCCGTATCAAAGTTATTTCCAACCTCGACATCTCCGAAAAAAGGATTCCCCAAGATGGAAGAACACAGATAAAAATCGCAGGCGAAGCTCTGGATGTGCGTGTCTCTATCTTGCCAACTTTTTATGGCGAGAGAGTGGTTATGAGACTTTTGATGCAAAGCTCACAAATACCTCAGATTCATGAGCTAGGATTTGATCAAGAGATTTTAGGCGATGTTAAAAAACTGCTCCGCTCTTCTCATGGCATTATCCTTGTAACGGGTCCCACAGGAAGCGGAAAGACAACCTCTCTACACTCTTTTTTACGAGAAGTCCAAGAGCCGCAAAAAAATCTTTTGACAGTTGAAGACCCCGTGGAGTACAAATCAGACAACATTTCACAGATTCAGGTCAATGAAAAAGTTGGACTCACCTTTGCTGCGGCACTTCGTTCTATTTTGCGACAAGACCCCGATGTTATCATGATAGGGGAGATTCGTGATGAGGAGACAGCCGCTATTGCTGTGCGTGCAGCACTTACAGGTCACTTAGTTTTCTCCACGCTTCACACAAACTCTGCTGCAGCTACGATTTCACGTCTCTCTGATATGAAGGTAGAGCCTTTTTTAATCTCCTCTTCCCTTCTTGGTATTCTCGCGCAAAGACTTGTCCGTATTTTATGTGATGAGTGCAAAGAGGAAGATATCATAGCCGAAGAGTTTTTGGAGTATTACAATCTTGATAGAGATATCACGATGTACAAACCAACGGGTTGCAAGGCTTGTAACTATAGCGGCTACACAGGCAGACGCTCAATAGGGGAACTTTTGGTGATGAATGACCGAGTCAGAGACTTGCTTGTGCGCACGACGGATGAGCATACCATAAAAGCAGAGCTCGAAAAAGATGGACTCAAAACGATAGGCTACCAACTCTCTCAGATGCTTCTTAGCGGAGAGACCTCTTTGGATGAGGCGATTCGTATCGGGCTAGGGCATGCATAAACGCGCAAGAAGCGCCTTCACCCTCCTTGAGGTGATGGTGGCTGTTATGATAATCTCTGTTGTCATCATGGCACTCTTAGAGCTTTTTGCAAACAATACGTATATCTTCTCACAACTTCCAAAACAGCAAAAAATCAACCAATATTCGACCCTTGTTTTTTTCAACTCTGACTACGGTTTGGAGTCAAAAGCGATAACGCTTGATATGCTCGCAAAAGATTTTAGACTTGAGGGTGACTTTAAAAAAGAGCTCAGCAGCATCAAAGCAGAGATAATTTACCAAACACTTCAGCAGGTAGATATGCGAGAGCAAAAAAATGCAGAGGGAAAAGTAATTGGCACTTCAGGGATGGTTTTTGAGATAGGCAAAACTATTTTAAGGACACAAGAGGCATCTGTTGGGGTACTTCGCCTTAGGATAGAGCCATGAGAATGAGAAGAGGATTTACCCTTATTGAGGTGCTTATCTCGATTAGTATTTTATCGGTGGTGATGATTTTTCTCTACAAAAGTTACGCTTCCCTCAACCACTCCAACGCTTTTTACAAGCAAGAAGCAGAGCGTATTCAGACCCAAGAGCTTCTCAAAAAAGTTCTTTTTTTAGACCTCTCTTTGGCATCTTCACTTAAAATCCAAAACCAAAGCCCTAAAGAGGATGTGGTAGTGATGCAAACTTCAAACTCTTTGCATAAGCGCTACGACCCTTATGTGACCTATTTTATTAAAAATAAAAAGCTCTATAGACTCGAATCCCTTAAAGAGCTCTCCTACCCAATACCTGCTGAGAGTCAATTTAGTGTTGATCTCCTAGGAGAAGCCAAGATTTTTCGTCTCTACAAATCTCAGCCAAAAGCGCAATCCAAATCAGAACAAAGCCCTATAGAGCTCTATCTGCTTCATCTTCATCTCAAAGAAAATGAGCCTATCTTTTTTAAAGTGAAACTTTTAAATACACCAAATTCTACGCTACCATAATTATTTTGACTCAAATCTTTGTGGATAGGTAAAAATCGGGAGATATTCGGGGTCGTAATTGTTCCCATTTTCATCTATAAGTGTTGGTACATTGCCAACGCCCCAAAAAATTGTCTCATCTGTGCGGTAAGGTCTATCGATAATCGTCTCGCCAAATGTGTAAGGCGTGCCATCGATATGGGTAAAACTTGTGTTGGCGTCGCGAGTATATTTGTAAGTAAAAATAGTTTCGCCAAAATAATCTTTCCCTTTTGTATAACGTTGCGTTGCGACAACTTTTCTATACCCTTTCGCCCCTTTGAGTGACTCTTCAAGGGTTGGATAGAGGAGTGGAGCTTGCAAGAAGCCATCTGCTGTGAGATAGTTTTTACTTGCCGTAAACTCTCTCATGAGGGCAAAGCGCTTCTCTTGAATCGCTTTTAACTGCGTGACATTTTCAAATACAAGAAGAGGAAAATTATCACTGTAGCCATTTGCTTTGGTGATAACACTCATGAGATACGCTTCCATAGACTTTGGCATATCTCCATAGAGTGAGGCTCCTACGACATGATTTAAAAACTTTCTATACTCTCCTATGCCTGCATCACGGTTGAGTGGGTCGCCTCTATGTGCCTCTCCTGCTGTTTGAGTTGCACTCGCCTCTGCATCTCTTTTGTAGCCCAAGTAGTCCATCTCTCTCCAACCCAAATCGCCTGCAAATTTGCGTGAAAATGACCAGACAGTGTCGATAGTATTGCCCGTTCCTGAGGTAAATTGTGCTGGTTCAAAGCTGTATTTTGAACTGTGGCATCCTACACACTGCATAAGCTCTTCAGGTTTTTGCCCTCGTAGTGAGCCGTTTGCGTCCTCTATAAATGCACTCATCCACCAACCCGCACCGTTATCTATCCATGTTTCGTTTTCGTTGTAGTAAAGGGGTGCATTTTCCTCTTTTGTAACAGGCTCGTTTGTATAGTGCATAAACCATTTGACCATGTAGCGAATCTCTTTGACATGCGCTGCGCGGCTTCCAGGAAACTTTGAACTCACTCCATCTGCATCGACATCGACATAATGAAGCGGGTGCGCAAACTCAGTTTTGAGAGGGAAAAGTCCTCTGTATAGCGGCACGTCACTTGCCTTGCCGACATAGTGCGTTGCGGCGTTTTGGATTCTGTCTTGGATGGCTTGTTCTAAAAGCTCTAAGTTTTGCTTATAAATATCAAGACTAAAAGTACCATTGGACTCTTGCATAAATTTGGCATCAAGACGGATATAAATACCGCTTACACTTCCCGTGTGTGGAGTAAAAATCCCATAAGGCATGAAATTTACCGCTCTCCATCCAGTGTTGGCACCTTTAGCGTCGTTAAAGAGTGCTTCGGCTACGTTTGTTGTTCGGACAAAACCATCCTCGTCGGCTGGAAGTGCAGCAGGGTTAAGTGCAGGAAAGAGACGAAACGCATCATCTTTTATGCCGCTGTCACTTACTTTGGCGCTGCCTCTTTTTTTGTTGTAAGCCGCTTGCCAGTTGTCACTTTTGATGTAGCTTTGCATATCCCACGCATCGGCATTTATCCCAAGTTGTGCAAAGGCTTCATCAAGTTTGTGCGGGGTGATGGTGTTCTCCCATGGGTTGATATTTGGAGAGACGCTAAATCTGTCTGCCGCTCCAAAAGAGTACTCAAGCTGAAGGTTTCCGATGGTATCATCAAACCCTGCTTGTGCTAAAGTGCTTCCAAGATTTTGTTTTGCCGCGGCATTTGAGTGGCAAAAAAGACAAGCGTTTTGGGTGCCAAAAGAGGTCTCGATATAGCACTGTGCAGGGATGTTTGCGTAAGGGTTGGCAAAGAGGGTTCGACTTGTTGGAAGCGCTACCATAGGAGCGGGTGTGGATGCGACTTGCGTTGTGTCGTTTGTGTCATCCAAAACACTCTCTTGCGTGCTCTCGTTGGAGTTACAGCCGATAATAATCAATCCGCTTAAAAAAAGTAAAAGTAAAAAAGTGAGGGAGTATTTTTTCATGGATTTTCCTGATTTTAATTTTTGTAGGTGGATTGTGAATGTATTTGACCTCTTTTACAACCTTGTTTGAGATTGCTTCACTTTATTCGTAATGACGGTCATGATAAAGCAATCTAAGGAGGGTTGCAGAAGAGGTCTAGGACATAAAAAGTGATTTTTAAGAGGCTTTCACCTCTTAAAAATTATTTAAGACCTGGCATTCCACCAATGTAACCGAAGTTAGCATTGAATTTATCGATTTGAGCGCCAAGAGTAGCTTTAAGGTCAGCTGGAGTTGTGCTGATAAAGTCCGCATGGTGTTGTGAGTTACTCATGATGTATGAGTGACCATTCATGTTATCAACTACTTGAAGACCTGTAGACTCACCACCTGCTGTTACAGAAGCGATTCTTGAGAGTTTATGAGAGTCAACATTATACGCCCATACGAAGTTATTTACGTGAGTTCCACTATCTTCACCAACAAATAACGTTCTCATTTTTTCAGAGAAAGCGATGTTGTCAGTATTAGCGATTTTGTTAGGGTTACAAGTATTTCCAACCGCATCTGTTGCGATTTGCTCACCTATTAAGCCCGTTGGAGCCATAAGGCTTGTTCCTACGTATGCAGAGTTGATAGGATTACCAGCTGTATCTGTTTGTCCACTAGCAAGTGTGATTTCATAAGTAGCACCACAGTTGTTTTTTGCAACTTGAATATGGTCAGTTCCAAAAGTAGCGTCTGTTAACATTCCCTTATCTTGGGTACTGATAGCCATATATGCTTTTTTATTTTTTTCATCAATTGCCATACCTTCCATTTTGTTCCACTCAGTTGTTCCGCCTAACATAGCAGCATAACGGCGTGGTTCAAGAAACGCAGCCGCTTTTTCCATACCAGCTTTTAGTTTTAAATACTCTTTGCCAGTGTGTCCTGCTTTGATGATTGTATAACCAGTTGTATCAGCACCAGCTGCAACTGCCGTAGGTGTTAAGTAGTCAAAAATCTCACCAAATGTTGTTGTGTCAGCAAGTGCTTTTACTTCGCTCTCAGTTGCATGACCTAGTTTAATCCAGCTCATAGTTCCCGCAGCTGTAGCACTTCCTGCAGCATTTGTTTGTGTGAATTTTGAAGCGTAAAGTGTTCCTGAAGAGAGGTCATTTGCATTGTCACCTACGAACATAAGTAAAAATACATTGGTGCCATCATCACCGTAAAGTGCAGTTTTGCCATCGCCAAATACTTTAGCCATTTCCCAAGTCCCTTTACCCATTGCGTAACGCTTGTTAAGAACGTATGAACCATCAGCTTTGACTTCAACTTCTTGGTTGTATCCATAGTGGTAAGGGTTTGCAGTTTTTGTGTTATCCCAGTAAAGTTCAGTCATAGCATTAAGACCTGCAGCAGCTGTAGAAGCAGCGGCACCACTAGCCTCTGTAAAGTAAAGGTCATAATCCTCTTCTCCACCTAAGTGTGTATTCCATGGAGTTTGTGAACCAAAACAAAAAATCCATCCGCCCTCAACACTTGAATGGTCGATAGCTTTTTGATCTACTGCTTTAAGTTTACCGTCTGTTCCTTGTTCTATGTTTGTAAGAATCATATTCATTGGCATTCTTGAAGTAGCGTCTGAACCATCAGCAAGAATCGAGTCATACTCTAAGTGAGAAACCAAAAAAAGTTTTCCATCAACATTTAAAAGTGAGTTAGCATCTGGAGCCTCAGCGATAACTGGAGCACCATTTACATCCATAAGCGGTTGCATTTTGTAGTTGTAGAGTTGACCAGCAGCGTAAGGGTTTGTCCCTACTTTATCTTTAACACCAAAAAGTGTTGTATATTCAAGAGGATAGTCAGTGTACTCAGTTGCACTTGTGTAAACACGAGCTTTTGCAGTAGAAAATGATCTACTCATGTCAGCGACATTTGATGGAGCATCCATACCAATAAATTCTACTGCAGTTGCAGTAACTGGCTCTGTTACTACCACAGCCTCATCATCATTACCACAGCCTACAAAACCTAAACCTAAAGCTACAACAGCAGCAAGAGAGATCCATTTCATTTTCATCGAGTTATCCTTTTTTAAATAGTTACGGAACTTTACTAAAGAAGCATTACGAAAATGAAGCAGAAATATTACCAAGTAGGGACGAAATGGTTACGCTAGGGTGACAAGAGGCTTTTCGTGCTGTTTTAGTGTCAACACGCTTTGATAGATTTTTTTTGTTTCTTCTGCTGTTTGTGCCCAAGAAAATTTTTTTAATTGTTGGTATCCTTTATTTGTCAAATCTTTCCTTAGCTCAGTATCTTCTAAAACTTTTAAAAAGGCATTTTTTATAGACTCTTTGCTGTATGGGTCAAAATAACAAGCGCCATCTTGTGCTATTTCTGGCAAAGAGCTTACATTACTGCAAAGAAGCGGGCAGCCGCATGCGAAAGATTCTAAAACAGGAATACCAAATCCTTCATAGAGGGATGGGAAAATAAAAGCTAAAGCATTTTTATAAAAATAAGCTAAATTCTCATCGTCCAAGCTATGTTGCACAACTTGTTTTGCAATGCCCAAGTCTGAAAAAAGTTGCATCTCAGCGCTCATAAACTTTCCACCACCTGCACAGACAACAAAAAGTTCTCTCTCTTGTTTTAGGTTCCTTGCGACACTTTTTATACATTTTTCAAAGTTTTTGTATCCGCCTCGTGAACCTACAAAAAGTAGGTATTTCTTTGGTATCTCAAAACTGAGGTTGGTATTTGAATTGGGAAACATAGAGTTGCCAAGATACACTACTTCGATTTTTGATTCATCTGTCCCAAATAGTTCTATCAAATCTTTTTTGGTACTTTGCGATATGACTATGATTTTAGAAGCTTTTTCCACAAGTAATCTTTTATGTTCACTTGTTTTATCAGCGGAGGAAAACATCTCACTAAATTTCTCATGGATCATGTCATATACGGTCAAAACAAATGGCTTGTCGCCAAGATATTTTAAAAAATACGGGTCATAATATGTAGGATGAAAAACATCAAAATTTTGCTGTTTTAGCTTTAAAATGGAGTAAGGTTTATTGAGAAGATTAAAAATTCTTTGCTTGCCGCGAAACTCTTTATTGGGGAACAAATCTATATAGTTAGCAAATTTTTTCTCAGCTAAATAATGGTTGTTCGAGACTAGCAAAGGTATCTCGCATTGCACCTCATGCGCAGTGTCAAACTCATGAACAAGCTCATAAAAATACCTCGATATTCCCCCGTACTTTTGTGCTGTAAATATTTGATGGTCGTAGAGGATTTTCATTTTCGCGCACTCATTTTTAAATAATCTTCCCAAGTTTTACTTTTGAGTTGTTTTTGCAAAAGGTTATGCAATCCAAATTTGCTCAATTTTAAAATTTTAAGTTTAAAGTTTGATATTTTTTTCTCTGTAAAAAGATGTAAACCGCCTCCATAAGCATAGTTCAAATTGTATTTTTTAGCGATAAACTCAAATGTTTTTTGACTGTAAAAAGAGATGTGCTGCCCATGGTCTAGTCCATAGTACCACCAATCTTGCGGGTTTGGAATGGGATTTGGCAGAAGCTCTGTAGAGAAAATGAGATTTTTTGAGATTTTTAGCAGCGACTCTATTTCATCCGTTGGATTTACAAAATGCTCAAAACTCTCAAATGTAGTCACGGCTTCATATTTGTTGATACTTTGATGTTCAAAACCTCTACCAAAAAGATTAGTGGTATATTTGTCATCCCAATAAAAATCAAAACCAATATCTCTCATGACGCGCGTAAGCACTCCATACCCTCCTGCATAATCCAAAAACTTTCCATTTTTATCAAAAAATAGCGCTAATAAAATTGTAAGTTTTTGAGATAAATGGATGTTTCTTTGCATGTATCCAGTATCTGAGACATTGATGGATTCACTATAAGCCTCTTCAAGCCAAAATGGCTCTTCGGTTTGTATAAAACCACAGTGCTCACAGTGATAGTACTTTATGTCATATTTATTTAATATCTTTGTCGAAAATATTTGTTTGCTTTGTTTGGCGCATATTTTACAGGTCATTTTAAAATTCTTTTCATCTTATTTACAACTCTTACTAAGAAAGGCTTTAGAGCAAAATGGTGTTTAAATGTAAAATCATCAGCCTCTTTATTTTTAACAATTACTATTGGATGCTTCGTAAGCACTATATCAAAAGTTGGCATATCAGCATATTCACTTTCACCAACAGTGTGTGTAGCATCTACTCCGAAGCCAATATTTGAAATCATATTTGCATTTGGAAGTATTGCTAAACCATCATTATTCCACATGCAAAAAGTCCATTGATAATCCCATGTATCAATTTTTTTTGCTTTCATATCATGAAATTGTTTTGCCCAATATTTAAAAGCTTTTTTATCTTCAAAAGTATTTTCCAAGAATTTTGCATCTAGGATAGTGTTAAGTTCTACATTATATTTTTCCCAGCGACTAGCCCAACTCGCCCAACCCCAAACATGATTGTATTTGGAAAAATAGTAG
>DJAA01000015.1 GCA_002428085.1 Sulfurimonas sp. UBA6014 | reverse complement strand
AGCTCATCACGCGAGTAGATAATAATCTTGTTGGGCTTGTATCTTTTTAAGAGCGTTCGTACAAATTGTTTGCCGAAGCTACCTGTCCCACCCGTGATTAAAATATTTTTATTGTTGAGCATGCTTTGCCTTCTTAGTGTATTAAGAATACACTAAGCAATAAAAATACCAAAATCTAGTTGTCGCTATTTGCCTGAGCGTCAATCATCATCTGCAGGGAAGAAAACTGAGAGTTGAGTCTGCTTATCATGGCATCATAAGCACTAAAGCGTTTTGCCATCGTTTCGTAGCGTGCATCAAGCGATGCTTTTTGCTTATCGTACTGCGCTACGAGGCTATCTTGCAAAGTCGTGAGTTTATCAGAGAAATTCACCAAATACCCGTTATATTTTGTATAATCTTCCATCTTTGTATCGAGTTGTTTGAAAACACCGTCTGTCTCACCATCCCCTCTAAAAAGAAGCTCAAGTGCTACGGGATCTTCGCTATATTTTGCACTAAATACAGAAGAGTTAAGGCTCACAACCCCATATCTGTCTATCTCTATCCCATAGTCTACAAGCGAAGCGCCGCTACTGTTGGTTTGTGTCAAAAGTTGCGTCAAGTCTCCTGTGATGGACTTAATAGAGCTCTCTGTGTTAAATATACCTGTTGCACCCGTTTCCACATCAGAGCTTGTCATGTCTTTTAGATTGGATGTTAAAAGATTCAGATTTTCAACAAACATTGCTATCTCTGAGCTAATTTGCGTATCGTTTTGCCCAATTGCAATAGTAGCTGTATCATCAACCGCTTGATTTTGGTTGAGTTTGATTGTGACACCATTAATGAGATCACTGATGTCATTTGTAGACCTTGTAATGGCAACACCGTTATACTTAAAAGATGCTCCTTTTGCAGGCTGGATATTGGCAAGATTTAGTAAGGCACTTAAGCCATCGGCATCGCCGTTAGAGTCAGAGAAAGTGATGGCTTGGTTGAGCGTGTCTGAGGAGATAGCCAAAGAGTAACTACTATCACCAATCTGCAAACTTGAAGCAGTCATCAAATCACCCGCATTTTCATTGATGGCAAATTTAATATCATCAATCGTTGTAGCAGAGGTGTACTCAAGTGAAACTATTTTGCCACCTATAGTGATATCAAGAGTCCCGCTTCCAAGACCAGTGATAGGGACAGTGGTATTAGAAAAAGCATTTTGGCTATTCCAAACATCTTTTTCGGCTTTACTCACGTTTGTTATATTAAACGACTGCACATCAGCACCCGATTGTGCTGTGATGGTCACTGCGTCAGTGTTGCCAGTGACGGTACGATTTTGATAAAGACTCTCGCCACCTAAAGTCGAAGTGCTAGACTTAAATGTATTCATCAAAGAAGACAAAAGTGTATACGCCTCATCCTTTTGTGTTGCCAATTCTATTTTAGTTTCTAATGGTTTGAGAATAACGCTTTCATCCGCCGCTCTAAGCTGATCAATAACATCTGCCGTTAGAACTCCCGAGCCGATTCCAAGTGAACTAATTGCCATGACAAATCCTTTTTCTATAACTGTAATTAACACTTAATATCGGCACATTTTACTCAAAGTTTAATTGATAATTTCTTGAGAAATCTCCTTAAGTTCATGCGATGAATAGCCGATAGTATCCAAGATGAAAAATTTAGATGATGAAAACAAAAAAGGACTTAAGATGTACGGTAGCCAAGCTCACAACATATATGCACAAAACAATGCGGGGATAGAATCACCAGAAAAACTCATCGTCATGTTGTATGAGGGAGTTTTGCGTTTTAATGCGCAAGCTAAAAAAGCCATGAAAGACAAAGAGATAGAAAAAAAAGTATATTGGATTAACCGCTCGGTAGCCATCATCACTGAATTATCTTCTATCTTAGATGCCAAAGAGAGTCAAATTTCTAAATATCTTGAAGGTTTGTACGCATATGAGATTCAAAATCTTAGCAGAGCAAGTATGGAAAATAGTGTTGAAAAAATTGATGAAGTAAGTCTTGTTTTTAAAGGTCTTTTGGATGCATGGAGAGAATCCACAAATGTGGGTTACTAAATTTAAAATCGCCATCATCGAAAAAGATACAGATGCTTTAGTCAGGCTCATAAACAGCCCTGTGGATTTTTCTCGAGAGAATGATCCACAAAAGATTAAAGAGGTTATGTATCTCTTAAATGAAGCCTCGGCTTTACTTCACGCACTCAAAGAGGAACTTGTTATCTCTATGCAACAAATCAAAAAAAACATCTCCTTTATAAACTCCACACAACCTCAGCGCAACTCTAAACTCAATATCAAATCATAAGTTTTGTCATTCACCTTATTTTGGTGATGCCAAACTTCAAACTTCTCAAAGTGTAGTCACTGACAACCGCACCTTTTCGCATGCGAAGGATATGCTCAACCGCATCGGCAATGTCGGAGGTTAGGAGTTTTTCCTCTTCTTTGGAGCTTGTAGTAAAGCGTAAGTCATCATAAAAAGCACTCTGCGTCATGTCAGGATTTATGTTGATGATACTGAGCTCACTTTTTCTTGTTTCTTCAAAAAGTGCTTCTCCAAAAGCTTTGAGTCCCGCTTTTGTTGCACCGTAAAGCGCTGCAAATTTACTGGCTCTTAAGGCTTCAATGGAGTTGATGTTGATGAGATAGCCACCATTTTTCTTTAGGTCGCGCAGCAGTGCATTTGAAAGTAACATGGGTGCAGTAAGATTGACAAACACCATGTCGGTTATAGTTTTTGCACTCAACTCTTCATGAGGCTCAAACCTCCCAAATCCAGCACAATTAACAAGGATAGAGATATTCTCCTTTTGTAACTTTGCACATGCTAAAAGTGTCGCAGTTTCGTTTGACAAATCTGCCCCAAGCGGGGTAAAATTTTTATGACTAAAATCATTCTCACCGATACTTCTACTGATGCCCACAACTTCATGACCTAAATCTAAAAGCCTTTGGGTTATTGCTTTACCTATCCCGCTACTTGAACCTGTCACTGCTGCTTTCATGTTTTTATCTCTTTCATGATGGTGTCAATATTAGAAAATATAAGTTTTTTAGCGCCCTCTTTTGTCACGGTATTTGGCTGAAAATGATCACTCACTACTTTAAAAATAAAACTGTTTTTCAACCCTTGCGTTGCTTCTATAAATCCCCTAGATTCCATATCGACTACTGAGAATTGATTTTCACTGTTCCTACAATCAATCGCCTCATCAACACAAGTAATGGGCTCTTCCCTAGCATCAATAAGTTGCCCTATCGCAAAGCGCTTATCAGCAGCACAAATCCCAACATTGATAATTTTGTCCTCATCTTTGAAACTTTTTAAAACTTCAAGTGTAGTTTTGTACATATTTTCTTTTCCAATACCGCTTATCAAAACTGAAATATTCTCATTTTTATACTCTGTGAGCTTGAACTTCTCGACAAAAGCTTGCGCTTCAGCTTTGAGTGCGGTTATGACATAAATCATGAGAGAGCCACCTTCCTAGATTTTTGATTTATTTTATAGACTTCTTTTTAGATTATATCATAGATGTTTTAAGCTTTTTAAGTTATAATTTCACCGCTCTTCTTTAGACCTGTGCAATGGTTGCTTGAGATAATGTGTCAGGGTAGGAATACAGCAGCACGCCTTGGACTGCTATGTGCCGCAGGTATCTGGAGAAGGGTCTTTTTGATGATGCTTTTGCCCAATTTCTGCGTTGAACTTGGACAAAATCATTATTTTTTTGCAAGTGTGGTTTCAACCTCACCTTTTGGCTTTAACGACACAAAGGTACGACTCGTGTGAAAATACTATAACTAGGTATTTTTAAAGTCGTACTTCCACAAAGCCACACTTCTAAAAAAGCTACTCTTGTCTATGTTTCGATATGCCACATGGCTGGTTGGGAGTTGGGGGATTCTCTTTAAGATATGTTAGATCCTCGAGCGTTTGTGTTAAAACTCTTTTTTGCTGAAGAATTGGGAGCATAAGATTGTCTTTTTCGTTGAGCGGAATGCTCCAGTCTAAAAGTATCGTTTGAACCTCTTTATCTAGGTCTGAGAGTGCATTTTGGATGTGTTTTATTGAATTCATAACATTATTGTAGCAAATTTTATAATCTTTTAGATATAATCCCATTCCCAAAATAGAGAGCGTTTTTTCTATGCGGCTTGCTTCCATCGTCTCGTGCGCAGGAGAGCAAAATTTTACAAAGGACAAATCGATGCCAAAAATGAAATCGGTAAAAGGTGCTGTCAAACGTTTTAAGGTGAAAAAAAATGGTACAGTTAAACGCGGAACTGCGTATAGAAGCCATATTTTAACCAAACAAGATTCAGCAACTCGTCGCAAGCAAAATTCACCTAAAGTGATCGCTAAAGTTGATGAGAAAAATGTTAAGGCCATGATTAACTAATAGAAAGTTAATCGTAAAATCTCCAATCTTTTGATTGGGCAAGTCCACAAAATGGGTGGCACCTTGAACACAAAAAGTGTCTGGGTAAAGAAAAAGGAAAAATATGCCAAGAGTAAAAACAGGTGTTGTTCGTAGAAGAAGACACAAAAAGATATTAAAACTAGCCAAAGGTTTTTATAGCGCACGTCGTAAACACTACCGAAAAGCTAAAGAGCAACTAGAGCGCTCAATGTACCATTCGTTCCGTGACCGCAAGCAAAACAAGCGTGAATTCCGTAAACTATGGATTATCCGTATCAATGCAGCGTGTCGTTTAAATGGGATGAATTATTCAACTTTCATAAACGGTCTTCATAAGTCGGGCATCGAGCTTGACCGTAAAATTTTAGCTGATATGGCAATGAACGATGCAGCAGCATTTACTGCAGTTGCAAAAGCTTCAAAAGCAGCACTAAAAATATAAGTTTTAAGCCCTTCGGGGTTTAAACTTTTTAAATCTTATTCAGATATAAAACAGAATTTCCCTTCCAGTTATAATAAATCCCAAAAGAATTTTTTCTTGATAAGAAAACTCCTCTTCCGTTAAAAATTCTTGAATTTCTAAATATCCTACTAAGTATTTGCGTGTTAAAACCTTTCCCCTCATCTATAATTTGCGTCATGATATAGGTGGAAGATTCATACACCACCTTATGCACTTCAACAGTGATTTTTTTTAGACACCCTTTCTCTTTTTCGGCAAGGGTTTCAAAAAATATATCCTTCTCTAAAAGAGTATTTTTTTCAGATGAGTCAATCCCAAGATTTCCATGCTCATACGCATTCATGTAAAGTTCGGTAAATGCAAGCTCGGCAACATAGGCTGAGTGAGTATCTGTGGTGATTTTTTTGACTACTTCTGCATACCACTCACTCGCTATTTCTAGCTCAACTAAAGATGTTTGAAAAATTTTACTCTCTATGAGGGTGCTTTGTAAATTGAGACGATGGATAAATATAAGTGTTATATCATCCTCTTGTGCCCCTATTTTTTCTATAAAACGATTTTTAAAATCTTTTCTTGTAAAAGAGTTTAAAAAATCCTCTTCAACAAAATCTGCATAAGGTCTTTGACCCAGAAGTGTTCCATTTTCCGTTAAGCCATCGCTATAAATCAAAAACTTTACTATATTATTGATGTCATAGCTGTTTACATTAAAAGTTTGTTGATATTTACAAAGGGGAGGATTATTAGATTTTAATCTTAATATTTCATTATTTTTGTTCTGCATAAGAAGAGCGGGCATCGCAAATTTGGAGTAATACATCATATTTTCTTCATAATCTATGACGATATAATCGACCGACAAGGCTTCTTCTTCCAAGAGTATAGGCTTCATAAATTCTATCGTTTCATGGACCAATAAGCTTAAATCAAAGCTTTCTAAAAATTTCATCTTGTCAAAAACATGATTGACAAACGAGGTCATAATCATCGCAGTGAGGGAGGCAGACAAACCTTTCCCCATCCCATCAATCATAAAATAAAAAGTGCAGTGTTTATGAACCCTTCTTGCACTATAAGCATCGCCACTCATGATATCCAGTGGCTGATATAAAAAATCGACTAAAGAGATGCCATTAGAATCAATCATTTGATAATAAAAATCATTCCGTAAAATATTTAACTCTTTGGCAAAAGCTAAATCCTCTTGATAAGAGTTATAGGACTCTTTCTCTTGAAGTATTTTCTGTTTGTGATTTTTTTCATACTCTAAAAAGTTATTGGCTAAGACCAGTTTTAAAGTATTTTTGAGTCCTTCTAAAAACTCCTCTTTAACAAATGGTTTTTTTACAAACATATTGATACCAAGAGGCAAAGCTTTAATGATAACATTTGCATCTTCTACAGTTGAGACCAAAATAATCGGGATTTCTTTGTTTGTAGCGCGTACCTTTTGTATCATCTCTAAACCATCTAAACTAGGCATAAAAGAGTCGATAATAAGGATATCTACATCAAGGTCTAGAAATTTTTGATACCCCTCTTGGCTACTGCTTGCAAAAAAAGTCTCTTTAACAAGACCCTGAGAGCACACACTGTAAAAATCATAAAATGATTCATCATCGACACATAAAAGTTTACTATTACCAGCATGTGTGAAGATTGAAACAGTATCTGTCATTGTATTGGTCTCAACCGCATTCTCTTTTTTTAGATTTTTTCTGCTTGGAAGATTGCTGTAAGATTTAACTCATCAAACAAGGACATAAGTTCTGAATTGCCCACTTTGATATGGAGTTTTATATGATCTTTTAAGACAAGTTTATTGAGGTAGCCTACTACAGAAGAGGTTATTGAGAGAGAATCTTTAATAATGAGGGTTATGCTCTTGCTATTGTTAGAGAGCGTATCAAGAGTATTTTTTATCGCCTGTAAATCATTGATACTTTTAATATTACCTGAAATTGTAACAACATTTGAAGATACTGCTATTTCCACTTTGCTTCCTTGTTTTATATGAATTTTACAATTTTAAACTTTATTTTTTGATTTTTATCTGTTTTTATTCAGCTTTTATGTTCGCACGTGTCATGTTGAGCCACTCTTTCATTTTTTTTTCATAACCTATCTCTTTGAGTGTGACAAATTTCAAAGCCTTTGTAAGGTATTTTTGCTCCACATAGCCCCCAAAATCATGCGGATACAAATACCCTTTATTTTCTTGGGTGATGTTTTTTGGAATCTCTAGCATCACGCCATCTCTAACCGCTTGAAGTGCAGCGTTGATTGCCATGTAGGCAGCGTTTGATTTGGGTGAAGCGCAGAGATAGATAACCGCTTGTGCTAAAATAATGCGCGCCTCAGGATAACCGATTTTACCCACACTCGTCATGGCGGAAGTGCATAAAGTTAACGCTTGAGGATTTGCATTTCCCACATCTTCGCTCGCAAGTATCACCAGTCGTCTAGCGATAAACTCCGCACTCTCTCCTGCGTCAATCAGGCGAGCCAAATAGTAAATCCCTGCATCGGCGTCCGAGCCTCGAATGGACTTTATCATGGCACTTGCGAGATCATAATGAACCCCTGCTTCACTACTTCCAGCACTTAGAGCACTCGGGCGGATAGCTTTTAAAATCTCTAAACTTACTTGAGCGTTGATATTTGACGCTAATTCTACAAGCTTGAGCATCGCCCTTGCATCGCCGCCGCTGCTTGCGATGAGATACTCTTTTGCATCTACGTCACACTCTATTTTGGCAAAAAAAAGTGCCCGCTCCAAAAGAGCTGCAAGTGCTTCATGGTTGATATGTTTTACCTCAAAAAGAATAGAGCGGGAACGTATGGCAGCGGTGAGGGAAAAAAATGGATTTTCTGTTGAAGCGCCTAAAATAAGGGCAGCGTTATTTTCCATGATGGGAAGCAAAACTTCTTGCTGATTTTTGGCAAGTCTGTGAACCTCATCGATAAAAATAAGCGGTTTTTGCAACGTATTTTCGTATCGCTCAAAAATCTTGCGAAGTTGTTCGATTTTCAAAGAGGTAGCGTTGAGTTCATAAAAAGGCAAATCCATCGTCTTTGCGATAATACGGGCGATGGTAGTTTTGCCACAACCCGCAGGACCATAAAAAAAACTATGTGCTAAAACACCTTTTTCACAAAGGATTCTTAGCGGAGCATTTGTGGAACTTAAATGCTCTTGACCTACGATTTCATCAAAGCAATTTGGACGTAACACATAGGTTAAATCGCTCACAATCGCTTATCCAGCGATAACTTTTATGACCACTTCTCTTGCTTGTCTGGGTCCATCGAACTCACCAAAAAAAATCCCTTGCCATTTGCCAAGAATTGTCTTTGCATTAACGACTGGAATGGTGATAGAGTTGCCCATGCGAGAGCTTTTGAGATGAGCCGCCGCATTTTCACCTGAGTGAAGATAGTGGTCATCACTCGGCGCAGCACGGTTGAGTGAGTTGAGCAAATCACGGCGAAGTGCTGGGTCTTGGTTTTCAAACATAAAGATGCTCGCTGTTGTATGAGGCGTAAAAACGATGCAAATACCCTCTTTAATACCTGATGTAATAACCGCTTCATTGACCTCTTTGGAGATATCCATGAGTTGTGTTTTGTGACTAGTTGGAAATTTTAATGTTTTCATTTTTTGACTCCTTGATGATTTTCTTTGCGACTCACTTTTGGTTTATAGGTCGCTTTATCTCGATTTTTATCTTTAGCTTTATAAAACTCTTTCTCTTTTTCTTCTGTTTTTTCTTTGGCTATCTCTTTGTCTTTTTTTTCTTGCGTTTTCATAAAATCAAAAAGTCCTGAGTATTCGACTCGTGTTAAAAATCTTGTTTTGCCACTTGGAAGATTGTTCAGTTCAATGCCTGCAAAACTCACTCTTTTAAGATCTGCAACTTCAGCACCAAAATGGGCAAAAAATCTTCGTATTTCCCTATTTTGTCCCTCTGCAATTGCAATTTTAAGGATAGAATAATTGTGCTCATTTTTTTGAATTTTATAGGCAATAAAAGGGGCGAAAGTCATAGAGGTAACTTTGCTATGCGAGTGTCCGCCTGCTGTTGCATCGGTAAGCTCTAAACCATTTAACATCGCATCTTGCATCTGTTGTGAGACTTCACCCTTGATTTTTACTTTATATATTCTCTCTAGATTTGAGGTCATGAGCGCGGTGGCAATTTTTGAAGCGTCCGTAAGAAGCAAAACCCCTTCAGTTGCATAGTCAAGCCTTCCAATAGGGATAAAATGTTTGTATTTGCTCTCGAGCGTGTCGTAAATCGTCCGTCTCCCTTTGGGGTCAACTTTTGTGACAAGCTCCCCTTTTGGTTTGCTGTAGACGATAACCGTATACTTATCTTGAGGGGTGATTTGTTTGCCACTGACAAAAACAACCGCCTCCTTTTCGTCTATTTGTGTCGCGGGATTCTCTTGTATTTCATCATCAACACGGACATACCCTGCTTGTATCGCAGCGTCTGCCTCGCGTCTTGAGTAGCTAGAGTGGTGCGCAATATATTTGTTTAATCGCATCATTTTATGATATACCTTTTTCAATAAGCGTATGAATATGTAAAACGCCTTTGATTTTTTTATTTTTATCTGTTACTACTAAAAGTTGTATTTTTTTACTCTCAATAAACACAAGTGCGTCACTCGCGAGCATATTTTCATCCTCGCATGTGGCAGGGTTTTGTGTTGCGTACTTCAACACTGCATCTTCAAGTGAAAAATCTTCTCGCAAAAGTGCGCGGCGAATATCACCATCACTCATAAGAGCGATGAGTGTATCGTTGGCATCTGTCACTAAAACAGTCCCAAGTCTCCCCTCGCTTATTTTTATAATCGCCTCTTTGACTTTTGTCTCTTTTGAGACTGTGGGGATGTTTTTTGTCTGCATAAGGTTTGCTACTTTGACAAAAAGTTTTCTCCCTAAAGCCCCACCAGGGTGAAAGGAAGCAAAATCGCTCTTTTGAAAATTGCGCGCTTTCATGAGGCATACCGCAAGTGCATCGCCCAATGCCAACGTTAATGTTGTCGAACTTGTCGGTGCGATGTCTAATGGACAGGCTTCTTTACTGACTACAACATCGATAACCAAGTCGCTAAAGAGTCCTAAAGTCGAATTTTGGTTGCGTGTCATGCCAATAATAGGCGTACCAAATCTTTTAATATGAGGCAAAATAGCGCTCAGCTCTTCACTCTCGCCGCTGTAACTGATGGCAAGAACAACATCATTTTTGCTTATCATACCGAGGTCGCCATGAAGGGCTTCTGTGGGGTGAAGAAAAAAGCTAGGTGTTCCAGTTGAAGCAAAAGTTGCCGCCATTTTTGCACCGATAAGTCCTGATTTGCCAACACCCGTTACCACAAGTTTTCCAGTGCATGGCAAAATCAACTCCACCGCTTTTTCAAAAACATCATTCATGTTATTTGCAGCATCGAGTAAAGTGTGCGCTTCAATCGTTAAAGTATTTTGTGCAATCTCTTTGTAATTCATGGCGGCATTATACCGTTTTATAACTGAGATTTACACCACTTTAACCCCTCTAAATACCCTAAATCATACCCATCTTGAAGCGCTTTTAGCGAAAACATTTTTATGTCGCAAAGCGCATTTGGCGCAATAACCCAAGTGCATTTTTTGACGTCTTGATAGAGCGTTGTGGTAAAGAGCAGTTGCAAAACACGGCCTATAAGTGTGAAAAAATTGTATGTTTTTGGTGTTTTAAAAGGCATAAGGTTGATGCCCAAAATCGGGTAGCCGTATTGAAGCAGAGGTGTTGTTGGCAAAAGGTCCAAAATTCCCCCATCTCCTAGAATTTTATTGTTATGTTCAATAGGTTCAAAAACAGGGATTAGAGCACATGAAGCAAGGATATGTATCCTTCCATTGCCCTCTTTTGCATAAAGAACTTCATGATTTTCAATGTCGGTGATGCAAGCATAAAAAGGAATTTGAGTATCTTGGAGGTTAGCCAAAGGGAAAAGTTTACGAATAACCTCTGCTTCATGGTCAATATGCAAAAGACTTCTGCGAAACCAGTTGAAGGTGAAAATATTTTTAAATTCTCTTGATTTTACAAGTGCCAAAATCTCTTTTGGAGTAAGCCCACATGCTAATGCACCGCCCACTAATGCACCCGCACTTGTTCCACTGATAGCCTTTATCTGCACCCCGTTTTCTTGTAAAGCTTGGACAAAACCAAGATGAAAACTTCCACGCACCGCTCCACCTGAGAGCGCTAAAGATATCTCTAATGGTCCATTTTTTAGTGTTGATTCGGTTGGAGCTGTATAATCTCCCATTGCCCCTCCATCGTCTCAACAACAGCACTACAATTCTCCACCCAATCACCACAATTTAGGTACTGAATTTCCTCTATCATTTTATTTTCTGCTTTGTGAATATGACCGCAAATAATCCCATCGTACCCTTTTTTTCTCGCATGAGCTGCCAAAATATCTTCAAAACCTATAATGAAACTTACCGATTTTTTGATGTTGTCTTTGACATATTTCGAGAGCGACCAGTATCTCCCAACTCCGACGATTCTTCGAGCTCTATTGATGGCTTTGTTAAGATGCAAAAGCAAGTCATATCCGACATCTCCTAGATAAGTGAGCCACCTTTTGCTCATGGTAATACTGTCAAAAAAATCTCCATGGGTGACAAAATACTTCTTGCCGTTGATACCAAGGTGGACAAAATCATCAACGATTGTAAGATTTTCTCCTAGAAGAATCGGCAAAAATGGACGTAAAAATTCATCATGATTGCCAGTTATGTAGATAACTTTGGTCCCTTTTCTTGCTTTTCTGAGGATTTTTTGGATGACATCTGAGGTTGATTGTGACCATTTGAACTTTCTCTTTATCGCCCAGCCGTCTATGATATCTCCGACTAAATAGAGATTTTCTGACTCGTTATCTCTTAAAAATTCTAGCAATTTTTCAGTTTGAGAAAATTTTGTCCCAAGGTGGACATCAGATATGAAGATTGATTTATAGTTCACGATTTTGTGACGCCCTTGTTAAGAGATGCAAAAATTGTCAAAAATTGTATAGTAGGCGGGCTACAATAAGGTTACATTTACACACGTCATAATGAGTGAGATTGGATATAATTTTACTCATGAAAAAAATAGTAATACTTCTAAGTGGGCATGGATTTAATGCGCAAAATATTGTACAAAAGTTGCATATGAAGGGGTGTTTTGTGGCATGTGGGATTGCAAATAACAAAGAGGCTCAAGGGCTTGAAAAACTCACCGCTTTGGGGATTAAAACAGAAGTTTTAGAACATACAAAATTTGATTCAAGAGAAGCGTTTGATGAGGAACTTGTAAAGCGTATTAACACTTATACACCGGATTTAGTCGTCCTTAGCGGTTTCATGAGGATTTTAACTCCTGTGTTTACAAAAAATATCCAGGCCATAAACATTCATCCTGCCCTTCTTCCCAAGTTTAAGGGGGCAAAAGCCATTGAGAGAAGTTTTGAGAGTCTCGATAGAGAGTGTGGGGTCACGGTTCACTGGGTAAATGAGGAGCTAGATAGTGGAGACATTATTGCGCAAAAAAGTTTTTTTAGGCAAGAAAATGAGACCTTAGAGAGTTTTTCTGCTAAAATTAAGCAAATCGAGTACGAAATAATGCCAGAGGCGATTTTAAAAATCCTCGATGAAAAAAAATAGAGTTTATTTGGAGCACAAAATATGAAAAGAACCATCGGAAAATATCAAAGTAGCATCAACACCTTAAAACTTGAAGAGCGATCTTTATCTGTAAACACCCTTATCATTGGTGAGAGCAATTCAGGCAAAACAAATTTAGCACGACAAATCAGAAGCTACGCCATAGAGAGCGATGTCCCAACAATTTACATTGATTTTTCTGATTCTGATGAGAGTGAGATTGAAGAGCGGTATAAAGATGATTTTTTTAACTACATACGATTTGATGAAAGTGATGCTTTTTTAAAGGCATTAAATGCTCTTATCTCACAGAGAAAACACATCTATATGTCAGCAAATCCAAAATATTTTAGCAACAAAAGAGATATCAAGAGCAAACTCACACAAGTGCTTCAAGCACAAGTTTTACTTGATAACTACTACTATTTCTTTCATGATATTAAAAATTTAAATGGTTTTTATACAAATTTCGAGGACTTCTTGCTCTACATGCTGGGATTTTTAAATCTCAAAAAATTTGGTCTTGCGTTTTTAGCACAGCCTCATGAAATATTTGAAAGTGCACAATTGAAACTTCTTTTTACTTTTTTGTACTTGGGAAGATGCTCAAACTTAGAGTATTTTAATACGTCAGAATTGAAAAATCTACAAAAAAATTACTTTTTTTACCAATATCGAACGTCACATAAAACGCTTCTATTTAATAATATCATCGGTGATGTGGTGAAAATTGATGAGCACGACTCTCAAGTTAGTCATGCAAAAGTTATTTGACGAGGTTGGCTCACTTGATGAGCGATGCTACAACGCGCTTGGTTTAAATCAAGATATTTTGATGGAACATGCCGCAAATGGCATGGCAGAGTTCATCGCTCAAAACTTTGCAAAACATTCTAAAATCATCATCGTATGTGGCAGCGGCAATAACGCAGCCGATGGAATCGCTCTTGGGCGACTTTTGCATGGTGATTTTCAAGTAGCAATTTTTTACGCTCGCAAGCCAAAATCAGAGATGGCACTTATCCAATCCAAGCGAGCCGATGCCGTGGGTGTTGGCACTTGTCAAATGCTTAGTGATTGTGATGTTTTAGTCGATGCTATAGTTGGAACAGGCTTTAGCGGTGCATTTGATGCACATCTGGAGTCGATTTTGAAACAGATGAATGCACTCAAAGCTTGTAAAATTGCCTGCGATGTCCCCTCGGGGATGCATCGCAATGGCGAAATGGCACATGAGAGTTTTAGAGCAGATGTCAGCTTAACGATGGGTGCTTTGAAGAGAAGTTTGTTTTTGGATGCGGCAAAAGAGTTTGTTGGTACTATAAAAGTTCTTGATTTAGGCATTTGCAGAACTATTTATGAGGGGCAAACCAACTGGTCTTTACTTGATGAAGAGGATTTACAACTCCCATGCAGAACAAAAAAAGATACCCACAAGGGAAGTTTTGGACACCTCGCTCTTATAAGTGGCAATAAAGCAGGGGCAAGCATCATGAGTGCAGAGGCGGCTTTGCGATTTGGAGCAGGATTGGTCACGCTTGTGGGGTCTCAAAAAGAGCAAGTGCCTCACACCATTATGCACGCTCCTCAGCTACCCTCAAATACAACAGCATTAGCTTGTGGCATGGGGCTTGGCGATACATTTGACCCGCTTGAGCTCAAAAAATTTCTGGATAATTCTCTTACTCTTGTAGCCGATGCTGATATTTTTCATATGCCAATACTGTTAGAGATTCTTCAAAGAGAAAAAATCGTTTTAACGCCTCATGCCAAAGAGTTTGTCGCACTTTTAAAACAAACAAATATTGCTGATATCAGCGTAGAAGCGCTTCAAAAAAATCGTTTTTTGTATGTTGAAAAATTTTGTGAAAAATTTCCACATGCTACCCTTCTTTTAAAAGGTGCCAATGTCATCATAGCCTCCAAAAATAAGTTTTTCATCAATCCTCATGGGACGCAAGCGCTTGCAAAAGGGGGAAGTGGCGATGTTTTAAGTGGGCTCATCGGAGCACTCTTAGCCCAAGGGTATTCACCCCTAGAAGCCGCAAAAAACGGCTCACTCGCCCATACAAAACTCGCCCTAAACTATAAAGGTGCTGATTTTTCACTGACTCCGTATGATTTGATTGAGGGGATTGGTAATCTGTAAGATTGCTTATGTTATAAACTGATGTTACCCACTAAAGCTACAGAAAACAAGCGAAGTGCTTTTCACAAAGCGAAAATGTTTCTTTAGTAAAACTTTGTTTTTCGAGAATGACAGCGAAACCATACGCTCTTTTTAAAAAAGGACGTATGGTCACTTGTAAATAAAAATATAAATAATAAGGAAATTGAAATTATGCATAGATTAAAAATTGGAAAATATGAATTAGGCTCACGATTGATTGTCGGCAGTGGAAAATATGTTGATTTTGAAACGACAAAAGCGGCAACACTCGCCTCAGGAAGCGAGCTCATTACAGTGGCAGTTCGTCGTCTTAATATTACAAACCCTGACCAAGAAAATCTCCGTGATACATTTAAAGGGACCAATGTAAAATTTTTGCCAAACTCTGCAGGGTGTACGACTGCCGAGGAAGCTATCACTACTTTTAGACTCACACGTGAAGCAACGGGAATTGATCTCATAAAACTAGAAGTTATCGGTGACACAAAAAAAACACTCTATCCTGATGTTTTAGAGACTATTAAAGCGTGTGAAATTCTCTCTAAAGAGGGTTTTACCATCATGGCATACACCTCTGATGATCCGATTATGGCAAAACGCCTTGAAGATGCTGGAGCGCATGCCATCATGCCCCTTGCCGCTCCTATTGGAAGTGGTTTAGGGATTCAAAACCCTTATAACATCGTCTTCATCCGTGAAGCGGTAAATGTTCCCGTAATTGTCGATGCAGGCATAGGCTGTGCAAGCGATGCCGCCTACGCGATGGAGCTTGGAGCTGACGGTGTTTTAACCAACACCGCCATAGCGCAGGCACAAAATCCAATGTTCATGGCAGAAGCGATGAAACATGCAGTCATCGCAGGACGCATGAGTTACTTAAGCGGAAGAATCCCAAAACGTCCTTACGCAACCGCCTCAAGCCCAATAAATGGGATGATACAGTTTTAAAAGAGGTCAAGAAAAGAGGCTTGTAGATTGCTTCGCTTTGCTTGCAATGACGAGAGAAAGATCTCGCAATGACAGGAGAAAGATTTTGCAATGACAGGAGAAAGGTCTTGCAATGACGAGCTTTGTTCCCTACGACGAGAGGATTTATTCTGAGGTGTACGTTTCGTCATTGCGAGGAGGAACGACGAAGCAATCCATAGCGGGCTTGTAGATTGCTTCGCTTTGCTCGCAATGACGGGAGAAAGATTTTG